>NZ_CAJPQR010000005.1 GCF_905372745.1 uncultured Campylobacter sp. | reverse complement strand
ATCTCTACGACCGAGTAGCCAAAACATCGGCCGGGTGCATTTCATTTTTTGCGCGTTGTATTTTTCGGAAAAGTATTAAGGAAAAGTATCGAGAAACAATCAAGCCGCAAACATTGTTAAAGGCGGTATTAAACAGCATTATCGAAACATAAAAATTTAACAGCAAAAGCACATATTCAGCATCGCTAGGAGGTAAAAATTAACAGCCCCAAAATGAGCGCCCAGCCAAAGCTAAAATATCGTCACTATCGGCGCAGGCTCAAAATAGAGCTGATGAAATGAGCGCAAAAATGACCGCCTAGCCGATAAGTAAATATCGCTACCGTCAGCGCAAAACAGCTTAATGGCTACGGAAATGACCGCTTTATTAAGCCCTAAGCCCCAAGCGGTTAAAATAAGAGCGGATTTTAAAACAAAGGCTAGGATATGCAAACTCTAACCATACAAGCAGATAACGCCGATTTCATAGAAAAGGCGAGAGAGATATTAATCACGCTAGCCAAATTTGACGGCGTGAAGCTAAGCCTAAGCGATGAGGCTAAATATCAATCGCGCTTTAGCGAATATGAAGCCGACATTGAAGCGATCAGGCGCGGCGACCTTGAAACCTATCCGCTAGAGGGAATACGCAACGAGATAGCCAAATGGTAATTAAGCGCACGGCTCGTTTTAACCGCGAGTTAAGGGTTGTATTTGACTTTATCGCAAAAGATAACCCAAACAGAGCGCAGGGTTTTGTCGGTAAGCTACTGGACGCTGTGGAACTTTTGGAGGATAATCCGCGCCTAGGACGAGCGATAACGGACGACAAAAGAGAGCTAATCGCCAAAGGTTATGTAATACCCTACTTGATCGACAAAGACGCCATTAAACTTTTAGGCATTTACAAAACCAACGAGTGGCAAGCGTGAAATATCAGGTAATTTTAAGACAACGAAGCTTAATTAAGCCTCGAGCCAAAAATCGACACAAAAATATAAAATCTTAAGTAAAAAAGTTAATATTGAGATACTTTAAGCCCTCTAAACCTAAAAAATAAGCCTCAACGCTTGCGAAAGCCCTAGAATGCGGCATTACAGAAATAATAGTTTGAAAACTGGAATTTTCATAACCATTTTCCTAATCTCGTGAAACTTAGGAACATTGAATTCATATTTTGACATTTTTTATATCAAATGTATACATCAAATAGCGATACATACGTCCTTTAATACACTTCTGTAAGTCGCCTCTAACCACCATTTTTTTATAAATCCCTATTTTATATATGTTTCAAAGCTTTAAGGTTTGGTTAGATACCATCTTGGGTGCCATATGTTAGTAATTTTTCTATTTTTAAAGCTAGAACTATGCTATAAAAATAGATGATAAATCTAGAATATCTTAGACTCGATTAAACTCAAGCTAATTCTTAGCCGCTGTTTTGCCTTTCTATATATGTAATGTATTATATGAATTTCGGAAGGATGGGATACACTCTTTGATAGAAACGTCGCTTCGTAAGTGTTTTGATTATTTCATATCTCTACTGCTATTATATATCTAAACTCTACCTCTCTATGTTCGTAGTTATGCTTTAAAAACCACAAATGCAACTAAATTAAAATGTACTCCTTTAGATGAAGCAAGAAATTTGCTTTTACTTAGCTTTTACACGGTGATCATTACGCTATGCTTTGATCTATATTTAGCATAACGCCATCTGTTTACAATAATAAAGCAAATCACAACTTCTTATGCTTAGCTTCACTTTGTTTGATATTAATAGGACGCACTCTCTTTGGAAGAAAACTCATTTAGAAGTTTTTAACTTCATGAGCCTTTATGTTATATATAATAGATATATGGTAACCCCTACGAAGTAACCTTAGAATCGGCACATATCGACATATTCGATTACTATCTGAAAATTCTAACATTAGAATGGCACGTTTCTGAGTTTTTGTCAAGATTTTATCAAAAATAGCCACTAAAAATTAAAAATTTCCTCTTTGCGTGATAAATGAGTTGGTGTGTGTGGTCAGGGGCTCACACGCTCGCCCCTTCTCCGCTCTTTTTCTCAGCTGTCCTTCTTTTCCGTTCGCTCCAAAATGGGCGGAGGCTCTTGCTTGCCTCCTTTTTTTCTGCGTATTCTAACGAATTTATAGTCGGCAAGCGACCATCCGTAAGATTTTTGTGGCACTCTTTGATATCTTTGATATCAAATAATATTGCACGATTTGATATCAAAGATATCATGTATTGCAACCGCCTGAACGGCATCTATTATCATTTTTTCTGCCTTTTTGATAGAAATATTCCGAGCTAATCAGATGCAGGCTCGTATGCAACCTGTAATACACCTTCGCGTCCGCTCAGGTATATTCCTAGGTTACTACTCGCTCCCGTATCGCCCCTTAAAAACAGAATCTCCCATTCGGGAATCCTGAATATATTCTTACCCGTTCGGGAGGTGGGGGGGGGTTGCAAGCCAAAGCGGACGCTGGCTTGCCTATCTCTATTTTGAGTACTGCTTGTCAGCCCAGCGGAAAAAGAGAGGACCGACCTTAGAAGGTCCGATAGGAAATTCAGGGAAGGCAAAAGAGGCGAGAGCTCGCAGCCTCTGCCTTCTCAAAACAACTCTCTTATCACAAAAAAAAGAAAAGTATAAATTTCAAAAATTCATCTCGTCGTTGTTTGAAATTTTCTTAGAAATAGCCGGAGCTGGCATCCTAATTTCTTTCTCTATCGGTTTTGTTTGAAGGTTTTTAACTATACCCGAATAGTTAATCAAGCATATTTGCGAATACTTCTCGGGGAATTTTTGCTTTATCAACTTTGCATAGTTATTGCCGTTGTTAATGTCAATGCGCTTAAGCTCTATCGGCTGCTCAGCTTCTTTGACTACTAGCAGATTATCCATTAAAAAATTTTTGAGATTTTCCTTCCTGTCCATCGGAATCATAAATCCGTTGTTAAATTCCTTGATTCTATCATTTAGTAATTCCATATATAATCTTTCAAAAAATCGAACGCCGTCCGTATTTTTCATTTTGCGAAATTAAATACCCCTCGACTTGTGATAAGGTTTCTATTTCCATCACACTCCGAATCTCCGGTATATAAAATTTGATATCTACCTTCCCTTAAAATTTTTGAATTAGGGCATCGAAGTTTCGCAGCTTCCAGTATATCTATTGTAGAGTTTATATTTTTAAACACTGTTCTTGTAAGGGCTTTGTCATTATCTGCCCCGATATCAAACTTGCTTAAATCCTCGTCTTGATTATTAGCATACATCTCTATCTCACTCTTTGCAGCAAGATAATCTTTCTCTTGATTTTTTAGTTTTATATCCACATTTATCCGCTCGCGCTCTTGATATATTTTTTCTAGCATATCCAAGTTGTCAAAAACTTTTCCGTTCGTGAGAGTAGCCGTTGTATCGGGTGCAGAACCGTAATAAAACTGAGCCGGGCTATATCTAGCATTATCTAGCGTTTCTCTTATTTTTACAGGGTCTAGTTTTAGCAAATCAACGAATTTGTCTATATATACATTATAATCGCTTTTCCAATAATCGTAACTTACATTAAGCTCGAAAGATTTTTCTGTTGGGATTATAACCCTGAACCTATTTAGCTCAGCCGTATGCGAAGCAGTGGGTAAGATTAAGGCTGAGATGTTGAGTGCTTCAAGCTTCTCTTTCATTTCGTCAATGGTTATCTCATACTCTTTATACTTAGAGTCGACATCTAAAATTATAACCGAGTTTAGACTCTCGATATTGTCGCTAGCTCTTTTTCCACTACGAAAATTTGCTACGGAAAATCCTGCAATTTTTGTATAGTCCAAAGCTTCAGCCGTCTCCACCAGTGAGCCGAAGTGTTCGGTTTTAAAGCCAGTCTCTGCGGAATATACTGGCTTATCTGGGTTTTTAGCCTTGATTTTCTTTATCCGTTCTTCAGGCAAAAGGCGGTCTAAATTTCGGCTTACGGACATTTTTATGCTAGGGATATTCTGAAATTTATATCCTAGTTCGTCAAGCGCGATGTTTGCGATGTTTTTTACGAGTTCTTTACCTCTTATAACTGTGCTTAGCTTTTCAACTCCGACCCCAGCAGCATCAAGAGCAGAAAAAACTGTGACCAATTTTACGGTCTCTTCTTTATCTAGTCCTAAAATTTTCGAGCAAAAGTCCGTATTTGAATTTTTTTCCACTTACCGTCCTGAAAGATTTCAATCTTGTTTTCGTTTTCGCTTTTTCGGATTTTATCGGCAGGGATGCCAAAGTACTGTGAGAAAAAAGGTATCAGCTTTTCACTATCTATCTCGCGCAGTCTAGTCATTACTTGTCCGTCTATTTGTCCTTCGACTTCTGATGGGTTGTATATTTGCTTTAAATTCTTCAGACGAAATTTTGCCAGCTCCTTTAAGGCTATCTCATCATCCTTAATGGCTAAGACTTTTGGGAGATTTGTTTTAGGCAAATCCCCGTAAACTACGTCCACGACGTCTATATTCGTATCTAGCGTAGACTTAAGCTCCTTTCCTTTTGACCGACCTTTCGCCGCACGCTCATACTTCTCCCAAATCCTCAAATTTTCTTCGAGGCTTTTTCTTTTTACTGGCTCTTTTCCTTCCCCCAACCACGGCTGGGGTAAGGTCAAATTTGGCACAAAGTATCTCATCACAGCACTGCTTAAATTCAATACTTTTTGCACGAGAGGCTATGCCTTTTATGCCCCCTGCGCTGACTTGACCTGAATTATAATGCGTTCTGCAAACTTATGCCAAGATGGATGTGCGGATGTCGCTCTACGAGCTCGGTTTCAGAATATTTTGCGTGCGCTCCGCCTCGCTTAGGCTCGGCTGGCTCGTAAAGAATTTTCGGCACGTGAGCTTCTGCGTGGTAAATCATCTCATTGAGCGAATGATTTGGAAAATTTAGCCTAATATATTCTTGCACAACCTCTTGAAGCTTGCCTTCTTCTTTGGACAACTGCTCCCACTCGTCGTTGGTAAAGGACAAGGTGGCGTGATAGTAGCTATTCTTCCAGTTTTTGTTTTTCAAAACCCAATCGACAGAGTCTTTTAAGGCCTCTTCCGAACCGTCTATAAAAAGCCTATGGTCTTTTTCATCTCGCGTATATTGCGAGCTTGCCTTACGCCCACTCTCCAAGTATTCAGGTAATCCTGACTTGCCTAGCGTTATGTTGCTTATCATTTTTCCATAAATTCCTTTACAAATTTTAGTAGCTCAGACTTTATATCTTCGCATTTCTCAATAAGTATATTCATTTGTTCGATGAATTTTGAGTCGTCGTTACGCTTTGCTGCCACGTGCGCGAGCAAAATTGCTTGGTTAAAATTTCCAAGACTCTTGCTCAATCGTCCAGCATCGCCGAGCGAGAGAAATTTTTTCTCGACTATTTTGCTATTCAAAGCGGCTTGACGGATATAATCCGAGACAGTGAGCCCCATTTTTTGGGCTTTTTCTTCAAGCTCAAAATAGTCGGCGAGCTTAAACCGTATGGGCGTTATTTTGGATTTCATTTTGATTCCTCCTTAATTTTCTCTAGCTCTTCCATATAAATTTCTCTAAATTTTTCTACACCGTTTTTGGTTAGCGTCTTGTCCAAAGTTCTCTTATAGGCTTCGTTTTGATTTTTCAAGACTAGCGTATAGTTTTCGAGCTCGGTATACTTAGTCGAAAATTCTTTGACATCTACTTCCGCTTGTATAAATTTATACGTGATAGAGCTTAATGGATATGCGTATATCAAGGCTGCGAATGCAGCTCCCGCAACAAAACTTGCCGCTAAACTCGATAGTTTGAGAGTCTTTGAGATTTTTGGGGCATTTGCTAAGATTTTGGCGAGCTCTTGAATCTCGGATGTGCAAGCGCTGAGCGTATTTGTCAAGCTATCCACATTTTTATTAAAATTGTTGACTGATTTTTCAAAATCTTGGATTAAGTTTTCGCCTCGATTTATGCTGTATGTTAGTAGACTGTTTAGAATATCTGCTATTTTTGATTAATCTATCTGCGGCATAAAATTCTCCCAAATACACGGGATTTTACTATGTTTTCAACACTAAAGTGCCAAAAAGCTCGACTACATCGATGTTTACAAAGTATTAGTCTAAGCTGAAAATTACGCAAAGTCGACCGAATTTTCATTATTTACCTCATATATCATTTATTATATATTAATTTTAAGTATTTTTTCTAGCAAAGAAATACGCCCGCCAAAAAATTAGCTCATAATCCTTTAAAATTTTCTCAACGAATTTGTCTCGCCTATTTCTTTTTAGTTTTTTGTAGACGGAATTAAGTTCTAAATCGCCTTCAGCTAAAACCTTTATAATTTTCTCAATCATCCCAAGCTCTTTTTTGTTTCGGACATAAGACGTAATTTCTGGCACATTAAGCTCTATATCTAAATTCCGATGTCCTTCACCAGGCAAAGTGTGCACCGTCAGTTCAAAACGGTTTCCGCCGATACGTCGTTTTTCACCAATGAATTCATACCTTAGATAGCAGTCCTGTTGCGCCGTATCGCAGTTGCTAGGAACTACCATATATGCAGTTTCGATGGAATTGAGAATCTGCTGGCTTCCCGCAAAAGTTAGCTGATTTGTATTTACTGTATCGTCGGGATTTTTAACCACTTTGTTGCTATGATGCAATATTATGACTGTGGCCCCTCGAAGCCTTAAATTCATAATATATTCGCGGAAAAATTTCTTCATATCCCGACCGTTTTCCATATCTAGCTCAACGACAAAGTCCTTTAAGCTATCGAAGATGAATAACATACTCGATAAATCTTCATCGGAATTTGTTGCTATATCTTTTAAAAGTTTGAAATTATCAACCTCTTCAAAATCTCGGTGAATGCGAGGATTATTTAAAGAGATATAGTTAAATTTAGAATATTTCGTGAGTTCTTCAACTCCGCGCCCAAAGAGAACCGGTATACCGTTATCCCCGTCAAAATAGAAAACTTCGGAAACTTTTTGGGTTAAGTAAGAAAATTTCGCTAGTCCCCACGCCGCAAAGGTCTTTCTGGAATCAGCCGGAGCGTATAATACTATGATACTTTGTTTACTAAGAACGTAAGGAATCAACCAATTTTCTGTGTCTATGTCCATTAGTTTATATTTTCGTGCTCGTTCCAAAGGTTTTGGCGAAGACTTAGCGTCAAGAAGCCTTATAGGAGCGGTATTTTTACCGTTTTCGTAATCGATTTTTAAGCAATTTTGCGCTATGATTTCATCAATTTTTGAATTCATAATGACCTCCTTTCTCAGGTCAATTTTTGAAGGGAGTTGAGTTACTGCTCGCTCTTTTTTTATTTCTGGCTCTTTTTCGAGCAACCTTAAATTTTAAACCCTCTACCTAGTATTTAATAGAGCTTTGCCAAAATTGGCGTAACATAGTCAAATTGGCTTCTAAGAAATGGAGTACCATACTCCGAGCTTCAAAAGCTGCTCCTGAACCTATTTGTCTGTATAGTGAATTTCCGTATACGCAGCTTCGATTTCGTCCTTGCTCGGTTTTTGATGGAGAAACATTTTGATAAAAAATAATGGCACCATATGGTCTAATCTCTTTTTTGACCAAGTCGTCAAAGTGCCCCTGAGACCGTGCGGCGTGATTTTGTCGTCACTAAGCTCTTTTACGAACATTCGCAGTCCGTCTCTGTTAATACGTCCGCGTATTCCGACAAAAACATCCTCCGAATCACGTCTATACGTCGCAAAAGGATTTATGGTCTTTTTATATTTTTGGAGTATGTTTTGCAAAATAGGGCAAATCGGCGGAACTAAGTCTTCGCGATTTGCCTCGCTCGCCTTCTCGCCTTTGAGCTTTTCCTTCGGATATGTCATCTTTGAAAAGTCCTCGTTGAAATAGCTCCACTTTAAGCCGACTACGGAGTCCGACCGCATACCCGTAAGCATTGTAAAAAGCGTAGCTAGCGTATAATGAAGCTTATCGTCCTTCGCACTGCACAAATTTTCGAGAAAATTTGCTATATCTTCAATGCTTGTTAATTTTGGATGATGTGCCGCCTTAGAATTTTCATATGTCTTTGTAGTTCACCCCGGGGAGCGGATTCATATCTTTGCTGATATATCCGTGCTTCTCGGCATATTTGTAGGTTATGCACATAATTTGATTTATGCGTTTGAGCGTAGCCAAAAGCCCCGAGCTTTCTATTTCATTATATATATCCTTTATTTGCTGCGGCGTGACGTCAAGTATTTTGGTGTTTTTAAAATGGTTCACAAGATGGTTTGTTCTAATGTTACAAGTGCGTTGAGTTGATGCTTTAGAATTTGAATAGTAGTCTATGAGAGCTTTTCTCATAATATCGACAAATGTGGCATCTTCATCTTTTGAGATAAAGACGCCAAACTCATAGCTTTGCTTAAGCTCTAATAATTTTTCCCGCGCAGAGTCTATATTATATATAGGATACTCACCCACAAGAATATACTTGCTCCTACCGTTTCCTACTCTTCTGCGGTAATAGAATTTTTTCCGCCCTGACCTGTAGACCTTGACGCAAAAGCCGTTTATGGTAGAAACTCCGTAAACCTTTTCAATTTTTCCATCGCTCGTGAGCTTTTCCACGTCAAATTTTTTCATACAATCTCCTTTGAAAATTTTAAAATTTTCGGATATCGTATCAAAATCGAACGTGCTATGGAAGGGTTTTAGCTCGCCAGAAATCGTAGCCCATTTCATTGACAAATATGCTATAATTCGGCGGCTGTTGAGCTCAGGCTTATTTCTAAGCTAGATTTAAGTAAAATTACATAAGGAATTTCTTCCCTAAAATTCGACGCTCAACAAAAAAATTTAAAATTCATAAGGATTTATCGCGCTATATATAATAGGTAGATTATAGATAGATGGTGACCCATACGAGACTCGAACTCGTGTTACCAACGTGAGAGGCTGGTGTCCTAACCGCTAGACGAATGGGCCGACAAATGATACAAAATGTAAGTTAGGATTATAACCAAATAAACTTAAACTAAGATTGTTTGAGGCGCTTACGGTTACTAAAGGAATAATACGCTTTTAATATATACCGCAATTTCTCACATTCCAATAGAAACTATGACAAAATATTCTAAATTTTACTGTTAGTTTCTTCATTGTTATTTTATCCAAACCCCAGTTAGCTACGCTGGTAGATACGTCTTAAATTTACACATCTCTCGTCACCGCTTACTCAAAAGCACATAAAAACGGACGAAACGCAGGCTAAAGATAGCCCGCTTCGTCCGCGAAAATCATCAAATTTAGCCTACTTTGACGCTATTAGTGTTTACGATGTTGTGCTCAAAGCCAAGCTGTTCTTTGCTAAGTCCTAGCGCAAGGCCCACTAGCTGCGAGAGATGGATGATAGGCACTCTGGCGTCTGAGTTTTGCACGTCTTGGTAGCGCTCCTGATAGATATCAAGCTGCATCTGGCAGAGCGGACACGGCGTAACGATACAGTCCGCTCCGTTTTCGTCGGCATTATTTACTATTTGGCTAGACATTTTTTGCACCGATTTTACGGCCGGATAGCTCGCGTGAAATCCGCAGCAGTCAAGTCTTTTTTCAAAAGGTACTATTTTCGCGCCTAGAGCCTCTACGACGGTTTCAAAGCTTTTTGGATTTACCGAGCTTTCGCGGTTTTGGGTGGCTTTTTCGGGACGCAGGCTATGACAACCGTAAAATAGCGCGACCTTTAAATTTGAAAGCGGCTTAACGACTTTAGCCCTTAGCGTTTCTACGTTTTGATAAAGCACCCAAAGCAGGCTGGTTACCTCCGTGGTGCCTTGATACTGCATATTGCCCTTAGCTAGGAAGGTATTTATCCTATCTTTTTGACCGCGGTCAAGCGCCGTTTTGGCTCTCGTTAGCGTAAGGAAGCAAGTGCTGCACGTAGTTAGCACGGGCATATTCATGCCTTCAGCCAGAGCCAAATTTCTAGCGTTAGCTACCAGCGTAGCGATAGGATCGACGTCTTGAGCTTGCGTGGCGCCGCAGCAGCTCCAGCCTTTGATCTCGTGTAGTTTGATGCCCAGTATCGGCGCGATGGCTTCCAGCGAGATTTTAGACTCTTTTGCCGCTTGACTTAGGACGCATCCCGGGAAAAAAGCAAATTCGTTTTGTGCGCTCATCTTTTACTCCTTATCCGCGGCGGCGCGCGCGGCTTTTATCATTTCTACCAACTCTTTATGACCCTCGATGTCCTCTTCGCCGAATATATGCAAAGGATTCATCTTGCCCGCACCCATTAGTTTTAGCGCTATATCCGTTTTACTTACGGCCATGGCGCCTTCGCTTCTAAGGGCGAGTAAAATTTCATTTAGCCTGCCCGAGCCCTCGACCAGGTCGGTAAGGAAGGCGTTAGCGTGATCCGGGCCTTCGCCGGTATTTATGCCTTGTTTTTGCGTAAAGACTCTAAGCGCGGCTATATCGTCGGCTGCGCTGATACCTTTAGGACAGCGGTCGGCGCACTCTTGGCAGTGCACGCAGTTCCACAGACCGCCTAAAACCGCGGCCTTGGCGTGCAGCATCGGGTCTTTACCCCTAGAGTCAAACGTCGCTCTGTGCGCGTGAGTGAAAACAAAAGGCTCCATATAGTCGCTGCTATCGGCAGTTAGTTTGCTACACTCCGACGCACAGCATCCGCATAGGATGCAGTCCCATTGCTTTTGGATTTTGTCGTACTCAGCCTGCGTTTGTTTACAGCCTTTTTCGGCAGAAAACTCATCCTTAGGGATAAAGGTCGGGCGGATCTTTCTTAAATTTTCGATAGAAGGCTCCCAGTCTACGACCAGATCGGAGATCACTCTAAAATTTGCTAGCGGGGAGACGGTTATAACCTCTGGATTGTCGTATGTCGCTAGCAGCTCTTCCATCTTTTCGTCGCAAGCTAGCACAGAGTGACCGTTTACCCTCACGCCGCAAGCTCCGCAGATAGCCGATCGGCAAGATGCGGTAAAATTTAGCGTCGCGTCCAAATTTTGCTTGATAAATAGCAAAAGCGATAGCAAAGTCTTGCCCTCTATATCTTTTTTATCCACGACGTAGGCTTGTTTGTAGTGTTGCGTACCGTCGTATCTGTCTATGATTATTTTCATTGCGGTTTCCTTCCGTCAAGCGAGAATTCCGTGACTACGACGTTTTTATAGCCAAGCTCTAGCTTGCCGTCGTTTAGCGTCACGATGCTATGTTTTAAGAAATTTACGTCGTCTCGTTTAGGGTAGTCCTCCCTGGTGTGAGCGCCTCTGCTCTCCAGCCTTTTGCGCGCGGCCAAACAGGCGCAGCGAGATAGCAGGATCAAATTTCCCAGCTCCACGTAGTCGGTAAAGGCGGTATTCATAACCGGATTTGCGTTTGGTACGCTTAGCTTATCGTAGCGAGCTTGTATATCCTCTAGCGCCTTTTCTAGGGCGTCTAGCTTGTCCTGGGTTCTAAAGATACCCATATTATCCCAGTTTTGTTTGCCTAGCTCCTCGCGCAGGAGATACATTTCGTTTGCTTCGCCTTTGCCGTTTGCGACTTTTTTAAATTTCTCGCGCCATTTTTTAGCTAGCTCTTCGGTGTTTTTGCCGCTACCAAAGCTAGCCGTTTTGGCATACGCGCTAGCTCCTTTGCCGGCTAGCTGACCCGTTACTACCGCATCCGAGAGCGAATTTCCTCCGAGACGATTAGCTCCGTGGATAGAGACGCACGATGCCTCGCCGCCCACGTAAAGACCTGGCATCTTCGTGCTCATATCGTCAAATTTATCCACCTCTATGCCGCCCATCGAGTAGTGCGCGGTAGGCCTGATCGGCACCGGCTGCTCTACTAGGTCTAAATTTTCAAAAAGTAGCGCGGTGTGTCTGATTTTAGGCAGTTTTTTCATTATGGTTTCTTTACCCAGATGCCTAACGTCGATGAGTACGTATGAGCCTAGTCCCTCGCCGTAGCCGCGTCCCTCGCGGATCTCGGTCTCGATGGCGCGAGCCACTACGTCGCGAGGAGCTAGCTCCATCTTCTCGTGGTAGTTTTTCATAAATCTCTCGCCCTTGTTGTTTAGCAGATATCCACCCTCGCCGCGAGCCGCCTCCGTGATGAGGGTGCCGCCGTTTGCCACGCCGGTCGGATGAAACTGTATCATCTCGGGGTCTTCAAACCCAAGTCCCGCTCGCACCGCAGCCGCTACGCCGTCGCCCGTGGCGATATATGGCACCGAGGTTCTGTTGTAAAATATCCTCGTGTATCCGCCCGTCGCCACCACGAGAGCCTTACAAAGTACGGGAGTTATATCTCCGGTCTGGAGATTGCGTAGTACGACGCCCTCGCATTTACCGTCCTCTACGCCGATATCTAGCAGCTCGTAGTCCATTAGAAATTTAACGTCGTTGCTAACCGCCTCGTCAAAGCAAGCATGCATAACTATGTGACCGGTTTTATCCGCCGAATAGTTACATCTGCGTTTTGAGGCGCCGCCCATCATCCTTTGCGCTACGCCGCCCGGTACGTCGCCTTTTTTAGCGTCTACGCCGCCGCTTGGATTTCTGGAAAATAGCGTGCCGATATAGTCCATCTCGGCTATCGCTTTGCCGGCTAGCTCGCAAAATTTGATCGCTGCGTCCTGATCTACTAGATACGCGCCGCCTTTAACCGTGTCGTAGGCGTGCAGCTTATACGAGTCGCCGTCAGAAAAATTCGTCACGCCGTTTATGCCGCCCTCGGCCATACAGGTGGCGTTTCTTGAGGGCATCATTTTAGTAGCTACGATGACGCTAAGCTCCGGGGCGGCTTTTCTAGCGGCAACCGCTGCGCGCAGCCCGGCGCCGCCCGAGCCGATGATAAGAATATCGCAAGAAGGAAGCCCGTTAGCCTTACCGCTAAAAGCCTCTTTTTTAGAAGCTTTTTTATCAGGCTTTTTGTCGTCGCAGCCGCTAAGCGTCAAAGCTCCGACGCCGATACAGGCTCCTTGCAAAAACCTTCTTCTGGATAAATTTTCGTTCATTTGGTATCCTTTGTTTAAACTCAAAATTTCGCCGAAATTTGAGTTTATTATTACGAGCCTTTATCACTCAGATAAAGACGCCTTAACCTTGTGCCTTTCTGAGATGGAATTATAATACTTTTTTTTTAAAAAAATATTAATATTACACCGTTTGTAAACTAAAATTTTAGAAATATTTTATCATCTAGTCATAAATTTTGAAATCAAATTTCAATCGTATACCAAATGCCTGGTCGTGGATTATGCCGCGATTTTGATATTTTCGGCTGAAATTCGCAAATTTATATAAATGCGATTTTGCCGATATTAAATCAGATAAATTTGCTCTTATTAGCGGTATAAATCGACTAGAAAAGTTAAATTTAAAGCATTCGGTAAATTTGCTTTTCGTATTTTGCCCGGTTTTATTTAAGCAAATAAGAGAAATATCACATAAATATCACAAAATCCCCGTTTTTTAAATTTAAGCAGTTTTTTTATACAATCATTTAAATTTAAAACCGCGGAAAATAATATGAAATTTATCCCCAAAACCTTGCCTTTCGTAGAATTTATCGCTCTCATGGCGCTTTTAACCTCGCTTGGAGCCATGAGCACCGACGCGATGTTGCCGGCACTCATGCAAATCGGCCTAGACCTTGGCGTGACGCAGATAAATCAAACCCAGCTAGTCATATCCTCGATGTTTGCGGGCTTTGCCGTCGGGCAGATATTTTACGGGCCGCTTAGCGACTTTATCGGGCGACGAAACGCCGTACTGCTAGCGCTTGCGATATTTACGGCAAGCTCCTTTATCTCGGTCGTTACGAGCGATTTTACCGCGCTTTTAGCGAGCAGATTTTTCCAGGGGTTAGGCGCTGCGGGCCCTAGGATCATCGCGATGGCGCTTATCCGCGATCTTTACGAAGGACGCGCGATGGCTCGCGTGATGAGCTTTATCGCGGCCGTTTTTATTATCGTGCCCGCACTAGCTCCCATCATCGGCGGCTTTATTTTTAAAATTTATAGTTGGCGCAGCATATTTTTGATGCTTACTTTTATGGGGTTTGCGTGTCTAGCGTGGTTTGGGGCGCGCCAGAGCGAGACTCTGCCGGCGCAAAATCGCAATAAATTTAGCCTAAATTTGATAAAAACCGAAGCCGCGCAGGTCGTGAAAAACAGGCGAACCGCAGGCTACACGATCGTTTTGGGGCTGATTTTCGGGATGTTTTTGAGCTATATCAGCACCGCTCAGCAGATTTTCGAGGTTAGTTACAAGCTAGGCGACGAGTTTCCTATCTATTTTGCTATAAACGCCCTAGCTCTAGGCGCCGCGTCGATGATAAACGCAAAGCTCGTGATGGTCTACGGCATGCGCTACCTCAGCATGCGCGCTATGGGGACGTTTTGCGTCATCGCGGTCGCATTTTTGCCCGTCGTCGTCGCGTATGACGGAGTGCCGCCGCTGTGGGCTTTTATGGCGTTTTGCATGAGTAGCTTTTTTTGCGTGAGCATACTTTTTGGTAACCTAAACGCGATGGCGATGGAGCCGATGGGCAAGATCGCGGGCATGGCGGCTGCGCTGATCGGCTCGGCTTCGACCCTTATCTCGCTTCCTATCGGCGTCGCGATCGGACAGATGTTTCGGGGCACGCTAACGCCTATGGTGGCGAGCTTTGCGCTTATCGGAGCGGCGGCGTTTGTGCTGCTTTATAGGACTTCAAAGATTTCCGAGGAGTAAATTTACGCAAGCCAAATTTTTCAAAATTTGAGCGGTAAATTTGACTACGTTTTTGTTTATCGTAACGTCCGCAAAAGCACCTTATAAAGCAAATTTACGCTATCATTGCGCAAATTTAAAGGCAAAATATGAAGCCCAAATACGACTTTTTCAAAAACTCCAAATTTGCATTCGAGGGACTTGCCGCGATGCTAAAAAACGAGGCGGCGTTTCGCCTTGAGCTTTGCGTTATCGTTCCGCTCGCGCTAGTTTCGCTATTTTTACCCGTTTCTGCGGCACAGCACGCACTGCTGATCGCCGTTTTCGGACTCGTTTTAGTCTGCGAGTGCCTAAATACCGCGGTCGAAGCGGTAGTGGATCTCGTTTCGCCAGACTTTCATCCGCTAGCTAAAATCGCCAAAGACTGCGCCTCAGCTGCCGTTTGTCTTTCTATCGGTACGGCTGCGATAACTTGGGCGTGGGCTATTTTTTCGCTAATCTTTTAAAAGCATGGTAAAATTTGACGGCAAAAACGGTAGCGATTTTGCGCTAGTCGGGTCTTAATTTTACGCCGAATTTGATTGGCGGCTTAAAAAGCAAGCTACGCTGCCAAATCCCAAAAATCCGTCGTTTGGCTAGCCGGGCGCGTAAAATTTATAAAAATACGGCTAAATTTAACCGCAAAACCGCGCAAACGCGCCGCCGTTTGCAAAACCAGCAAGAAAGCAAGCTGCGAAAATTTAACCCGTCTGGCGCCAAAATCGCGCCGAATGACTAAAGCTTTAAGCTTTTTTTGGATAAAGTTTCACTCTTATTATCAATAATTAGGAAAACTATGAAGCTACGTATTTCTTGGTTTAAATTTACGCTTTTAAACGCCGTTTTTATCGCCGCGCTAAATTTTGGGCTGTTTAATTTTATTTATTCAAGGCTTAGCTTTGAAGCTCATCCGCTGACGGCCGCAAGCCTGCCGGTTATATATTTTTCGCTGCTTTGCGCGCTGTTTTCGCTCGTTTTTTTGCCCTATCTAGCTAAGCCGGTTAGTATCGCTGCGATTGCCATTACGTGCGCTAGTAGCTACTTCATGCAAAGCTACGGTATCATAATCGATAGCGAAATGATAAGAAACGTCGCGCAAACGGACGCGGGAGAGGTATTAAGCTTTTTAAATCCAAAACTCGTTTGCTATATGCTATTTTTGGGCGTTTTACCCTGCCTTCTGGTCGCTTTTGCGAGGATAGAGTACGGCGGCGCCAAGCGGCATATAAAGATCAAATTTTTAACATTTGCAGGCTTTTTAGCGCTCGCGGCTGGGTTATTTTTTTCGCAGACTAAGTCCCTTATCCCGTTTTTTCGAGAAAATAGCTTCATAAGAGCCTACAACCTGCCATTTTATCCGATTTACGCAGCGCAAAAATACATAAAAATGGAGTTTTTTAAGCCCGAATTTAAACAAATCGGCATGGACGCTACGATGAAGCCAAGCGACGAACGACGGCTGATGGTGCTAATCGTGGGCGAAACGGCGCGCGCGAAAAACTATTCGCTCGGCGGGTACGCCAAAAACGACACGAATTTTTACACGAAAAATGAGCCAAATTTGGTCTATTTCAGCGATGCTCGCTCGTGCGGAACGGCTACGGCAGTCTCGCTACCGTGCCTGTTCTCAAAGTCCACTAGAAAAGAATACAGTAGCAAAGAATTTAGCGAAAACGCGCTTGATATCTTA
The DNA here is from genome assembly GCF_905372745.1 of uncultured Campylobacter sp. Lineage (GTDB taxonomy): Bacteria > Campylobacterota > Campylobacteria > Campylobacterales > Campylobacteraceae > Campylobacter_A. The sequence goes on along the minus strand of NZ_CAJPQR010000005.1, from coordinate 70,050 downwards.
AAACGCGTCGGCGTCAAGGTCGTGTGGCTAGGCAACAACTCGGGCAAATGTAAGGGCGTTTGCGACCGCTTGGACGCGGGCGACGTCGAGTACTTTGACGCAGGATACGATACGAATATGCTGCCCTCACTCAAAAAACGCCTCGAAAATCTCGCGCAAAACGAGATAATCGTCCTGCACCTGCAAGGCTCGCACGGCCCTGCATACTACGCCCGCTATCCGAGCAAATTTCGCAAATTTACCCCGACTTGCGACACGAGCGAGCTTAGCTCCTGCGATAGCGATAGCATCGTAAACACCTACGACAACACGCTGCTTTTTACCGATTTTTTCATTGACGAGGTCATCAACGCTGTCAAGGACGCGGGCGGCGATAAAAGCGCGGTTTGGTATTTCTCCGATCACGGCGAGAGCCTGGGCGAAAACGGCATCTATCTGCACGGCATGCCCTACGCCATCGCGCCAGAGACGCAAAAACACATCCCGATGATGGCGTACGCAAGCGATGAAGCGACGCTAGCTCGCCTGCGCGCGCAAAAGGACGACGCCGTCTCGCACGATAATGTTTTTAGTTCGTTGCTGGGGTTTTTTGGAGTAGAGACAAAGGAATATGATAAAAAACTTGATATATTTGGCGAGTAAATTTTGCTTTTTGGCGGCTCGTCTCTTGCGCGCCTTTAAATGAGCTAGAAATTTCCTCCCTCGATGAACTGCATGTTCTATCTTCGGTCGAAAATTTCTTCGCAACATTTAAATTCATCGCAAGATACTTTGCCTTGACTCTTTGCGTTCAAATTCGAGAATTTCGACTTCAAATTTTACATAAATAGTCAAGGCGAAGTATCGCGAGATGATTTTTCGAGCTTTGAAGCAAAATTGAGCGTGCGCTAGGCATATAGCCTGCGGAGCGAAAATTTTGCGAAATCTCGGAAAAGCGCTCGCGAGACGAGCCTTTTTATTCAATTTGCTCTCTGCCAGACGAGTTTTTTCCCAAACCCCAACGCATTATGCGTAAATTTAACCCAGCCAAGACTCAAACTATAAAGGCTCGGGTTCATCGCCAAAGCGTAAGGAAAGCGCGCGAAATATATTTTTCTCTGATGTGCGGTTGCAGGAGCGGCTATAGCGCGAAACTGCACCCCCTCTATCTTGCCCACCACCTTCGTATCAAGCGCGACGGTGCCGGCTACACCAGACTCTGCTAAAAACGCCTTCACGTGAGCGCTCCGCTCGCCGCCAGCTACGATAAAAGCTAAATTTTCCTCGTCAAAAGCGTAAAAGCAGCTCGCGCAGTAAGGCTTGCCCTCATCTAAAACGGCAAGACTAAGCAGGTGCATTTTGCGGATAAATTTTAAAATTTTCTCATCCATTTCGTCCGCCTTAAGCGCTAAAAATTTGAGCCAAATTTGCCGACAGCCGGCTAAAATTTAGCGCCAAAAAGCAAGCTAAAACTAACCAAAAAGCAAAGATAAAAAGCTCGGTTCTGATAAATTTAGCCCCCGCTTTTTCGCGTCTAAGCAAAGTCACTGCAAGCCCAGCCGCAAAGCCGCCGATAAAGCTAAAATAGTGCACTGCCGCGGGCTTAACGAAGCTTGGCAATTTGCCCGCGAAAAATAGCGAAAATATCGTAAGTGAGATCAAATTTGCCAGTAAAAAATAAAACGCGACGACGGGAATTTGCGGGAAAAATCCGTGCAAAACAAAGCTCAAAACGGTCGCGCTAATGAGCAAAAATACGCGCGTGGCAAAACAGCACATTTTCATCCTTTTTTGCGTGATTTTAGCGCAAGGGGTATTAAGAAAAAAGAAATTTAGCCGATATAAAGCCAAAAGGACGACAAATCATGAAACTACAAAACTACCAAAGCGCGAGCCTAAACAGCTTTGATTTTAGCTTTAAAACCAGCAGCGGCGACGAGATAAATCTAAAAATGTACGACAATAAAACAGTAGACTACGCCAGCGCCAAAACAGCTGGCGCATCGGCATCTGCGCTCACTCTCACGCACGAGTACGGCTATAGCTTTTCATATAAAGGCGATGGTCTGGACGCGCGTGATAAAGAAGAGCTCGCAACCGCTCTAGAAAAGATAGCGCCTAGCATAGATAAATTTATGAAAAACGTCAAAGATGGCGAGGATTGGGTATCTTCGCGCGTGACAAATCTCGCAAACTCGCTTCGCAAGGAGCTTCCGGAAATAAAAGACGCAAACCATAAAAATTTTATCGCGGACGGCACGTTAAAGCTTTTTGATAGACTGATGGAGCAAAACAAAGCGGACGCTAAGCTACTTCAAAACTCCAAAAAGCTCTTTGACGAGCTCATTTCTCAGCTGGATAGCTTTAAATTTTACGTTTAGTTCGCGGTTTAAAATTTTCGCTATAATTCATAAATTTTAAAAATAGGAAAATTTATGAACGCGAATGAAAAAATCACCCAAATGCTAAATCTCCAGCAGAGCCTAAACGACGACACCAACGGCATCGGCTGGGAAAACGGCATAAATAAAAACGGCAAACTCATCAACTGGAAACGCTGCATATATATGGAGTGCGCCGAGCTCATAGACAGCTTTGCCTGGAAACACTGGAAAAGCATAAACGCGCCGACAAATGAAGAAAATCTGCGCGTCGAGGTCGTGGATATCTGGCACTTTTTGATGAGTTTGATGCTTGAGCAGTATAAGCTAAATAACCTCGGCGATATCGCAAAGCTCTCAAGTGACATCTGCGCTAGCAGCGGCTTTGAGGCGTTTTGCCGAGAGCCGTTTAACGTCGCTGACGAAAACATCTACGAGATCATAAACGACGTCGAAATGCTCATAAATAAGTGCTCGGGCTTTGAGTATTCGCTCTTTGACCTGCTTAAAATTTACTTCACGATGAGCCTAAAATGCGGCGTAAATCTCGGCTCGCTTTACGAGTGCTACGTCGGTAAAAACGTCCTAAATCGCTTCCGCCAAGACCGCGGCTACAAAGAGGGCGCGTATAAAAAGGTATGGAACGGCAAGGAAGATAACGCCGTGATGAACGAAATCCTCGCTCGCGGGCTAAAAAGTATGGACGATATCTACGCCGCGCTAGAAGCCGAGTATAAGGCGGTAAAATAAAATTTGACGGCTTTGCGGGCTAAATTTGCGCTTGGGTCGTTAAATTTAGCCAAAATTTTTGCGATTTAGCTTAGCGGTTTAGGTCGCTGGCGTTTAAATTTAAGCAAGTTTTAGCTAGGCTAGCTAAAACTCTGCCGTTTTAGTCCGCAAAAATTTACGCCGCATGCAAGTCTCGCGCCACCAAAAAGCGGGTCAAATTTGAGTAAATTTAGCTAAATTTGAAGCTGGATTAAATCGGTCAAATTTAGCCGCAAAATCTACGCGTGCGTTAAATTTGCGCGTCATTAAAAGCATTTGCAGTGCCGCTTTTGCTGGCAAAAAATGCGCGTCAAATTTAAAAAACGTCGCGCCCAAACACCCTTTCGCCGCATGACGGCTATAAATTTAAATAAAATGGAGATTCGTTGTTCGCTGATATTTTACGCCTTTCGCTAAAGGACCTTTTCACGCCCAAATTTATCGTGCTCTCTATCCTGCCGCTCGTTTTTTCCGCGCTTGTTATCGCGGCGATTGCGATGTTTGGCGGCCGCGAGCTGTACGAGGCGCTAAACGCCGCCGTATCGGGCGAGTCAGGCGCTCTGGCCGAGTATCCGATGGCGGCTAAAATCCTTAGCCTAGGCATCGCAAAGTGGCTCTTCGGCGCGATATTTTACGCCGTCGGCGCATATCTAGTCGTCATGCTCTCAATTTTTTGCGCGCTCGCGGTTGCGAGCTTTCTAACTCCAGTGGTCGCCCGCGAGATAAACCGCAGGCACTACCGCGTGGACGAGGCGCAGCTGGCAAATATCAGCCTAGCTCGCCAAACGGCTCTTATGGGCAAAATTTTGCTCAAATTTTTCCTGATCGCGCTTATTTGCGTGCCGATTTTAGCCGTGCCTGCGCTAAATTTCCTCGCCTTGCACCCGGCGTTTTTTTATCTTTATTATTCGCTACTTTTCATCGACGTCGCGCCAAACGCCCTCTCGCGGCATAAATTTGAGCTTTATTTGCTGGACTACGGCGGATATAAATTTAAAGCCGCCGCGCTGTGCTTTTACCTACTTTGCTTGGTGCCTATTTTTGGGCTTTTCTTGCAGATTTTTTTCGTTATTTATTTTTCGCATTTTTTCTTTTTACGCGAGACTTCGCGCTTGACGTAAATCATTTCAAATCGGCGAAAAACTAAATAAAATACGCCCGAATTTTTTATGAAGGAAGTCAAATGAGAACCGAAAATATCGTAGTTTGCAACGTCTGCGGACAAAAAAGCACGGAAAATGAAAACGCCGTATTCGTCCGCGCCCATAAAAACGGCGAAGAGGTCGATATCTGCACGGCGTGCATCCCTAGCGTCATACACGGCTCGGGCCTAGTCGTTCGCAGCAACGACGAGGTCAAAGAAGACCTATAAATTTAAGCCCGCTCGGGCTTAAATTCGACTGTTTTTTCTAAGTATTCGCCTTTTAGAGTTTCGTAAAAGGAAATTTTATTCAAGCATAACCCTAAGGTAGTAAAAATATAGGACTAAAATTTAACTCATAAAAAGAGAAAATGAGTAAATTTATGCGGTCGCTAAAGCTCAAGGCCTTGGTCTTAACTTTCATTCGGGAGCAACGCGCCCAAAGTCGCCCGACAAGGGTTTTCTAGTCTTTTTCCACAAGCTAGACTGCACTTAAATAAAGTTATACGAGGATGTATCCCCGCGCCCCGGCTAATGCGCCCATAGGCTCTGTGCGTCCAATCAAAAAATGACAAGCGTGCTAGCGGACATAGGCAGCTTTAAACTAATAAGCCAAAGCAAGTTTTCTAATCGCGGCAACCCTAAATTTAACGGCGCAAATAAATCCAAAAGGCGGCGCTATATCCACCGCGATAAAGATCGTAATGCCGCAACTTATAGAAAGCAAAACGAAAACTACGACGATAACGGCGCGCAAAGGTCTTTGTTTTTTAGGAAAGACACTAATAAGGTCGCTGCTAAGCTATTTTTTGAGGATAATTTGAAAAAGACGTTAAATTTAGCGCGCACGCAAAGAAATGAGCGTACAAAGCGGGATAAAGCTAGACAAGGTATAGACGCGCAAAGATAAGCCGCAAAAAACAAATGGTTACGCCGACTAGCCGGCAAGCCGTAAATTTATCTTGCCCGCAGGCCGCGCTCATCTACACTCTAAATTTGTTATCGTTTGGGTATTTGTAAAATGCGGCGGATAGGGCATAGAAAGGCTAAAATTTCGCATTTGTCCCGGCGCGATGTTTTTAGCGACGCTAGCCGTGATCTCAGCGACGTTCGTGCGCTCGTCATGCGAAAATAGCGACCATCCGCTAGGCTTAAAAACCGCGCCGGCGATCGTGTCTTTGCTGACCGGATTATTGACAACCTTAACGGTGAGGTCGCAGTTTGCGATGCTAAATTCGCCCGTATTTTTCAGCGCGCCCTTAAACACGACGGTCTCGTTTCTAAGCACCCTATGAGCGGCAAACTCGGTTAGAGCGGCTTTTTTTGTGTATTTATCCACGACCAACATAAAAAAATACCCCATTATCAACGTCGCGGCGATATTTATCAAAAGATAAATTTTAAACAGTTTCGGGTCTTTTTCTCCGCGCGAAAGGAGCATAAAAAGTACCGATAGCAGCGCCAAAGCCGCGAGCGCGATAAAATGAAAGACGTTAAAATATCCTTGCATTAAAAACACTCCGAACTTGCCGTGACGTTGTAGTCATTTACACGAAAATCGTTTACGACGTGCGTGATCTCGCGCGTGGCATTTACGTCCAGCACGTCCTTTAGCACGATATTTTCCTTTAAAAACGGCTTTAGTTCATTGGCATAGCGGCGCAAGATATTGTCCGAGTTTTTATAAAAAACAAGTCCGATCTCGCAGTAGTTAAAGGGCTTTTTTGAAAGATTTTTAAGGTGTATATCCACAAGAAGCGTATTTGAGTACTCAAGCTGCTTGGTAGAGACTATCTCCAGCTCTCGCGCCCTCAAATTTTGATCTAAAAATTTAGGCATAAAGTGCGCCCCGTACCCAAGCGCCGCGATACTAACGACCGTGAGTGCAAAACCGGCGAAATAAGACTTTGAGGCGATATAAATGCAAAGCGCAAGAACCGCCAAAAAGGTCAAAAACATCCAGATATAGCCCGCAAAATCCGCCCAGCTAAGGTGCGTTATGTAAAAATTTAAGCCTTGTTTTAGTTCGTTTATCATCTTGCCTCTTCATCTCGTTGCTTTACTGCGAGCTAAATTTAAAATCCGCCTGCATAAAGCGTGCCAAATTTAGCCGCGCTAATCTTTGCGCGAGTTTTTCTCCTCGATACCGCTAAGCCCAAACCTGCGCGCAAGCTCGGCTTTAACGCGCTCTGGGTGTATGCCGTGCGCGGCAAGAGCGACGAGCGAGTGAAAGCACAAATCCGCCGCCTCGTAAACTACGCCCTCTAGGGCTTTTTTAAGCTCGTCTTTTTCGCCTTGCTCTTTTGCGCTCTGCGTTAAAATTTGCGAATTTAAATCTTGCTCGTCGCGGCTTAAAATTTGCTGCGCTTTTTTGAGATTTGAGCTTTCGCTCGCATGTTTGTCGGCTAAATTTTCAAATCTTCTCGCCGCGCTCGCGTCTTTGCACGCCATGATTAGCTCGCCGGCCTCCTCGCCGACTTTTTTTAAGACGGCATTTTCGCCCTTTTTAAACAGGCTTGCCACGTATGAAGTCTGCGGATCGGCGTTTAGTTTGCGCTCCAAGATCACGTGATAGATCTCGTCTATGATGCCGTAGGCGGGCTTTTTAGTTTGCGCCGTAAAGGCGGCTAAATTTTGCCTGTTTTCGTTCGCTAAATTTAACTCGCCCGTCAAAATCCGCCCGTCTGCGCCCGTTAGATTTTGCTCGCTATCGCCGCTAAAATTTGCGCCCGCGATTTTCCTAAAAAAGCAAGATTTCGCCCCGGTGTGGCATGCCGCGCCGCCTTTTTGCTCGACTTTTATTAGCAGCGTATCGTTGTCGCAGTCAAGATAGGCGTCCTCGATCTTTTGGACGTTGCCGCTTTGTTCGCCCTTTTTCCAGATGCGGTTTTTCGTGCGCGAAAAATAGTGCGCAAAGCCCGTTTCTAGGCTCAAATTTAGCGCCTCTTCGTCCATATAAGCAAGCATCAAAACCTCGCCGCTTGCGATCTCTTGAACGACGACGGGCAAAAGTCCGCCCGTTTTTTCCCAGTCTATTTTCATTTTCCCTCGATTGCGGCGGTCCTTATGCGCTTTATGCATCCGCTCGCTTTTGATTTATTTTAGTACGATCTCATGCGTAAATTTTATCTTTAGCGGCTTAAAATTTACTTTGTTTGCAGCTTATTTTGACGCCCTGCTACAAACTATTCTTTTAATCAAAATTTTAAAGATCCCCGCAGATAGAATTCAAATCCTAAAAAGCACGTGAAAAAAGTAAATTTAGCGGCGAGATTTCCAGTTCCGCCTAGGTGCTTTACTTTGAGATTGGCGAAAGCTACTTTTACTTCGCTTCGCTCGTAGCTGCGTCTTGAAATGCTACAAACGCAGTCGGGTAGAGCGAAATAGAAATAGGTCTAAGCGAGTAAGAAGTCTTGCACCCGCGCTCTCTTTGAGAAAAGAGGTAGAGGAGCGGCAAATAAAATACCGATATTCGGTCTAAATATAAATTATCTATTTAAATAGATCTTCTCAAGCGTAACGATCGCAGGAAGGTCAAAAAAAGAAAATTTATTGCTTCATTTAATGGAATGCGCTCTGCTTGCAGCTACGAACGAAGCGAAGTAAAGTTTAGATACAATACTAAAACTACACAGAAAAACTTATATCAAAAACTGCTACAATCGATGGATTGTATCAAAAGTAGTAATATGAAATTTGTAGTTAAAAATCTACTTAAGATTAATTAACCTGAATTTAATTAAAAAATGGCCAAATGGCTCGCTATAACACAATTTTGCCGTAACTCATCAGAATACGAGTTTGTCGAATACGACTACAATGAAAAACAAATACTGTCATATGTTGCTGGTAAGGATAATTTTTTAAAATTTTCCTTAAAATTTTTCAACAAAAATTTGAAAGGGCTTATGTGCACATTTCTAAAATTTACTATAGTCTTTGTCATCTGCAGGAATAATAGTTGTCATTGTAAGCTTACGCTTCCTTTGTTTGCATTAAATTCGTAGTTAACCCTAATGCGATAATAAGACGGTACGGCTATATGCTTAAAAATAAAGGTAAATGCTTCAAAAAGTCAATAAGAGATTTCAAAGAAGTAAAGAATAGACCTTAAAATTTAATCTCTTTGAAAAGTCGTTTATATATAATTGTATCTTGAATAAAGCAGAGAAAGAGAGCCGAAGCTCTCTAAAAATTATTCTTTAATTAGCTCGATATAAGCCATCTCAGCAGCATCGCCTCGTCGAACGCGAGTCTTAACGATGCGCGTATATCCGCCGTTTTTGCCTACGAATTTTGGAGCAAGCTCGGTTACTAGCTTATTCGTAGTTTCTTTATCCTGCAAGCTTGCAAAAACTGCTCTATGAGCGTTACTGTCGCCTTTTCTAGCTCTAGTGATTAGCTTTTCGATATAGCTTCTTAACTCTTTTGCCTTAGGCAGGGTCGTCTCTATCTTGTCGCTTTTTATAATAGCGATAGCTAAGTTTTTAAGTAGAGCCGAGCGGTGAGCCGACGTCCTACCTAGTTTTCTGTATCCGTGACCGTGTCTCATTTATATTCCTTTTACTCTTTTGCACTCATTTGTGATTTTAGGTCGGCGATCTTTTTCTTGAGTTGCTCTTTGCCGCCGCCTAGGTCGCCGCCGACCGGATATCCGATCTCTTGCATAACGGCCTTAATCTCTTCTAGAGATTTTTTACCTAAATTTTTAAGCTCTTTTAGCTCGTTTTCATCCATCAAAGCAAGTTCGCCGATAAATCTAATCTCAGCTTTATCAAGGCAGTTAAAGCTTCGGGCGCTCAAATTTAGCTCTTCTACGCTTTGAAGCAGCTTTGCATGCTCGCTGCCTGAAGTTTGAGCGTTTAGACCTGACGAAACGTCGATATTTAAAACGCCTTTAAAAACCAACATCTGCTGATACATCGCCTCGATCGCGTGTTTAAACGCCTCGATCGCCCCCACCTGTCCATCCGTCGTAACCGTGAAAATAATCTTCTCATAGTCTGGGTTATCCTCTACTAGGACGTTTTCTAGCTCGTAAACTGCTTTTTTAACAGGCGTAAAGAACGCGTCAAGAGCTATATAACCCTCTTCGGTATTGTCTCTTATCTCTTCACTCGGTACGTATCCGATACCTTTTTGGATGATTACGGAAAATTTAAGCTCCGCGTCCTCGTTTATGGTCGCAAGATAGGCGTCCGGATTTACAACATCTATAACATCGTTTTTTAGATCGCCGGCTTTTATCTCTTTTGGACCTTTAAACGAATACTCGACCACCTCACGCTCAGACTCGTTTTTTAGCTTAAAACGGATATTTTTTAAATTTATAATAAACTGCGCTACGTCCTCGAGCATGCCTCTCATCGAATCAAATTCGTGAGATACGCCCTCTATCTTGACGCCCGTAGCCGCAAATCCAACCGTGCTGCTATACAAAAGTCGTCTTAGCGGATGAGCCAAAGTAACAGCATAGCCCGTCTCAAACGGATACGCGGTTATTCTGGCGACATTCTCGCTTATACTCTCTACTGAAATTTCGGTAGGCATATAAGCTGATGTGGTAATTTTTCTCATCGTTATACCCCTTATTATTTCGAATAAAGCTCTACTATGAATCTTTCCTCGACAGGAATGACGACTTCTTCCCTTTCCGGAGTTCTTGTGAAAATTCCGAATTTTTTATCTTTTTCGACGTCGACCCAAGCTACGATGCCGGTTTGCGCCGTAAGATCGATCGCGCGAACGATTTGCGGATTGTTTTTAGATTTTTCGATAACCTCTACTTTAGCGCCTGCTTGGACTCTGTAAGAAGGAATATCTACTCTCTTGCCATTTACTAAAATATGTCCGTGAGTAACTAGCTGACGAGCGAAGCGGCGAGTCGTCGCGAAGCCCATTCTGTAAACTACGTTATCTAATCTTTGCTCTAAAAGCTGCACCAAAAGTGCACCGGTATTTCCCTCGCGGCGAGCGGCCTCTTGGAATAAGCGGCGGAATTGCTTTTCGCTAATGCCGTACATAAATTTAGCTTTTTGTTTTTCGCGAAGCTGCAAGCCGTATTCGCTTATCTTGCTTCTTCTTTGTCCGTGTTGTCCCGGAGCGTAAGGTCTTTTGTCAAGCGCGCTCTTACCTGCCAAGCGACGCTCGCCTTTTAGCGCCAAACTAACGCCGAGTCTTCTTTCTAATTTTTCAACGGGTCCTCTATATCTAGCCATAATAATTCTCCTAAATTTCTAATTATACGCGGCGGCGTTTCGGCGGTCTGCAACCATTATGCGGAAGCGGAGTTATATCTTTTAAAAACGTTACTTTTATACCCTCTACCGCGCCTACGCTCTTGACTGCGGTCTCTCTGCCGCTGCCAGGACCTTGTACTTTGATACCTACTTCTTTTATACCGTGCTCTTTTGCTTTAGTTAGAGCGTCTTCGACTGCTTGTTGGGCTGCGTAAGGAGTTGATTTTTTACTTCCTTTAAAGCCCAGTCCGCCAGCACTGCTCCAAGCGATAGCATTTCCCATCTCATCGGTAACCGTTACCATAGTGTTGTTAAAAGTCGCGCTTATATAAACGATGCCCTTAGCAATACTTTTTCTTACAATTTTCTTTTTAACTACTTTTCTTTTTGCCATCGCTTATCCTTATTTAGTCGCAGCGCCGACTGTTTTGCGCTTGCCTTTTCTAGTTCTAGCGTTTGTTTTAGTCTTTTGACCGCGCACCGGAAGACCTTTTCTGTGTCTTAGACCGCGGTAGCTTCCTAAGTCCATAAGAGCCTTGATGTCCATAGCGACGCTTTTTCTAAGGTCGCCTTCCACTACATGATGCTCTTGGATCTCTTTGCGGATAGCCGCAGCCTCGTCTTCGGTTAGATCGTTTACTCTTTTATCGTAAGAAATTTTGGTAGCATCCAAAATTTGACGAGATTTGTGAAGACCGATACCGTAAATATAGGTCAAACCGTATTCGATTCTTTTTTTCTTTGGTAAATCCACACCTGCGATACGTGCCATGCTTTATCCTTGTCTTTGTTTATGTTTTGGATTTTCGCAGATTATGCGAACTACGCCTTGGCGCTTGACAATTTTGCACTTGTCACACATCTTCTTTACAGAAGGACGAACTTTCATTCTAGTCTCCTAAAAATTTAATTCCACTTTTAGGCTGCATCAGGTTTAACGAAATTTTAAACCAACTATTTTCAAAACAAGTGGTGGGCTTTGAAAACAATTCTTCATACAGCAATTTGTCGCAAGGGGCTGAGTATAGCCAAATTTAGCTTTTAACTTACTTATGTCGGTAAATTATCCTACCCTTATCCAGACTGTAAGGCGTTAGTTCCACCTTTACGCGGTCTCCAGGCATTATTTTTATATAATGCATCCTCATCTTGCCCGCAATATGACACAAAATCACGTGTTTGTTGTCGAGCTCGACCTTAAACGTCGCGTTTGGCAGCGCCTCGATGACGTTGCCGTCAATCTCTATGACGTCGTCTTTTGCCACTTAACTCCTTTTTGTTAAATTTACTTTCGCCGCTGGGCGGAAGTTCGAAATTAAAATTTTAACTCACCACAAATTAAAATTTTAAAATTTACAAGTCGCGCGAACGATTTGTAAATTTTAAAATTTTACGCCAGACTTAAGATTTCTGCGCGTCCGTTTACGACTGCCATACAGTGCTCGTAGTGGCTGGTTCTTAGCCCGTCTTTGCTGGTTACTTTCCATTTGTCGTGACCGATCACTGGAGTGCCGTCTTTTTGACAGATCATCGGCTCCACGCAAAATACCATTCCGTTTTTGATTTTTGGTCCCGATTTTGGACTGCCGCCCTCTAAATAATTTAAAATTTGTGGATCTTCGTGCGGGCGTCTACCGATGCCGTGACCGCAAAATCCAGTTAAAGGAACGAATCCGCGAGCTCTTATAAATTTCTCGATTTCAAAACTAAGCTCTTTAAAGTGCATTCCCGCTTTTACGGTATCTATCGCAAAATATAGCGCGTCTTTGGCGCAAGCGATCAGCTTTTCGTCCTCGCGCGAAATTTGACCCACGCCCCAAGTCCTAGCCGAGTCGCCGAAATACCCGTTCAAATTTGAGCCGATATCGACGCTTACGATGTCGCCTTCTTGCAGTTTGTATTCGTTCGGGATGCCGTGGATGACTACTTCGTTTACGCTGATACAAGCGGCGTTTGGAAAGCCGTAAAGCCCCTTAAATGCCGGCTTTGCGCCCGCAGCCCTTATCATATCGTCGCAAATTTTATCTATTTCGAGCAGTGAGATGTCGGGCTTGATCACGCTTTCTACGTAATCGAGGGTTTGAGCGACGATTTTATTCGCCGCTCGCATCTTCTCTATGTCGTTTGGCTGCATGATGGTTATAGCCATTACAAACCTACCGCACTTAGAGTTTGATATTTATTCATATAAATTTGAGCTTCTATCCTTCGCATCGTATCAAGCGCGACAGAAACTACGATCAGTACCGACGTACCGCCGAAATAAAACGGAACGCCCATAAATTTAACAAGCACCCAAGGCAGCGTCGAGATAAGTCCGAGATAGATCGCTCCGCTAAAAGTTAGCCTCGATGCGACTTCGTTTAGATATCCGGCCGTACCCTCGCCCGGTCTAATACCCGGGATAAATCCGCCCTGTCTTTTTAAATTTTCGCTGATATCTTTTGCGTTAAACGCTATCGAAGCGTAAAAATATGCAAAAAATACAACCAGCAAGAACGTTAAAAAGTTGAAAAAATAGCTATTTGGATTTAAAAAATCGTGAATAGCTTGGATGTAAGGATTTGTACTGGCCTGCAAAATGGTGCTTGGGAACATCAAAATCGCACTGGCGAAAATCGGAGGAATAACGCCGCTTAAATTTACCTTGATAGGTATATAGTTCATGATGCGTTTGTTTTGATTTTCCATCACTACCTTACGCGAATAGCTCACCGGCACGCGTCTCTCGCCCATCTCGACATAGATAACTATGCCTACCGTAACCAAGATAACAAGCAAAATTCCGATAACCACGAGGAAGTTCATCTCACCCGTATTTACCAAATTTACCGTTCCGCCGATGGCTGAAGGTATGCCGCTAACGATACCTGCGAAGATGATAAGGCTGATACCGTTGCCGATACCGCGCTGAGTGATCTGCTCGCCTATCCACATCAAAAGCATAGTTCCCGTTAGCATCGAAGCCGCTGCGATGGCGATAAATAAATTCATATCTATCATTATCGCGTCCTCTCCGCCTCTGCCGTGAAGACTCTGAAGCCCCATACTGACGCCCACTGCTTGAACAAGGGTAATAACAATAGTAGCATAGCGGATGATCTGCATATATTTTTGCATGCCGTCGCGATCTTTTTTCATCTTGCCTAAATTTGGAAAGGTAGCCGCTAAAAGCTCCATAATGATAGATGCCGTGATGTATGGCATAATGCCTAGAGAGATGATGCTAAGGCGCTCTGCCGCCTTACCGCTGAACATATTAAATAGTCCAAGCGCATTTGAGGAATTCGAATCGAAAAACTCTTTAATAACATTGACGTTTACGCCAGGAACCGGCACGTATGCCAGTATCCTGTAAGCAAATAAAAATGCCAACGTGATTAAAATCTTGTTGGTCAATGTCTTATTCATTACGCACGTCCGCTAACGGTTACGTTCTCGTCTTTGATTTTCGAAGCCAAATCTTTCGCGCTCACTCCGATCAATTTGATTTTCTTGACGCTGCTTGAAATTTTATGTACGGTAGCGATAGTAGCGATAGTGATCTCGCTTAGCTCTTTTACCGCAACGATTTTTTCTACGTTGATTACGTAAGGTTTTTCAAATTTAGAAGTGAAGCCTACCTTTGGAAGGCGTCTTTGAAGCGGTTGCTGACCGCCCTCGAAGCCTCTTTTCTCGTTGTAGCCTTTTCTAGCTCTTTGACCTTTGTGTCCTTTGCCCGCGGTTTTACCTTGACCGCTACCTTGACCGCGACCTAGTCTTTTGGTTTGCCTAGTCGAGCCCTCGGCAGGTTTTAAATTTTCTAGTCCCATATCTTCTCCTTAGCCTTTAAGCATGCTTAGCGCTTTTAAAGTAGCGCGAACGACGTTTGCCGAGTTGTTTGAGCCAAGCGATTTTGTTAGGATGTCCTTGATGCCCGCAAGCTCTAAAATAGGACGGGCGCTACCGCCCGCGATCACGCCTGTACCTTCGCTAGCAGGGCGAAGCAAAACGCGGCTAGCGTTAAATTTAACCTCTACGTCGTGAGGTATAGTCGAGCCTTTTCTTTTTACCTCGATGATGTTTTTAAACGCGTCGTCGACGGCTTTTCTCATAGCGTCCGGCACCTCTTTTGCTTTACCGAAGCCAAAGCCCACTAGACCGTTTCTGTTTCCTACTACGACAAGAGCCGTAAATCTAAATCTACGACCGCCTTTTACGACCTTTGTAACGCGGCCGATATCAACCATTACTTCTTCGAATTCTTCTCTGTTATATTTTTCCATAGCGATTTTCCTTATAGTTTGATACCGTTTTCACGTAATGCGTCCGCAAAAGCCGCTATAACACCGTGATACAAATAGCCGTTTCTGTCGAATAATGCCGTTTCTATTTTTTTAGCTTTTAGAGTTTTTGCAAATTCTTTAGCCAAAGTTACGGCGCCCTCTTTGTTTGCTTTTACGCCTAGTTTTCTGCCGTCTGCCGCCGCTAGAGTTACGGCTGCTACGTCGTCGATAGCTTGGACGTAAAGAGTTCTGTTTGACTTGAAGATAGAAATTCTAGGCAATACCGCAGTGCCAGAAATTTTGGCTCTGATTCTTCTTTTTCTCTTGATTCTAAGAGCGAGTTTTCTTTTTAATACATTTGCTGTCATTATCTATCCCTTACTTCTTAGATGTCTTGCCGGCTTTGCGGATGATGCGCTCTTCTACGTATTTAACGCCTTTGCCCTTATACGGTTCAGGCGGTCTATACGCCCTGACTTGAGCCGCGATCTGACCGACCACTTGCTTATCGTCGCCTTTGATAGTTATGATGTTTTTCTCTACGCTGATTTCGACGCCTTTTGGCACTTCGTGATTTATCGGGTGAGAAAATCCTAAAGTAAGCTCAAGTACTTGGCCTTTAGCAGCGGCTTTGTAACCGACGCCGTTTATCTCAAGCTGGCGAACAAAACCTTTTGTGATGCCGATGACGATATTGTTTGCAAGCGCTCTATAAGTGCCCCAGTAGGCTCTATCTTGTCTCTCGTCGCTCTTTGGAGAAAATACTATGTGAGCATCCTCGACTTTAACGTCTACGTGCCCCTTTGTGTCAAGCTCTTTTAAATGAGCGCCTTTTTTAAATTTAAGGACGTTGCCTTCTACGCTGACTTCTACTCCGCTTGGAATAGCTATCGGCTGTTTTCCTATACGTGACATTTTTTTCCTTTTTTACTTGTCTAGGGTATGTCTACTTTTACGAATGGATACCGCAATACCATAAAAATAGAAATGAATCGAAGCGATAAAAACCGCTTCAAACACTTTAATTTTCTCGTCAAATTTGACTTGTTTTTTGGAGTTACTTTCCAAAATTTAACGTCAAATTTGACATCGTCGTTTTTAAATTTAGCTTTGGCAAATTCGGGCAAATTTGCAAGCCGAGCTAAATTCGGGAAGCTTTTTAAATTTGAGCTTCCGTTTTTAAATTTTATAAATTTGACGGCGAAAGTTGTTCGTAAATCTTATAAACTACGAAAAGATGCCTAGTCAAATTTCATTTCAACGCAATCCGAAACGCCGCCTCGTCGCAAACACGACAAGGCTACCGAATTAGACTACATTTTAATGATATCGAATTGACATCTTGCTACAAAAACAAGCCCATCAATTCAAACTTTATTTCAAAGTAATCTAAAACGCTACCCCGTCGTAAATACGACAAGTCTACCAAACTAGATTACATTTTCTAGGATGCAACAACGATGCCCCCGCCGGAAATCCGGGAAGCTTATCGTTTAAGCTTCACTTCTATGATGCGAAAACGATGCACCACATCGTTTTCGTTCATTACCACACAGAGCAGAGGATTTCGCCGCCTACGCCAGCTTTGTGAGCGTCTTCGTTGCTTAAAACGCCCTTGCTAGTGCTAACGATGATCGTTCCGTAGCCGTTTTTAAATCTCTTGATCTCGTCTTTTCCCTTATAAACGCGGCGGCCCGGGCTTGATACGCGCTTAAGCTCATTAATCACGCTTCTGCCGTGCTCGTCGTATTTCAAAACTACGTTTATAAATTTCTTTTTATCTTCTTCTACGACGTTGTAGCTCTCGATATAGCCTTTAGCCGCAAGGATAGATAAAGTAGCCTCGACGACGTTTGAATGAAGAAGCTTTGTAGTTTCAAGTCTTCTCATTGCGGCGTTTCTAATGCGAGTTAGTCCGTCTGAAATTAAGTCGTTTAACATTTCTCTTCCTTACCAGCTTGCTTTTTTTAGACCCGGGATTAGTCCCTCGTTAGCCATTTTTCTTAGGCATACGCGGCAAATTCCAAAATCTTTATAAACCGAATGCGGACGTCCGCAAATTTGGCATCTCGTATAGCCGCGAACCGCAAATTTAGGCTTTCTGGCAGCCTTTGCTATCATTGATTTTTTCGCCATATTACTTTCCTTTCGCAAACGGCAAACCAAATAGCTCAAGCAATTTGAATGCCTCTTTGTCGCTGTTTGTCGTCGTGACTATAACTATATTCATACCGTGAGTGCGTAAAATCTTATCGTACTCGACCTCTGGGAACATTAGCTGCTCGTTAAGGCCGAAGTTGTAGTTTCCGCGTCCGTCAAAACCGTCTTTTGGAAGACCTCTAAAGTCCTTAACTCTCGGTAGCGCGATAGAGATTAGTTTGTCTAAAAACGCAAACATATTCTCTTTTCTAAGCGTTACTTTTACGCCGACGGGAAATCCCTCGCGCACTTTAAAGCCCGCAACCGATTTTTTAGCGTCGGTAACAACGGCTTTTTGTCCGGCGATTAGCGAAATAGTATCGGCGATGTTTTGAAGTTGCTTTTGATCTTTAGCAGATTCGCCAGCGCCTACGCTTATCACGATCTTTTCGATCGCAGGGATTAGCATAGGATTTTTGATGTCGAATTCTTTAGCCAAAGCAGGCTTTACGACCTCGTTATATTTAGCTTTTAATCTATTCATTTTCAGCCCTCAACTTTTGCAACGTTTGAGATATCAATAGGCATCTCTTTATTGATAAAGCCGCCGTTTGGGGTCTTTTCGCTAGGTTTTATAGCTTTTTTAGCTACCTTGCAACCCTCGACGATGACTTGTCCTTTTTTGGCTAGGACGGATAAAATTTTACCTGTTTTACCTTTGTCGTCGCCTGCGATGATCTTAACGGTATCGCCTTTTTTTACTTTAAATTTAACGTTAGCCATTATAACACCTCCGGAGCAAGCGAAACGATTTTCATAAAGTTAGCGTATCTAACCTCACGGCCGACCGGTCCAAAGATACGAGTACCGATAGGCTCGCGTTTGTTATCCAAGATGACGGCTGCGTTTTCGTCGAAGCGGATTAGCGAGCCGTTATCTCTTTGAACCTCTTTTTTAGTTCTAACGACGACTGCTTTTACCACTTGACCTTTTTTGATCTTACCGTTTGGAAGCGCCTTTTTGACCGAGCAGATGATAACGTCGCCAAGCGTCGCGTATCTTCTCTTGCTGCCGCCCAAAACTTTAATGCACATTAGCTCTTTCGCACCGCTATTATCGGCGACCGTAAGCCTCGTAAAAGATTGTATCATTACTCAACCCCCGTCGCTAAAATAGTCTTTAAGCGGAAAGATTTTCTCGCGCTTAGCGGTCTGCATTCGATAGCTACGACCGTATCGCCCGCTTTTGTTTCGTTCTTTTCGTCGTGAATCATATATTTTTTAAAGCGTTTTACGAATTTGTGGTATCTTGGGTGCATAACGCGTCTCTCAACCAAAATCGTAGCCGTCTTATCGCCGGCCTTTTGTAAAACGACACCTTGAATTTCTCTTTTTAATGCCATTTCTCACCCCTTACTTTGAAGCGCTAATTGCAGTGTTGATTTGCGCTATTTCCTTGCGGACGGCGCTAATCTCGTTAGGGTTGCTTAGCTGCATAGTTTTTAGCTTTTGTCTTAACGTAAATAAAAGCACCTTTTTCTCTTTCAATAACGCGTTAAGTTCTGCAACGCTTTTGTCTTTAATATCAGTATATTTCATTTTCACTCTCTCGCGTTACGATTTTAGTCTTAAACGGAAGTTTGTGGATCGCTAGAGTTAGAGCTTCGCGCGCTAGTTCCTCATCTACGCCCGCCATTTCGACTATTATACGACCCGGTTTTATGTTCATAACCCACTCTTCGACTCCGGCTTTACCTTTACCCATACGAGTTTGTAGAGGTTTTTTGGTTAGCGGTTTATCTGGGAAAACTCTGATCCAAGTTTTAGCCTGGCGTTTTACGTGGCGGGTTAGAGCCACACGAGCCGCTTCGATCTGGCGCGAATTTACGCGGCCCGCTTCTACGGCTTTTATTCCGATCTCGCCCATAGCAAGATCAGCGCCGCGAGTAGCTTTACCGCGGTTTCTGCCTTTCATCTGTTTGCGAAATTTAGTTCGTTTTGGCATCAACATGATTATTTACCTCTTCTTGCTCTGCGCGGTTTTTTATCGGCTTTTTCTTCTTCGTTCTTTTCAGATTGAACACCTTTTTGAAGAACCTCGCCTTTAAATATCCACACTTTTATACCTATGTTTCCATAGGTCGTATGCGCTTCGGCAACGCCGTAATCGATCTTAGCTCTTAGAGTGTGAAGCGGAACGCGACCCTCTAAGTACCACTCGGTTCTAGCGATCTCAGCGCCGCCAAGACGTCCTGCAACTGAAATTTTGATACCTTTAGCGCCTGATTTTTGAGCGCCTTGGATAACTTTTTTCATCGCGCGTCTAAACGCAACGCGTTTTTCAAGCTGCATTGCTACGTTTTCCGCAGCTAGCTGAGCCGAAGCTTGAGCTTTTCTTTCTTCTTTGATATTTACGTTTACTTCTTTGTTGATCAGCTTTTGGATATCCTCTTTAAGCTTCTCTACGTCAGAGCCCTTTTTGCCGATAATAATACCGGGGCGAGCTGCTACGACGGTTACGCGAATTTTCTTAGCGGTTCTCTCGATCAAAATTTGAGAAACGCCCGCGTAGTAAAGTTTCTTTTTCAAGAAAGCGCGAATTTTGTAGTCTTCGCCGATATTTTCAGCCAAAGTTCCTTTAGCAGGAAACCATCTTGACTCCCAGTTGCGGTTTATTCCTAGTCTTAGACCTATCGGATTTACTTTCTGACCCATATTACGCTTCCTTCTTTTCAGGTTTAGATACTTCTACTAAGATATGAGAAGTCGGTTTGCGGATTCTGCTTGCGCTTCCTCTCGCTCGCGGTCTAAATCTTTTTAATACTGGGCCCGCATCCACACGGCAGCTTGTTACGACAACCTCTTCAGGCTCGAATCCGCCATTGGCTACCGCAGAGCTGATAGCCGTAGCGATAAATTTGGCGCCGCGGTTTGGCATAAAGCTAAGGCTGGCTAACGCAAATTCTGCGTTCATGCCTTGTACTTCTCTTGCGATTAGTCTGGCTTTAGTCGGAGATAGTCTTACGAATTTAATAATTGTTTTGCTCATC
Source organism: uncultured Campylobacter sp. (assembly GCF_905372745.1). Lineage (GTDB taxonomy): Bacteria > Campylobacterota > Campylobacteria > Campylobacterales > Campylobacteraceae > Campylobacter_A. Next base: position 50,089 of record NZ_CAJPQR010000005.1, on the reverse strand, counting down.
TTATCCCCTTACTTACCGATTTTCTTTTGCACTGAGCCTTTGTGACCCTTAAATGTGCGCGTAGGAGCAAATTCGCCTAGTTTATATCCGATGTGGTTTTCCGTAACGTATACTGGAATGAAGCTCTTGCCGTTATGAACGTTAAACGTTAGGCCTATCATTTCAGGCACTATCGTGCTGCGTCTAGACCATGTTTTTATCGGCTTGTTGTCATTAGCTTTTTTAGCGGCAACGACTTTTTTCATTACATGCTCATCGACAAAAGGTCCTTTTTTGAGTGATCTTGCCATCTCTATTTACCTTTCCTTCTTGAAATTATAAGCTTATCGCTAGCCTTTTTGCGGCGAGTCTTAGCACCTTTGGTCGGTTTACCCCATGGAGTAACAGGATGACGGCCTGAGTTTTTCTTGCCCTCACCACCGCCGTGCGGGTGGTCTACTGGGTTCATCGCTGAACCGCGAGTTTGAGGACGGATACCTCTGTGGCGATTACGTCCGGCTTTACCGATAGTTACGTTCGCCCAATCTTCGTTACCTACTACGCCAATACTAGCCATGCACTCTGCAAGCACTTGTCTCATCTCGCCGCTTGGCAAGCGAAGCATTACGTATTTTTCCTCTTTACCCATTAGCTGAGCATAGCCGCCGGCTGAACGAGCCATCTGGGCGCCCTTGCCCGGTTTTAGCTCCACGTTGTGTACGATAGTACCAACCGGGATGTTTCTTAGTTTCATCGCGTTGCCAGGTTTTATGTCTAGACCTGCCTCGGCCGCTGCTACTACATCACCAACATTTAGTCCGTTTGGTCTGATGATGTAGCGTTTTTCGCCGTCTTTATAAGCGATAAGCGCGATGCGGCAGTTTCTGTTTGGATCGTACTCAATAGCTTCGACCTTGCCTTCGATACCGAATTTGCGACGTTTAAAGTCTATGATTCTATAAAGTTTCTTCGCTCCGCCTTCTTTATGTCTAGAAGTTATTCTTCCGTTATTATTTCTACCGCCGCTTACAGGGATCTTTACAAGCAAGCTTCTCACGCTAGGTTTAGCAGTGATGTCCTCGCTTGATAAGCCCGTCATAAATCTGCGGCTAGGTGTATAAGGTTTATAGGTTTTTATCGCCATCTTACGCCTCCGTGTTTTCTAGGCTTGAGCCTTCAGGCAACTGAACGTAAAATTTCTTTATCTCGCTTCGTTGTCCTTCTCTTCCTTTGAAACGCTTAACTTTTCCGTCGATTCTAAGCGAATTTACGCGAAGCGGCGTTACTCCAAAATACTCTTTCAAAATTTCTTTCAGCCTATTTTTAGTCATCTTAGGCGAAGTTTGTATGACGACCACGCCTTGTTCTTGAAGACCGAGAGTTTTTTCCGTATATAAAATCGTTTTGATATCAGTTATATCTGCCATTTCAGCCCTCTTTTATTATAGATTCAAGTGCGGCCTTCTCGATAACGACGGCACCGTAAGTCGCCACTAAGTAAGCGTTTATCTCGCTCGCATCGATTAGATAGCAGTTTGATAAATTTCTAAACGCCAATAGCGTGTTGTCGTCAAGCAGATCTTTCACGACCAAAGCGTCTCTCAAATTTAACGCGCTGATTATTTTAGCCGCGTCTTTAGTCTTGCCGCTTGCGATCTCTATGCTATCTACCGCGAAAATTTTACCCGCGTTAGCTTTTTCGTTTAGCGCGAACTCAAGCGCCAATCTTTTTTGCTTTTTGTTGATCTTTTGGAAATAGTTTCGCTCGTTGCTCGGACCAAACGCCACTGCGCCGCCTACCCAGACGTTAGTTCTGGTTGAGCCCGCTCTAGCGCCGCCGCGACCTTTTTGTCTCCACGGTTTTTTACCGCCGCCGCTTACGAAAGCTCTGGTTTTGGTGTGAGCCGAATTTGAACGCATACCGGACAAATAAGACTTAACGTAAAGATATAGGTTGTGCGGGTTAATCTCAGCGTAATTAGCCGGTAGATCAAGCTCGCTAGCTTTTTCAAATTTTTCGTTTAATACGCAAACTTTACTCATTTTACTATCCTTATTCTGCCCATTGCGCCGTTATAGCCAGCGACGCTGCCTTTTAAAACCAAAATTCCGTTTTCGGCGTCAAAGCTTACGATCTCGTTTTTAACGGTAACTTTTTCGTTTCCGGTGTGTCCGGCCATTTTCATACCAGGCTGAACGCGTCCCGGCCACTCGCGGTTACCGATAGAGCCGTGTCTTTTGTGGAAGCGAGAACCGTGGCTTTTTGGACCGCCCGCAAACCCGTGTCTTTTTACGACGCCTTGATAGCCTTTACCTTTTGAGCTGAAGCTAACTTTTAAAATTTTAGCCGAGCTAAGCGGACTAATATCAAGATCGCCCGCCTCTTTATTGGCGACTTGTAGAGTTGCGAATTTATTAAATTCCGCCGTTAGGCTATATTTTTTTTGCTGACCCTCTATGGCTTTATTTTTTGCTTTACCTTTAGCATAAGCTACTATAGCGCAGCCGCATTCGCTCACTTCGCAAACTTTAGCGTTTACGACCTTTAGAAGCGTAACGGGAATGCTTGGGTTGTTTACCGTTCTGCTCATGCCTATTTTTTCTACGATATATTCCATCTTTCACCTCGCCTTTATTTGCCCATCGCGCGGACTTCAACGTTAACCTCAGGGGCTAAGTCAAGCTTTGTTAGCGAGTCGACGGTATCGGGCGTAGCCGCTACGATATCTAGCATTCTAGTGTGAATTCTCATTTCAAACTGCTCGCGTGAGTCTTTGTTGATGTGTGGTGATTTTAAGACCGTGTAGCGTTTGATCTTCGTAGGCATCGGCACCGGACCTCTGACGTCGGCGCCCGTTCGTTTGACAGCTTCTACTATGGCTGCAACTGTGCGGTCGAGAACTCTATGGTCATAAGCTTTAAGCTTAAGCCTGATTCTTTCCATTTTTCTTTCCTTTGAATAGAACTTGTCGCAAACATACGACACTTCTTACTTGTGTAAGAGACTCGGATTTTATCCAAATGGCTTTTTAAAGTCAATATTTTGAGCGAATTTAGTAAAATTTAATAGATTTATTTCCTTTTTATAAGGAAGTTTTTGCAAATTTGGCTGAAAATTTGAAGCAAAATATTTAAATTTGATTTGGGATAAATTTGAACGGGTTTATTTGGGCGCAAATTTGGTTCGGATAAAATTTGCCCGCATTTTTATCATTCAAATTTAACGCATTTTCTTTTAAATTTGAGTAATTTTTGATCGTTTTTTGACGTCAAATTTTAATTATCTTCCTCATTATAAGGAAACTTCGCTATAATTTTCCAAATTTTAAAGGCTAAAAATGCAAATTCTAAACGCGCTATACCAAAGCCCGCCAAAAAACATCAAATTTATAAATAGAAAATTTGAGATCACCGCACCCAAAACGCTGATAAAAGGCGGCGTAGGAAGTGGCAAAACCTCGCTGATCGCGGGCTTTTTAGCCGCATTTGAGAGCAAAGAGTTTTTGTACGTAAATTTAGGCGACCTTCGTATAGATGCGGATGATATTTTGTCAAATTTGCCCGAGTTTTTATGCCAAAATCCGCAGATAAAAATCCTAGCGATCGATGATTTCGAGCAGAGATTTCAGGATAAATTTGAGCCGATTTTAGAGCTAAAATTGCAAAATTTTATCGTTGCCTCTCGGTTTAAAGACGCAAATTTAAGCGGCTTTAACGAGCTAAATTTGGATTTTTTAGACTATGAGGAGTTTATCGCCTTTTTTTCAAAAAAGATCGATCCCGAGACGCTTTTTAGCCACTTTTTGCTTCACGGTAGGAGCCCCGAGTCGGCCTTTTGCGATGCCGAAAACGTCGCGGCAAATCTACAAACCGCGCTAAAATCCTCGCTATCAGCCACGCAGCTAGCAGTGTTAAAAGAGTGCGCGAAAGCTCAGGCGCAAAACGTGAGCGTCTTTGAGATTTTTAGCACGTTAAAATCCGCCCGCAAAATCTCGAAAGATAGCGTTTACGGCGCGCTTAGCGAACTGGAAAACATGAGCGCGGTTAGCCTAGTGGAAAAATTTAACGAACCAAACGCCGCAAAGAGGCTTTATTTTAACGACTTTGCGTTGAAAAGCGCGCTAAGCCTAAAAAAGGACTTCGCTAAAAACTTTAACAACACGGTTTTTTGCGAGCTAGCTAAATTTAACGAGCAGATTTTTTACACCAAAGAGCTTGATTTTTTCCTGCCTAAAAGGAAACTTGCTATCATTTGCTCTCCGTTTAGCGATGCGGATTTGGTCTTTTTAAAATTTAAAAAACTGCACGCAAATTTAAAAAATTTAGGTATAAATAGGCTACAAGCAATCAGCGTGGCAAACTCGGGCGAGACGAGTGTAGAGGGCATAAAATGCGAAGTCGCGCCGTTTTCGCGCTGGGCGCTAGGCATATAAAAGGAGCGGTTATGAGAGCGGTTGCGGCGATATTTTTGGTCTACGTTTTGGCACTAGGCTACGAGATCAGGCACGAAAACGAGGGTAAAATTTATAAATTTGCAGGCGAGGCGGACGGGAGCAAATTTGAGCTCTACATCAGCGAACTTGAGGCCGAGTTTGAAAATTTTAGCGACAAGGGCGTCATTTCACCGCCTAAATTTCAAGGGCACGCCTTTTTCGAGGGCGCCAGATACGACTTTAGTAAGGGCAGCATCGAAAAATCGGGCGCCGATATAACGGCCGTAAACGCGGTCACCGAGTGGCTAAATCTAAGCGTGAAAGCAGATAACGGCGAACTAGCGGGCAAACTGGCGATCAGAGGCAAAGCGCGAAAGGCCGTGATAAAGCAGGTCGCGAGCTATGATTTTACGGCGCTTGGGCTGCAAGAGGTAGGGCGAGACGGAGCGCGATTTGAAGCCGTAGTGAGCGACTTTTACTCGCCTAAATTTGCTCAAAATAATAAAAAATCCCTCGCCGAAAAGCTTGAAAATTTTAAGTCGGCATGGCTCAAAGATCCCTCAAAAAACGCCACAAATGCGCTAAATAACCTCGAGTATCAAAACGGCAAAATAAGAAGCGTCTGCGAACTAGGCGCGAGCGGAAAAATCTGCAAAACCGTCTGGCTCAAAAACCTAAAAAAGATAAATTTGAGCGACGTTTTTAAGGATCTAAACGACGCAAATTTGGCTGCGATCTTCGCAAAAGAAAAGATAACGCCGAGCGAAAATTTTACGCTCTCGCCAAGCGGGATTACGTTTTTTGACGGCACGGCCGGCGGTAAAAATAGCGAGGTATCGCTACCGCTCGAGCCCATCAAAGAGCATTTAAAGCAAAATTTCGGGCTGTTTTAGGCAAATTTTCCGCTATAAAAAGGAAAACTTTAAAAAATGGAAGGCAAAATTTGATACAAAGCAAACCGAAATTTGATGGCTTAAATTCTAAAAAACTTGCGAAAAAGTATAAAGATGAAAAACAAATCTGACACCCAACTCTGCGGCATTGATGAAGCAGGTCGCGGCGCACTGGCTGGGCCTTTGGCGGTGGCTGCGTGCGTGCTAAAGCGCGAGATAGCTGGACTAAACGACTCTAAAAAACTGACTGAAAAGCGGCGTGAGCAGCTGTTTCGCGAGATCATCAAAAACTCGGACTTTCTCATCGTATATTTTTCAAACGAGCAGATCGACGAGCTGGGCCTTAGCGAGTGCATCAGACGCGCGCTGCGGCTACTTAAGGCGCATTTTGCAGGCTGCGAGTTGCTCTACGACGGCAACGCAAACTACGGCACCGGCATAAAAACGATGATCAAAGCCGATGGAAAAGTCGCGCAGGTGAGCGCGGCCAGCATCCTGGCCAAGGTCAGCCGCGACGCGCTGATGCGGGCGTGGGACGGCGTTTACGAGGGATATGGCTTTGCCGCGCACAAAGGCTACGGCACGAAAGCCCACCTGAGCGCGATCGCCGAGCGCGGATACTGCGATATCCACCGCAAAAGCTTCGCGATAAAAGCAAGGCAAAATTCGCTTTTTGATTAAAATTGTAGCGCTTAGGCGCAAATTTTCGTAAGATTTTGACGCCGCTTATTCGGGCGCTCGCGCAAATTTATACCGCACTTTGCCTTATGCTGCCGTTTTCAGACGAATAAGCCTGAAATTTAGCAGGTTTTACCGACGCTTAAATTTTCACTCGCTAAAATATGCCCTAAATTTCAGGCAATCCGCAACGCAAAAGCGCGCGGGAAGCTTAAAGGAAAAAAATGAATGCTTTTATTTTCCCGGTTACGGCGCTACTTTGCGCCGCGCTAGGATACGCGCTGCCCGGTGTTTTCGCGCCGCTAAAAACCCTCATAGTTCCGCTTTTAATAACGATAATGCTAGGAATGGGCATGACGCTTACGTTGCGCGATTTTGCGGACATTTTTAACAAAAAGCGCGCGCTGGCTCTGGGTGTCGCGCTGCAATTTATCGTCATGCCGCTGGCGGGACTGGGCGTTTCTAGGTTATTAAATTTAAACGACGAGCTCACCGCAGGTATGATGTTAGTAGGCACGAGCGCGGGCGGGACGGCGAGCAACGTCATCACTTATCTGGCTCGTGGGAACGTCGCGCTGTCGGTGAGTATGACGCTATGCTCGACGCTGCTATCCATCGTATTGATGCCGCTGCTTACGTGGCTGTATATCGGGCAAAAAGTGCCGGTACCGGCGACCGATATGCTGATCGACCTCGTAAAAATCACGCTCGTACCGCTAGCTGTAGGCGTTAGTTTAAATACCTTTGCGCACCGCGTCGTAGCGCGCCTACAAAGCGCCCTACCCGCCGTCTCGATCGGCGCTATCGTGCTAATTATCGCAATCGTCGTAGCGCTTAACCACGCAAATATCGAAAAGGTCGGACTAACGGTCGTTTTCGCCGTTATGGCGCATAACGCGGCAGGGCTGATATGCGGATATCTAGGCGCTAGGGCTCTAGGGTTTGATGAGCGGATCGCGCGCACCATCAGCATCGAAGTCGGCATGCAAAACTCGGGGCTTAGCGTCGCGCTCGCGATTAAATACTTCTCCGGGCTTAGCGCGCTTCCGGGCGCTATTTTTAGTATCTGGCACAACGTATCGGGCGCTCTTCTTGCGGGATTTTGGGCGAGCAGAAGCCAAAAGCTGGGCAAAAGAGCGTAAAATATAGATAGAAATTTCGGGCGTCGCAGGCAAAACGTCGTTTCTAAATTCGACCCGCGCTTGCCATTTGCAAGCTCAGGCATCGCCGCGATTTGGCGGCAAAACGCAAGTACGATTTTTAAATTTAATAAGCTTTTTAACAAGGTGCCGTCGCAGAGCGATTTTTAAACAAACTGCGGCCGCTTTTATGAAATTTACCGCCAAATTTAGCATTTTTGGCCGCATGCGGTTGATTTGTCTAGCTCTAGTCTAACGCAACAAAAACTCGTCAAAACCCGGCAAAGCGTAGCGGCAAACGCATATAAAAACTAGCGCGCCTTACCGAGACGCAAGCTACCGGCGACGGCAAGAGCCGGTTTTGGTCTTTGCCTAAGCCGTATTTCGCCGAATACATCTTACTCGCTCGCATATAAAATAAGCCGCGTCAAATGCGATTTTCAGCCCAAAAACGCTAAATTTACGCCGCCTGCGAGCATTACCATTTAGCGAGCAAGCTTTAAAAATAGCTTGAGCAAATTTTGCCATTTTAACGCAAGATGCTCAAATTTAAGTGTTTTTTAAACATAAAGGCTTGTTTAAATACATCTAAGAGCCGTAAAAAGCGACCAAAACATAGATACGAAGGGAAACGAATGCAACAAAATCTAAACGCAAAATATATTAAATTTTTGAGCGACGATGAGGGAAAGTCAAAAATCCTAGCAAGCGAGCTAAACGTTCCTCAAGCCGAATTTGACGCGGTTTGGAGCTGGTTTTTACTACTTTTGCAAAGGCAAAGCAAGCTAGATGTTTTTGGCGACGACGTCATCAAAGATCTGGCCTCGCGGCTAGAAACTCTCGCCGCAAACCTTAGCCAAAGCGCGCAAAATTTCGTTCTAGCCAAGCTTATTTACTACAACAACATTATCCAAAGCGAGCATTTGGATTCTGTGGTTTGCGGAATCATGAGTAAATTTTTATACGACGAGATAGAGCGGCGTATATCGGAAGCAAGCTTTTGCCTTGCCGCATTTACGGCGCTTACGCGGTACATAAAGCACAATTTTTACGTCTCTCCAAACGGTTATTTGCTAGAAAACGCCCTAAAAATCGAAAAACAAAATAAAATTTTCGCGCGCGCGGACAGGGACGCAAAGCTAGAAATCATACAAAATTTGCTTTGCATTATCGACGACAAGGAGTTTCACCACGATATAGCCGTATTTAAAAAGCTAGCCTGCGAGGTAAAAGACGGCGACGAAAGGGGCGTGCAGCTGCTTAAAAACTTTATCCCCAAAAACCGCCAAGGCTGCTATCTAGTCGCAAATAAAATCCTAAACGCCGCGTGTTTTGAAGGTAAATTTAGCCTAAGCGTCAAGGCTCTAAAATGGCTAGATAGCGCGCGGGGCGCGGCTGCGCCAAGCGGCTGGCAAAATAAATTTAACGAGCTAAAAGGCGAGCTGGGCGAAGAGGCGTTAGCCGCGATCGCAGCCGAGATTTTACGGCTGGACTCGCTTACGTATCATGATTTTGCTATATCTAGCTGGAGCGACGACGTCGTGAAACGCTTCGTAAAATCTGCCGAGTGGATACTCCAAATCGCGGGCAAGCAGCAACTGCGCATCTTCTAAGTGCGGCCAAATTTAGGCGGTTTCGTTAAATTAGCAGGCGGCGGCGCGCTGATTTATTTTAGCCCGTTTAGCCTTTAAACCAAGCTTGCGTGAGCAAAGATTGCTAAATTTGCTTTTGTAAATCGCGAGCATTCTAAAATAACGCGCCCCGAAAATCAAATCAAAAAGCGTAGATGAGGAACGCTAACGGTGCCGCAACCAAAAACAGCGCAAATTTAGCGACGAGGGCGAGCGATTTAGGCGCGAAAATATAAATTTACGAGCAAGATACGGTTTGCTTTCGGATAAATTCGCATAATACCTCAAAGGCCTCATGCAAAAGCGATTTTCTTACATTCTTGTTTTTTAAGTACCAAGCAGTCTAGCCAAGATGCCTTTTGCGAGTTATCTAGGTTAGATTAGGTTTGTTTTGCTATTAGGATTTAAGACTTTGCAGGGCTAGCGAAATTTGCGCCGCAGGCTTTAAATGCGAAAAAAGCGTCAAATTTGACGCTCCGCCCTACTCTATCCCGCCCAAAAGCGGCACAAAGAGGCACTCATCAAGCGCCTTTTGCGTTATCTCGCCGCGAGAGTCTTTTGTAAATTTGACGATAAACTGCTTGCCGTTTTTTTCGATAGGGGCTACTAAAATGCCGCCGTTTTTTAGCTGGTTAAAAAGCGTCTGCGGCACATGCTGCGCCGCTGCTGAAAGCAAAATGCGGTCGTATGGAGCGTAGCTTTTCCAGCCGACGTTTCCGTCGTCGAATCTCACGTGGACGTTGCGTATTTCAAGCGTTTCAAAGCGTTTTTTAGCCTCGGTTGCTAGCTTTTCGATACGCTCGACGCTAAAAACCCTGTGCGCTAAATGCGATAAAATCGCCGCCTGATAACCGCTGCCGCAGCCGATCTCTAGGGCATTATCGATGCCTTCGGCCTCAAGCGCCAGCGTCATCTTAGCTACCGTTAGAGGCGAGCTGATCCATTGATTTCCGCCGATAGGCTGAGCGTCCAGGCTGTACGCGCGGTGTGCGACGGGAGCGAATATCTCGCGCGGAGTGTTACAAAGAGCCTTATAAAGCGATGGCGTTAGAGTAAGTATATCGCCGATCTCGTCGGCCATAGCAAGGCATTTTGATTTTTCAAGAGCGGTCATAAAAGCCCCAAATTTCGTTTGATTTCAAGGATTAGATTTTGATCAAATTTAGCTTCTTTTGCAAATTCGCCGTTTGGCAAAAACACGCCCGAAAACTCAAGTTCAAGCGAGCTTGCGGCTACGACGTAGCAGCTATTGGCAATCGCTAGAGCCTTACAAAGCGTAAGATATGCGTCCTCGCGCGCCTTGCCCCACATAGCGGGTACCAGGATGATATCGCAGCCTTTTAGCTGTGCCCAAAGCTCTGAAAATCTAAGCTCAAAGCAAATTAAAACGCCTATTTTTAGCCCTTTAAAATCAAACGGCTTTACCGCCGACTCGTCTCCTGCGGCAAAAATTTCGTGCTCTAAATTTGGGCGAAAAAGCTTTGATTTATTTTGCGCATAAAAGACGTTTTGGTTGTTTAACAGGATAAATTCGTTGTAAATTTCGTTTTTTTGCGTCTGCGTGATTGAAATTTGCGCGAGTCCTTTGGCTCGGTTTAGGCTCGTTAGATGCGTTAGCCCAAGGAATTTATCGGGAGTTAGGGCTTCTTGGATCGCCTCAAAAAGTATGGCGTCAAAGCTGCCGATCGAGCCGCCCAGCATCGCTCGGTTTGCTCCGCTAAAAAATCCGTCGAAATCATATCCGCTAACGCACAGCTCGCTAGCTAAGATGATAGAGTTTCTGGGCGCGGCGGCGATTTTTTCGAGCAACTCGTCTTGACGCTGGGAGCAAGAGGGCGCCGTTAGGACGATAGGGCATAAATTTGGACTAAAAGTCGTCAAAACTGATGCTTCCTTTGCTGTAATTCGTCACCTTCGCCTCGAAAAAGTTACTCTTTTGGTCGTTAAATTTAGCAAAATCATCGACCCATTTGATCGGGTGGGCGACGTTGTAGCGGCGTTTTAGACCGATCGCAACTAGGCGCTGGTCGATGAGATAGTGGATGTACTGCTCGATGATATCATCAGTAAAGCCCATTATTTGGTTTTGCGTGATGTATTTGCCCCATTTGATCTCAAGCTCGCCGGCGCGCTCAAACATGTCGTAAATTTTAGCCTCGGTCTCAGGCGTGAAAAGATCGGGACGCTCTGCGCGGACGCTGTTTATCATGTTTTGAAATAGCAGCAGATGCGTGATCTCGTCGCGCTGGATAAAGCGAATCATCTGCGCGCTGCCTAGCATCTTGCCCGCACGCGCCAGCGCATAAATCGCCGTAAAACCGCTATAAAAATAAATACCCTCTAAAATTTGATTCGCTACCATGGCAAGTAGCAGCTTTTCGTCCGTTACTTCGCCCGCTAGCTCCTCGTAAACGCTTGATATGTAGTCGTTTTTCTCGCGCAAAACCTCGTCGTGCTTTTCCATCTCGTAGATGAGGTCGGTGTTGTCGCAGATGGCCTCGACCATGACGGCGTAGGACTTGGAGTGGTTGGCCTCCTCGTAAGCTTGGCGCGCTAGGCAGGCGTTGATCTCGGGCGCAGTGATGTATGGGTTGATGTTGTCGGCTAGGTTGTTTGTCTGGAAGCTATCCATCGAGATGAGCTGGCTCCAAACTAGATCGTACATGCGCTTTTCGGCCTGCGTGAGGTTGTAGGCGTAGTCGCGTACGTCGTCCGTGGTGTCGACCTCTTTTGGAAACCACGTGTTAGCTTCCATCAGGTCCCAGAGCTTGAGCGCCCACTGATATTTTGCCTTGGTGAAATTTAAAATACCGTGCGGATTGCCGTTAAATACGCGGCGATCGGTCAAATTTTCGTTTGAACTAGGGTTGTAGATTCGTTTTCGGTTCATGTCTTTTCTTTGTTTTCTAAAATTTGGGGCTGATTTTAGCTAAAAATTTATGTTAGATATCTTAAAAGCAAGCTACTTGATCGCGTTAAATTTGGCTTTACGGTTGCGGCTAAATTTAAAAACCCGCGTTAAATTTGCGGGTTAAATTTAGCGCTTTAGCTCGATTGCGCGCTGGAGCATTTCGTTGCTAGTCGTTATGCTCTTGGCATTAGCGTCGTAGGCCTTTTGCGTGACGATGACCTCCGTTAGCGCCTGTGCTAGATCGACGTTTGACTGTTCTAGCGTGCTGCTAGCCAATTTGGCGCCGTAGATGCTTTTACCGCCCGCGTCTTTGTAGAAAAAGGCAGCGCCGGAATTCGCGCTTTGCGAATAGATATTATCGCCCATTTTTGCGAGGCCTTGTTCGTTTTGGAAGTGATAGAGCGCGACTTTGCCGACGGAGCGAACCTCTCCGTTAGTAAATTTAGCCAGGATATTTCCCGAGTCGTTGGTGTAATAATCCTTTAAAATGCCCTCGTATACGCCGTTTTGGGCGACCGAGATGCTTTTTGCTTGCGCGGTGCTGGTAACGCCCGAGTAAATTTGACCCGCAGCCGCAGGAGCGCCGAAGTCTAGCTCGACTTGCGAGCCGTTATTATCTAGAGCGCCTAATGTAGAGCTAACAAGCCTACCCTCGTGGTCGAAATTTAACTCTCCGTTAGCGTTTGAGATAGTTGCGCCGCTTGCGTCTTTTACGGTTGCCGCCGCTTCCCAAACCGTACCGTTAGCGCCCTGAGGGACGCGTTTTGTTAGCGTTAGCTCTAGAGTATTTTTCGTGCCGTCCGCATTTAAAAGCTCGGTTACGAATTTTTCCCGATTTGCCGCTTCTTTGGTCGTATTTATCTTAGTGGTCAAATTCGGCGCCGTCGTTAGATCAAAATCTCTCTCAAAGCTCCTGCTTATGCTCCAGTTGCCGTTTTCGTCGATCGGAGCGCTAAATTCAGCCGTTTTGCCGTTTGCGTCGGTTGCCGTTACGGTGACGAGATCGCCTTTTCTAGGGCGAGTTATCGCGGCGTCAGGCGTAACTCGTCCGCGTAAATTTATAGTTCTAGAAGCATTATCTATGTTGCTCGTATAGGTTGCGGCGTCTACTGGCAGGGTAGCGGGCTCGGTTTTAAAAGATGAGTCGAGATTGCCTTTAAAAGTCACCTTCGACGTCGGTTTGGTCGGCAGATACAAAAACTCCGGTAGGCGAATCTTGCCCTGAGAGCCGATGTCACCGACGTCAAGGTCTGTGGTGTCTGATCCTAAAGTGTAGGCCTGCGTGACGGCGGCTCGTCCGTTTACTCTACCGAAAGCCTCTATCGCGCCCTGGCTTGGAGCGACCTGCGTTAGCGCATTTTGCGTGCCTAGGACGTAGTTGCCTTGATTTGTTACGAGATATCTTTCTTTGTCTACGCCAAAGCTACCGGCGCGCGTATAGTAGGTGCCAGAGCCGTTCGTTACGCCAAAAAACCCCTTGCCACCGATCGCCATATCCAGGACGTTATCGGTTTTCATAAACGGGCCTTGCTTGTAAAAGCTAAGCGCCGTCGTCATGCCGGTGGCGCCGAGGCCGATTTGGTCTTGGGTCGGGTTGTTGCCCGCAGCAAAGGAGGTTTGGTAAAAAATGCTCTTAAATTCCGGTATCGAAGCGGTAAAGCCGACGTTATTTATGTTGGCGATATTGTTCGCCCACACGTCCATACTAAACCCCTGGGTTCTGACGCCGCTAACGCCGTTATACAGGCTTCTTACCATCGTCCTATCCTTTTTTCGGCTCGGTAAATTCTTTTACTTTGTCGATGCTGACGTATTGTCCGCCGACCTTTACCTGCGCGATACCGTCGATAAATTTGACGCCTTCTACGAGATAGTTGCCTACGCCGCCGTTTTTGACGTTGCCCGCTGCATCGGTGTAGCTGATCTCGACTGTGTATGAGCCGGCTCTAGCATCGTTGCCGGCGCTATCCTTGCCGTCCCACTCGAAGGTATTGGCTCCGGCGCTAGCTTGGCCGAATTCTAGCTTTCTTACGAGTTTGCCGGTGCCGTCTTTGATATTTATCGTACCGCCTTTTGCCGCGCTTTCTAAAAATCCCGCAAATTTGACGCCCGAGCCCTCTTCTTTTACGATGCCGCTATCGCCGATTTTAGCCATCTTGCCGAGCACTCCGACGGCGTACATATTGGTGCTATTTTTTAGCTGATCGGCTAGCTTTTGCATCATTTTGTTCGTATTTTCTTGCATTTCAAGCGAGGCTAGCTGACTGGTTTGAGTTAGCATTTTCTCCGTATCCATCGGACTTGTCGGGTCTTGATACTGAAGCTCGGTTAAAAGAAGTTTCATAAAAGCGTCCTTATCTAGCTGGGCGTTTGGGTTGGTGCCTGCGGCCTTTTGTAGGGCGTCCGCCGATTTTTTAGCGGCTTGGTTGTTTACCGTGAAGTTATTGGTTTCTAGTCCGTTTGCCATCTTTATATCCTTTAAGTTTTTATATCTTAAGCAAATTTGATTCCAAATTTACACGTATCGCGGAACGACGAGCTCTAAACGAGGTGCCGCCGCTTCGCCTTGCTCTGCGCCGCCAGCATTAAATTTAGAGCCTTTGTAGCTCTTTTGCCCTTGCTCTTTTTTTTGCTGATTTTGATCGCTAAAGTTCATCTCAAGCTCGGTAAAACCCATGTTTACGAGGCTGTTTTTAAACTCGGCCTGATTTTGTAAAAAGAGGTTCATCGTCTGCGTGTTTGAGTTAAAATTTATGTGCAGATTGTTGCCGCGATTTACCATCGTGATCTCGACTTCGCCCAAATTTAGCGGATTTAGCGTGATGTTAAAGCGCATAAACGGCGATTTATATGCTGCGACTTGTTCTTTTAAATTTGAGCTAAAGTTATCAAACGTTTCGCGCACGGCTTGGAAATTTCTAGTTTGCGCCTTGGCGTTTGAGATTACGTCTTTTACCATCGCGTTTAGTTCGCTATTTTCGCTACCTTCGCTTTGAGTCTCGGTTAAAATTTGCTCTTCGGCGTTTTCACGCTCCGGAAATAGCAAATTTTGCAAATTTATCTTTTTAGAGTCTTGACTGAGACCCGATTTTTCGCTTTTTGCAGCGGTTAAATTTAGCTCGCTTTCGGCTTTGAAGTTTGGCTTTTCGTCTTTTAAATTCGCCTCTTTCTCGTCCTCGTTTTTTACCGCTTCTTTTATGATTTTGGAGTTTTGGGCCAAATTTTGCGTATCTTGCGCTTTTGCGCCGATATCTTTTGGCCTGGCTTTATTTTGCTCTTCTTGCACGGCGGCTAGTAGCTTATTTAGCGTATCTTTGGGCTCGGGCTCGTTTGCGTTTATGGCCTCTTCGACCTTGTTTTTTAGCTCGCTAAATGCAAAATTTTTCTTAGGAGTTACGGGTTCAAAGAAATCTTTTTTCGCCAAACTCGGAAATTTCTCGCCCAGCCCGTCGGCCTGCTCTTGCGTTACTTCGATATTTTCTAGACCTAAATTTAGCTTATTTGCGATCTCTATTAGCTCGTTTAGATTTTTGGCTCCCCTTAGCTCGTTTAGCGTCGTTTCGCTTGATAGCGCTTTGGCTAGGCGGTTTTCGAAATTTGGAAATTTGCTGATTTTCTCGCCGCCGCTAAGCATCTCTAAAATTTGCAAAAGCTGCATAAAAGTCGCGTTTTCAAACAAATTTTCCGCCGCTTCCTCGCCTAAAATTTCTTTTACGTCCGTGCTTTGGATAGGCGCTTTGATTTGCCCGTTTTGAACCGTTTGGGCGGATAAATTTACGGCTTTTGCCATCTCTTTTAGATCTTTTTCGCTTAAATTTTCGCCCTTTTTAGCGGCCGCGTCTAGCACCATAGAGAGAAATGCGCCGTCTTCTTTACCGCCTTTTTGCGCATTTTTGCTCTGTTTTTTCACGCCGCCTTTGATGCTCGCGTCAAATGATAAAATATCGTTTTGAGTAGTCTGCATAAAAACCCTTTAAATTTAGCTTTTATGAGCTATGCAAGAAACGTTCCACAACGGCTTTATTATTTTTATAAGGAAAATTTGGCTAAAATCAGCCCCATTTTAATAACGGAGAAAAATTTGGAAAAGATACGAAACATCGCCGTCATCGCTCACGTCGATCACGGCAAAACTACGATGGTTGACGAGCTTTTGAAACAATCGGGTACTTTTAACGAGCACCAAACCGTCGGTGAACGCGTGATGGATAGCAACGATATCGAGCGCGAGCGCGGCATCACGATCCTATCGAAAAACACCGCGATCCGCTACAAAGACACCAAAATCAACATCATCGACACCCCGGGTCACGCCGATTTTGGCGGCGAGGTAGAGCGCGTGCTAAAGATGGTAGACGGCGTTTTGCTGCTCGTAGACGCGCAAGAAGGCGTAATGCCGCAGACTAAATTCGTCGTGAAAAAGGCTCTTTCGCTCGGCCTTCGCCCGATCGTCGTCGTAAATAAAATCGACAAACCCGCAGCCGATCCGGATCGCGTTATAAACGAGATTTTTGACCTTTTCGTAGCGCTTGAGGCAAACGATGAGCAGCTGGAGTTCCCCGTCGTTTACGCGGCGGCTAGAAACGGCTACGCGAAGCTAAATTTGGCCGACGAAAACGTAAATATGCAGCCGCTTTTCGAGACGATTTTGTCTCACGTCCCGGCTCCTAGCGGCGATATAAACAACCCTTTGCAGCTTCAGGTTTTCACGCTTGATTACGACAACTACGTCGGTAAAATCGGCATCGCGCGTATCTTTAACGGCAAAATTTCTAAAAACCAAAACGTTATGCTCGCTAAAGCCGACGGCACGAAAACGACTGGTAGGATCTCAAAACTCATCGGCTTTTTGGGTCTTGAGCGCCGCGACATCGATGAGGCGCAAGTAGGCGATATCGTGGCGATAGCGGGCTTTGAGGCGCTGGATGTAGGCGATAGCGTCGTGGATCCAAACTCTCCTATGCCGCTTGATCCGCTAAAGATCGAGGAACCTACGCTTAGCGTCGTATTTAGCGTAAACGACAGTCCGCTAGCGGGCACCGAGGGCAAGCACGTAACATCAAACAAACTAGATGAACGTCTAGCCAGCGAGATGAAAACCAATATCGCGATGCGCTACGAAAACATCGGCGAGGGTAAATTTAAGGTTAGCGGCCGCGGCGAGCTACAAATCACTATTTTAGCCGAAAATATGCGCCGCGAGGGCTTTGAGTTTTGCCTCGGACGTCCGGAAGTCATCATCAAAGAGATCGAGGGCGTGCGCTGCGAGCCGTTTGAGCTACTAGTATGCGACGTGCCGGACGAGTTTAGCGGCACCGTGATCGAAAAACTCGGACGCAGAAAAGCCGAGATGGTCTCGATGAACCCGACCGGCGACGGACAGACGAGGATCGAGTTTGAGATCCCTGCGCGCGGCCTTATCGGTTTTAGAAGTCAGTTTTTGACCGATACGAAGGGCGAGGGCATCATGAACCACAGCTTCCTTGAGTTCCGTCCGCTCATCGGTAGCGTCGAGCACCGCAGTAACGGCGCTCTAGTCTCGATGGAAAACGGCGTAACGCTGGCGTATAGCCTCTGGAATCTACAAGATCGCGGCGTCCTTTTTGTCGATCCGCAAACCAAAACCTACGTGGGTATGATCATCGGCGAGCACAGCCGTCCAAACGATCTGGACGTAAACCCGATCAAAGGCAAAAACCTAACCAACGTACGCGCTAGTGGCTCTGACGACGCTATCAAGCTCGTGCCGCCTAGAAAACTCAGCCTTGAGCGCGCTCTGGAGTGGATCGAGGAGGATGAGCTAGTCGAAGTCACGCCGACGAACATACGCGTACGTAAACGCTATCTAGATCCAACTATGCGCCGCAGAATGGCAAAAACCAAAGAATAGTTTTATAAATTTAGCCTGCAAGTTGCGCTTTTGCGCGGTTTGCGGGATGCTCAATTTGCCGTGCTTGCAAAAAGGATTTTGGCTTAAGTTTGCCGGGGAATTATTAAGCGATTTTTATGCGCTCGCCGTTTTTGATTTTCATAAATTTAACGACTCAAAAGCCAGAAAAATTCGGCCGAAAGGCAAGGCCGTACACACTTTTTATAAGCCGGCAAATATAGCCGAATTTACCAAAATTTACGGCGATAGTTGAAATGCGAATTTATTTAAACTATCTACAAAATTTAAACGCGCAAAGATACTAAAAGATCGGTTTAGCAATTTCCCGTAAGCCGCAGCGACTGATTACGGCACGAAAGCGCCGCTAACTTAAAAGTGAGGACAAAACCAGTAGCTCGATCTAAGCTATGATTACGCCGTTTGCTTTACCGCAGACGGCACCGGTAATCTCTGAGCCTGCGGGCAGCAAGACGCTCAAGATTAAGCGGCTCAAATCCCGTGCGAAGATGTCCGAAATTTCGGTCTCTTTGACTTGAGCCAAACTATAAAAATCGTAAAAATCTATGCTCGCCGAAATAGGAAATATTATGTTCACGCACTTTTTTAAACGGGATTTATCTTCGCCGCCAAAAGATAACTGGGTCGAGACGCTACCGGAGTACGTCAAAGACGGCGTTCTTTGCGCCAAGGAAAATCAATGCTCCTTACGAATACGCGATTGGTCGGCTTTTGATTTCATGATACCAAAACGCATGAAGGGCAAAACCGCGCGTACCAGCGACGAAGTAATCTTGGATTTACGAGATTTATCGCTTTATCCTGATTTGCGCGGGTTATCCATCACGACTAATTTTAATTTAATTCAGGTGCGCGACCTTGACGCTCTTTACCGACTCAAAAATTTAGAAACGCTATCTATAAAACACGGAAAAAATGCATAAATTCGAGATAGACGTCTCCAAGATAACGGCGCTAAAAGAGCTGGTTTTAGACGGCTATAAGCCCGGCGTTTATAATATCGGCAAAGCCAAGCAGCTAGAAGTCCTCGTCCTATACGGCTACAAAAATAGCGATTTGAGCGAATTTGCTGATTTGTTAAATTTGCGCGATTTGAGGCTATTTTACAGCGAAATAAAATCATTGGACGGCATAGAAAATATGACCAAACTAGAGCATTTAGAGATTACTTGGGCCAAAAATTTACAAGATATTTCGGCGCTGGATAGACTGGAGCAAAAACACGAGATAGGCGGCGTTTTGCTACCGAAAAAATTTAAACGCAAAAAATAAAAGCCGATGATAAATACAAATAGCGTAAAAAAGCGATGGCGCTAAGAGATGAATTTGCGAACGTGAAAACTCGGCGCGAAATTTTAGTTACGAGAATTTATGATTTTTCTGCTAAAATCGCGTCTTTACGACTTTTAGACCCGCGGCAAAAATCTCAAATCCGCCGCTAAATTTGCGTAAAACAACTAAATTTTTAATCAAGGTATAAAATGGAACTCTCGCATATCATCGTTCTAGCCCTAGTTCAGGGCATTAGCGAGTTTTTGCCCGTATCTAGCTCGGCGCATCTCGTGCTGGTGCCAAAGCTGCTAGGATGGGCGGATCAGGGGCTAGCCTTTGACGTAGCCGTTCACGTAGGCACGCTGGTTGCGATTTTGATTTATTTTAAAGACCGCATAGCCGCGCTTTTGAGAGATTTTTTCGCCTCGATCGTTCAAAAAAAGACGGTCGGCCAAAGCACGCTCGTGTGGGCGACGGGTTTTGGCACGATCCCCGTGGGGCTGTTTGGCCTAGCCTTTGGCGACTTCATCGAGCAGTACGCTAGAAACGGCGCTTTGATCGCTATTATGACCATAGTTTTTGGATTAATTTTGGGCTTTGCCGACAAAAAAAGCGGCGCAAAGGACGAAGCCGCCATCACGATAAAAATCGCCCTAATCATCGGCCTAGCGCAGGCAATCGCGCTCATACCCGGCGTTTCGCGCTCGGGCGTGACGATGACTGCGGCGTTGATGCTCGGTTTTTCTCGAACGGCGAGCGCAAATTTTTCGTTTTTGCTCTCGATCCCGGTTATCGTGCTGGCAGGCGGTTTGGAGGCTATTAAAGTCTTTAAGATGCCCGATTCGCTACCTTGGAGCGACCTTGCTATCGGCGCGGCGATTAGCGGCGTTAGCGCGTATCTTTGCGTGCGGCTGTTTATGGCGATGTTGCAGCGCATTTCGATGATGCCGTTTGTGATTTATCGCTTGGTTTTGGGTGTATTTTTGCTCCTAGCGTTTTTATAAATCGGCAAATTCGGGCTCAAATTTAAAATTTGCCGTCCGAATTGCTTTGTAAATTTAAAGCGAAAATTTGACTAAGGTCAGTCAAAATTTAGCTTTTCCAAAACCTCTTTTATCCTTGCGCTTCTACTCTCTACGCTATCTTCTTCGCTAAACATCCTATGTTTGCTATATTCAAAAGGCGGCAGGTCTTTAACGAAACCATAAATTTCCTCAAAGCTTAAAATCTTGCCGTGCAGGTCGTAGCCGACGTTTAGCGCCTTGCCTTTTATATTTGCGATATTTGCGTGGATATGGCCGTAGAGCTGGATCGCGCCGTGGTGGCCTGCGTTCCACTCGGATAGCGGATAGTGAAAGAGCACGAGTCGAAATTTATCCTGCCTGTGCTGCAGGGTGATCTCTTTGTATTCGCAAATTTCCTCAAACAGCGCGTTGCCGTCTTGCTTTTTCATGGCTAGCAGCTCGTCTTTATGCTTTTTTATCGCTTCGTCGTGATTTCCTAGCACTAGGACGTGCTTGCCGTTTAGATGGATATATTGGTTTGTATACATCACTTGGTTGTCATAATATGTGTTTTATTATGTTACAGTCTTTAATACTGAACTAGGTGGCTACTTTTATGAAACTACACGAGGCAGCTTTCTGTTCTATTTATTGTGTAATTAACTATAAAATTATAAATAAGGATAAGATTTAATTATAGAAATTCTAGGCCGCGTAGTCGGTAGCTACTCCATAAATTCAAAGAGGTTTTAGGGGAAGGTTTGCCCTGGGGAAGCGGGTATCGTATCGATCCTGCCTTAAAGAAAAGATCAATTTTGGCGCAATGTGGCATATTTTTTGCTAAAATACGTATAAAAATAGTTATTTTTTTGATATAATTCACGATTTTTTTAACAGTTCTTTTAAAATTTTATACTTTTAAATCATAATTAGACGCAAAATGTCTTAAAAATTTAGGCTCAATTAAACTTAAGCGGATTCTCTCTTATCAATTTCAACAGTTTCTGATATAGACTTTTCTGTGTAGCTTTAGTATTATATCTAAATTCACATTCTTTAAGGTGAAGCAAGAAATTCTCTTTCTTAATGCCTTTAAATTTAGATAATCTATGTTTAGCGTACCCCGTCTGTTTACAGTAGCAAGACGAAGTCGCAGCTAAAAGTTTTCTATACCGTTTATATGATTTTTACCGTTAGCAAATTCATTCTTTGAATGCTTTATTCTATAATGAGCTTTAGCTCCGTAATCTACTAATCCATCATAAGCTTTCCAACAATCAGAGTAAATTACACTCTCGTCTAATTCGCTAAATTTGGGTAGTATAGGTATTAGCTCATTAGCAGAACAGTTTTTAACTATTTGGGTATAGACCTTACCGTCACGCTTTAGCATTCCGAATACCGGCTGCTTTCCGCTTGCTCCTCTACCTCTTTTACCTCTTACTCGTTTAGATCCGAAGTAGCTTTCATCTATTTCTATTTCACCTGAAAACTTAGATATCTTCTCACACTCTTTAGACATAAGAATTCTTATTTCTCTAAAGATTTTACATAGGGTTGCTTCTGAAATTTTAGTTAAATTCGATATCTTTGATGCTTCTATATCCTCCGTGAAGTACTTTAGAATTTCTCTAAATTTAGCTTCAGAAATTCTTGAACGGACTATATACCTGTTTTTCATAGCTCTCATCGTAACTTACTACTCCTTTGTGTGAGCTTAGGTTAAAGAGAGCCAAAATTTAATATAATTTCATTGATTTTTTATCGAAAGGAGCAAAAAATGAAAGCGATGGATGTGGCAGCGCACGTAATCAACAGATGTATTGATTTAGATATGTCGGTTAGCAATTTAAAGCTTCAAAAAATGCTTTACTTTTTAGATATAAATTTCTTAATCAATTTTGATAAAAAACTAATCGATGAAGATTTTGAAGCTTGGCAATATGGGCCGGTTCTAAAAGAAGTTTACGATAAATACTCTTTTTTTGCGGCTAGCTCGATAAGAATTAGGCAAAAGACGGAAAACGATTTGCCTGAAGAGTATAAAAATTCGATTATAAACAATATCGATCATTTGGCAAAAATCGACGCGTGGGCGTTAGTAGAGTATAGCCATATAGATAACACACCGTGGAGCAAAGTATATCGCAACGGGGAAGGCAATCATCAAAAAATTCCAAATGAAGAACTGCTAAGAGAATATACGCAAAACATAAAAAATGAGCAAGAAGAATAGCAACAAGACGTCCCGCGTCGTTAAAGCGCCGGATGTCTTTATAAAACAGGTGAATAATACCACTCCGCCCAAGATTCAAGAAAAAGACGACGACCCGATAGAAGTTTTTTTAAAAACTATGCGATATAAATATAAGCAATAACGCATTAAAAGAGGAGCTATTAGAGATTTATAATGATCCAAAGTTTCGGCATAGCTACTCCGACGTAACGATGTACTTATTTAATATAACCGGGGTCGATTATTCACAATTGGATACCATGGTAAACCGCATAAAAGCAATTCTTGAGGAAATAGACGATAGGGGCATAAGAGGGCGTATTTTTAAGCTGTATGATCACTTAAATTTAGAATTAGTTAGGCTAAAATACCTACTCCCTAAGATACAAAGTACCAACGCAAAAATACAAGAAGCGGATAATAAGGTTAATGATCTTACGAGACAAACAAACGACATAAAGAAAAATGCTGAGGATATGCAAAAGAATTATATTACCATCCTAGGCATATTTGCCTCTATCGTCCTCGCGTTTGTAAGCAGTCTTGCTTTTTCTACTTCCGTTTTACAAAACATAGACAAAGCGAGCATTTACAGATTAGTTGCAGTAGTCTCTCTTATAGCTATTTTTATCGTCAATATACTAAATTTTTTATTCTCTTTTATTATGCGGATACATTACAGCAAGGATGACAAATACTCTAAATTTAACCCCGTAAATTGTTTCAATATCGTAATGTTGATTATTATATTTCTCACTGCCCTCGCTTGGTATTTTGGCCACCCATATGAGCATAACAATACGCCTACTATTAATATCAGCGCTTCCGATCTCGCTAATTGCAGAACAAAATAAAGTCGTCTCTATCCACGACGGCGACATGATCACGGTATTGCAAGGCAAACAACAAATCAAAGTAAGGCTTTTCGGCATTGACGCGCCTGAGCTAAAACAACCCTACGGCAAAAAATCAAAGCAATTTTTGGTAAATTTAGTCACAGGTAAATCATGCGATTTATTACAAAGTAAAGCATAATACGGTGATGGTTAACAAAATCAATCTAATGACAGTTTGTTTTTAAGGTACATCATTAGTATTATCATTTTTATTTATGCATACTGTAGAAATTTATTAGCTGTCTTAAAAGCCGTCTCCTTATATGAAACACAAATCTTGCGCTATATTCATTATTTGAGGATTGCGTAATTTCTGGCTGACTAGTAGCGATCGATTTTAACTATATTTTAGGCAGTCAGCAAAATAGTCAGCAAAAAATTGCCGATGTTAATTTCTTTTAGCTGCTTTTATTACCGTAGGTTTATATAGAAATGCTTTAAATTATCGTTAAAACCATAGTTTTCTTGCTGTAAGTTGCGGGGTCTCTGTGTTGCTTGAAACGGTGGCAGATGGGAAGGGATTCGAACCCTCGAAAGCTTACACTTTACACGCGTTCCAGGCGTGCTCCTTCAACCGCTCGGACACCCATCTATGAAGCCTCGATTATAGCTAAAATTTAATAAGCGCAAACTTATATTTAAATTTTACGTGCGGGGTTTAGATGAAATTTCGCTTAAAAACTTTAACGTCTCGCTTTTTAAATTTTCAAAATTTCCGGTATTTTCTATCGTAAAATTTGCCACAGCGCGCTTTTGCTCGATATCTATTTGTAGTTCTACGCGGCGTTTTGCAGCGTCGTAGCTAAGCTCGTTTCGCTTCATCACGCGCGAGATCAGCGTGTCTTTTGGCGCATAAACGACGAGGACGCGAGAAAACTCTTTGTAGGCGTCCCGCCTTTCAAAAAATAGTGGAATATCTACGAAATACGTCCTGCCCGCGCTTTCTAGCTTTGCCGCGCGAGATAAAATTTCAAGCCTAATCTTTGGATGCAAAATTCGCTCTAAAATTTTTAGCTTATCCGCGTCGTTAAAAACTAGCGCGCCGAGCTTTTTTCTATCTATTTTGCCGTCTGCTAAAACCTCGTCTCCAAACTCCGCCGCGACATCGCTCACGTACAAATTTAGCTGTTCGTGGGCGATAGAGTCCGCGTCGATGATCTCAAATCCTCGCCCGGCAAGCAGCTCACAAACCGCGCTCTTACCGCTGCCGATACTGCCTGTGATGACGATTGCGTGTTTAAATTGCAGCATTTTATCTCCGATTTTTTACTCCGATTTTAGCAATTTTTGGCTAAAATTAATCAAATTTCAATAAAGGCCAAAAATGATAAGCTACAAAGACGCAGGCGTCGATATAGACGCGGGAAATGACTTCGTAAACGCGATAAAACCGTTCGTCAAAGCAACGCAAACTCCGCACGTTTTGGGCGGTATCGGCTCGTTTAGCGGCGCGGTGAGGTTGCCTGCAGGCTACAAAAAACCCGCTATCCTAGGCGCCACCGACGGCGTGGGCACAAAACTGCGACTCGCGATCGACGCGCGCAAATTTGACGGCGTCGGCCAAGATCTTGTTGCGATGTGCGTAAATGATCTCATCTGTAACTTCGCCGAGCCGCTATTTTTCCTCGACTACTACGCGACGGCGAAACTCGAGATCGCGGATGCCAAAGAGGTCGTAAAAAGTATCGCCGAGGGCTGCAAACTCGCCCGTTGCGCGCTGATCGGCGGCGAAACGGCGGAGATGCCCTCGATGTATGAAAAGGGCGACTTTGACCTTGCGGGTTTTGCCGTGGGTATCGCCGAAGAGGACGAGATCGACCGCAGCAAATTTGTGCGTGAAGGCGATGTGCTCATCGCGCTTCCTAGCAGCGGTCTGCACTCAAACGGCTTCTCGCTCGCGCGCAAAGTAGTCGCCGAGCTAGGGCTAAAATTTGACGACAAAGTAGGCGGTCGCGCGCTCATAGACGTGCTTTTGGAGCCGACTAGGATTTACGTCGGCGACTTTTTAAAATTAAAAGACAAGATCCACGCGCTCGCGCACATCACGGGCGGCGGCATCGTGGAAAATCTACCGCGCGTATTTCCGGAGGGGCTGGGCGCAAAGATTGAGCATACCGCGATCCGCACGCCTGAAATCTTTAAAATCATCGCGCAAAAGGTGGAGCCCGCCGAGATGATGAGGACGTTTAATATGGGTGTTGGCATGATCGTCGTAGCGCCGAAACAAAACGCAGGCTTTGTGCTAGCAAATACCGATGGCTACGTCATCGGTGAGGTCGTAAAAGGGCAGGGCGCGCAGCTCGTATAAGCGGCAAAACCTGCTCGCTGCAATAAGCGCGCGGATTTAGCCGATTGTTTTATTTACGGCAACGGCGGCTAAATTTAAAGATGCCGATTTTCCGTTATTTTAGGCGGCTAGAGTTTGCCGTTATATTAAATTTAGGCAAACTCGCAACCATCCAAACGCGCGAAATCAAGCGATAAAATAAGACACAAAGTAAATTTAAACCTATGAATTTATCGCGACTAGGGCTAAATTTAACTCTCGTTTGCTAAAGTTTTGCCGATTAGCCCGCAAGGTAGCCTTAGTCAAATAAACTTCAAAATCGCTTGTTAAATTTGCGCGCTACGGTAAAATACCGAGCCAAAAAAGGCACAAAAAGAAAAAACAAGTAAATTTTAAGACTAAAAAAGCGTTAATCGCGTTTTAGCTTTATCTTAAAAGACTGCTTCAAAACGGCCCGAAAATCAAACTGCGGCGTAAAAAGAAGCTAAATTTAAAACAAAACCAAGCGATAAGCCGAAATTTAAGGAGAAAAAATGAAAAAATATCTATTCGCTCTTTGCGCTTTAGGCGCATTAGCCTGCGCGCAGGAGGCCAAAAACGGCGCAAGTATAGGTATCGGCGCAGCCGTCCAAAAAGACGTCTTTTATACCAAAGACCGCCTAAGCGCCGTGCCTTTGCCTCAGATTGAGGCTTATTACGAGGGTTTTTACGTTAGAGGCCTAGAAGCAGGCTACGAGCATAATTTTAGCGAAAACCTCTTTGCAGGCGCGTATGCGAGGTTTTTTGACGGCTGGCGCGTGAAGTCGAGCAAACTAAAACCTCAGTACCGCAGCGTCCGCGACAGAGAGCATCAAACGGCGCTAGGGGGCAAATTCGGGGCGAATTTAGGCGGCTTTCAGACCTTTGTTTATGCCCAGGGCGGCGGACGGGGCGGTAGCTACGGGGCCGAGGCGTCGTATTCCTTACCCGTCGCGCAGAGATTTTCGCTCATTCCG
Source organism: uncultured Campylobacter sp. (assembly GCF_905372745.1). Classification (GTDB taxonomy): domain Bacteria; phylum Campylobacterota; class Campylobacteria; order Campylobacterales; family Campylobacteraceae; genus Campylobacter_A. Next base: position 23,827 of record NZ_CAJPQR010000005.1, on the reverse strand, counting down.
GCCGTTACTTACGACGTATTTTCGCGAAAGCTTAGCGATTATTACTTCGGCACGGACGTGAGCGAGCTAGGCGGCGCGGTGACCTCGGTCTATAATCCTGGCAGCTCCTACGCGCTAGGCGCCAGAGCCACTGCGACTTACGAATTTAACAACGGTTTTGGCTTAAGCGCGACGGCTGGCGCTAGGAGATTTTCGGACGAAGTAGCTCGTTCGCCTATCGTTCGCAGCAGATACGAGAGCGTGATTTATACGGGCGTTTCGTATAAATTTTAGCCGTAAATTTTAGATTTTAGGTGTCAAATTTAAGCGAGGAAATGAGCGAATTTGTAAATTTTAAAAGCAAAATCGTAGAGCAAAAGGCAAAAGCCAGGCTAAAAAAGAGCGGCCTGCTGCGCCGAATCGGTAACCGCGACTACGTGAGCGAGGAGGCGGCTTCGGGCGTAACCAAAATGCAGTTTTGCAGCGATAAATTTACGGACGGCGACCTTGCTGATTTGGGGCATTTTGCAAATCTAAAATCTCTGGAAATCAGCTCGCAAAACGTGCGTGATCTTTCAAATTTGCCAGCTCTTAGCTCGCTTGAGGCGCTAGATCTAGACGTCCCGTGCGGTGACGCCGCACCGCTAGCTAAATTTAAAAAGCTAAAAAAATTGCGGCTTTTTAGCGTTTTAATCACGGATTTATGCCGCTTGCAAGCCTTAGCGAGCTTAGGACGCTCGAGTTTTATGACTGCGGGGTTAAGGATGTTTCGTTTTTGAGCGAGCTAAAAAAACTAAAATCGCTAAAGCTTTCAAACAACGATATTTCAGATGTTTCGCCGCTTGCGCGCCTCGTAAATTTAACCGAGCTTTGGCTGGATAGAAACTACGTCCAAGATCTCCGTCCGCTTGCGGCGCTAGCGAAGCTAAAAGAGCTAAATATCGAAGTAAATGCCGTCCAAGACCTAGCGCCCATCGGCGAGCTTAGCGAGCTAGAGTGCCTGCGCGCGGACGATAACCGTATCGCGGACGTCTCGCCTTTGGCAAATCTAGCAAAGCTATGCGTGCTATACCTTAGCCAAAACGCTCTTACGGACGTATCGGCGCTTAAATTTTGCAGTGCGCTAGAAAACATTCATCTTGACCTTAATCAAATTTTAGACGTTACACCACTTTTAGCTTTGCCAAGGCTTAAATTTCTAACCGCCGATACGAGCGTAAATCACGCGGGCTTTGAAGCAAAATTTGACAAAAGCGAGGGGCTAATTTGCTTGGGCGACGTAGACGACGAGGCGAGTTACGCACGGTATTTTGCATTTAGCGCAAAAGAGGCCGAGTAAATTTAGCAAACGCAAATACGCGGCTCGTAAATTTTACCGACTCTAACCAAAACGCAAAATCCGAATAATCAAATAAATACTTAAATAAAAATATTAAAGCTAAAATTTAAAAACTAGCGGCTAAAATTGGCTTAAATTTAACCCAAAGGAGTAGCTATGAGTATAAATTTAGATAGACTTAAGGCGCTTTTTAGCGAGATAAACGCCGTAAATGACGCAAGTTTTGGCGCCGGGATGAGCCGCCTAGCCTACACGCGCGAGGATAAGGCCGCTAGGGAGCTATTTATCGCACGCTGTAAAGAAGCGGGACTAAAAGTACGCATAGACGCGATCGGAAATATCTTTGCTAGGCGCGAAGGCACCCAGCCCGAGCTGCCGGCAGTAGCGTTTGGCTCGCACCTAGACACGGTGATAAACGGCGGCGAATTTGACGGGATTTTGGGCGTTTTAGGCGGACTAGAGCTGATTAGAGCACTAAACGACGAAGGCGTGCAGACGCGCAGACCGCTCGAGCTCATCGTCTTTGAGTGCGAGGAGTCGAGTAGATTTAACATCGCGACGCTTGGTAGTAAGGTCATGTGCGGCAAGCTGGGTTATGAAAAGCTAAAAGACGTGCGCGACTTTCAGGGGCGCGCTATAGGCGAGATCTTTGCCGAGTTTGGCATCGATCTAGCGAGTATCGAAAAGGCTAAAAATTTGACGCCGAACTACGAGAGCTTTTTTGAGCTACACATCGAGCAGGGGCCGCTACTATATAACGAAAATATCCAAATCGGCGTCGTGAGCGCCATCGCCGCGCCGCACAGATTTAGCGTGCGCGTGCAGGGCCAGGCTCAGCACTCCGGCACGACCGCGATGAAGTACCGCCGCGACGCGCTTTGCGCAGCGGCACAGATAGTGCTAGCCGTCGAGAGCGTCGCGCGCGAAAACGCGGCAAACGGCGTGGTGGCGACCGCGGGCAACTGCACGGTAAAACCGGGCGTCATGAACGTAGTATCGGGCGAAACTACGCTGCTAATCGACCTGCGCGGCATCGACCTGCGAACGCGCGAAGCGGCATACGAGCAGATCCTGGGCGAAATCTCGCGCATCGAATCACAGCGCGGCGTCAAATGCGAGATCAAGCAGCTAGCCTTCGACGAGCCGTGTGCGCTAGATGGCCGCCTCATCAAGCTCATCACTCAAAAAGCCGCGGCCCTTGGGCTTAGCTTTGAAATCATGCCAAGCGGCGCTGGGCACGACGCTATGCATATGAGCGCACTTTGTCCGACAACTATGATTTTCATCCCGTCTAAAGATGGAATTAGTCACAATCCGGCGGAATTTTCCAGCTGGAGCGATATCGCCAACGGGGTAAATTTGCTAAAAAGCGTGGTTTTAGAAACGGCGGGGAGAGCTTGAGCTTAAGGCTAAATTTGGCAGGCGGCGAAAATCAGACAAAGACGGCTTAAATTCGCATTTAGCGCAAAACGTTCGTCTTAAATTTCGGTTTAAATTTCGCTCGCTTTTTCGGCGAATCGGCGGCTAAATTTGGATTTTAGTTTTACGAATTTTGCGGATGATTTAGCCCTAAAACGGGCTAAAATTAAAACATAGTATCTCGTTTTCGCTTTTTGGGTATGTCTTGGATGATATCTTGGCGCTAGGGGGTCTTGCCGTTCTTGACGCGAAATATATCCATAGCCGCCCGTCTGCGATCATTTGCGTTTAGCTTGACGCGATTGTGGTGAAGATCGCCGCCTCATACCTAATATGTTAGATCTGCGCGCTTGTTTGCATTTGCACGGGTTGCGCCGCATAGACCTGCGACAAGCTCGCCGCTACAGCCAAAGAAAGCAAAATTTTTTCATTTTGACGCTTTAAATTTGTTTTAGTTTAAAATTTGCGGTAAATTTTAAAAGCGAAGCATTGTGGTTAAAAATAGACGTAAAATCAATAATTGCGGCCAAGTGCTTTATTTTGGGTTAAACGTAAATTAAATTTAGCCGACCGACTCGGCCGACTAAATTTCATCGTAAAACTACAGCTCTGCGTTAGCCGCGGTTATGTCGTAGTTGTTTTGAAAGCCGCTATTGGTATTTACGATGCCTAGCAGCTTGATGTCGCCCTGGTCTAGCTTGCCGTTGCCGTCGTCCTCGATCTTATAGACGTAGTTATAGGAGTACGAGTTGCCCTCTTGCTTGAGGTTTTTAGCGATGAGCAGGGCTTTTGCACCTTTTTCAAACGACTCTTCAAATACCTTTTTAAGCGCGTTTAGCTCGCTATTTGCGCCGCCGCCTTGATTTGACGGCGTAAAGCTTAGCTCGGCTTTATAGATCTTGCCGTCTTGCAGCGTCGCTTTTTGCCCGTTTGCGTTTAGGTCAAACTCGCCCGCGCTTAGCTGCTTGCCCTCAAATACCTTTGAAAAATCAAGCTTATCGTCTGCGCCGAATTTCTCCAGCTGCCAGTTTTTCTCGTCTTTATCCAGAGTAAAGATATATTTGCCTCCGTCCGCGCTCGCTGTTTTGCCGTCCTTTAGCGCCTCGCTTATTTTTAACGTTTGGCTAGGGGCAAATTTGCCTTTTAGCTCGCCTAGCTGCGAGGCGGTTAAATTTATAGGCTTATCGTCGCTGCTGCTAATGCTTGCTATTTTGTCTTTGTTTGAGATTAAATTTGCCAAATTTTGCTTTATGTTTTCCGCCGTATCTAGCAAATTTAGCCCGCCGGCGCCTTTTGCCGCTTCGGTCGCAAACTGCGCCGCGCTAAGGCTTTTTGATGCGGCCGCTAGCACGATGTTATCCGCGCTAAGATTAAAGTCTCGGTGCACGCTAACGGAGCCTATATATTTTACCTCATCCTTAGTTATTACGTTATCGCCGTTATTTTCGACCTTATATATCTCAAAACCGCTGTAAGTTTTAGCTAGGATTATAGATTCTTCGTTGCCTGCGGCTTTGGTTAAAAACGCCTTGCCTTCGCCGAAAATCTTATCAAACCCGGACGCAAAGCCTGCCGACATACCGCTAACGTAGTAAATTTTGCCGTCTTGTAGCTGCGTTTGCGCGTCTGCGGCGACGTTTAGATCGCCGATAGACGTTACGTTAGAAGCTAACCTGGAGAAATCAAGCTTGTCGCCGTTAGATAAGGCATTTATAACGACTCTAGACGCGTCTTGCTTAAAGGTAAAGGTTTCTTTGGCGTCGCTTGCGTAGACCGAGCCTGTTACGTTTGTTATTTTTAGATTATCGTCTGCGGCAAATTTAAAAGTTTCAAACGTATCTTTATCAAGCTCTAAAACGCCGTCTCCTTGCACGTCGATCTGTTTTTTGGCATTGCCGGCGCCAAAAGACAGCCCCGCAAAGGCCTTTAGCAGCTTTGAACCGTCCGCGTTTAGCTCTTGCGCGCTTTGCTTTAGCGTGATTTGCGTGCCGTATTTAGTATGCAAATTTAGATCGCCAAGCTTAGCCAGCTCTTCTACGTCGCTTGCGCTAAGTTCGATGTTTTTATCGCTTAAATTTAGCGTTTCTATCTTTGAAACATCCGCCGTCTTTAAAAATTTCATGATTTTTTTAAAGTCGTCTGCGATATCGAATTTTCCTTTTCCGGCGAGTTTGGCGACAAATTTAGCGTATTCGTCTACGCTTACTTCTAACGATCTATTGATTTCAAAGCTATCTACCTTGTCGCTTAGCAAAGCATCCTTATCGTTTGAGCTAACGCCCGTTAGTTTTATGTTATCGTTAGCGTCAAATTTATCCGCACCGATTTTATTAAAATTCGCGGCCGAGATTTTTAGCTCCGCGCCGTCTGAGGTTTTTATGGATTTTATCTTTTCGCCGAAATAATTAAGCCTGTTTTCTACTGCGTTTTGTAAATTATTCGCGCTATCTTCGATCTCTAGGGCGTCGTTTGCGATTTTATAGCTTGAGAGCTTGTCGCTAGATAAAAAGCCTTTGCCGAAAATTTCGTAAAAATCAGCCGCGCTTAGCTTTTGCGTTTTAGCTATCGCGCCGTCTTTTAGCTTGTCGCTAAACGCGCCTAAAGCTTTTAGAGACTCTTTGCTAAACGCGTCTTTATCAGTTAGCATTACGGCCGAATTTGCGATTTTATCCGCAGCATCTTTGTTGAGCGACGTTAGCTCAGCCGCACTTAGAACAGCCGATTTTACCGCGCCGTTAGCAAATTTAGCGGCATTTTGAGCTAACGTTTGTAGCTGGGCGTTTGTTAGCGCGCTATCTTTGCTAAGCTCTACTGCGCCGTCTGCGATCCTATCTTTTAGCGCGCCGCTTAATATCTCCTTAGCCTTTTCAAAGCTTGCGACTAAAGATTTTATATCGCCGTTTTGCTTGAGCTCGAATTTAACTCCGCCAGTAGTTATGTTTGAGTACGCGTTAGGTAGAATTTTATCTCCTAGCTTGCCGTATAAAAACGACTCTTTGGTTATGTTTTTGGCTCCGTCTAAATTTAGCGAGCCTAGATACTGTGCGCCGTTTTCAAACGTAAAATCATCGCTTGATATCTTTGCGACGTTGCCTTTGTCGAAAAACTCGTAAGTCGTATCGCCGCTTTTTAGCGCGTCGCCTTTTTGCGAATTTGAGCTTAAGCTTTGTTCGTCGTAGGCTTTTACCGCGTCCTGGGATTGCGATTTTTTCGCAGACCTAAAGGTATAAACGTCGCCGTTAGCGAATTTAACGGCCTTTATGTTTAGCGCATCCGCGTCTAAAGGCTTGGTAGCTTGCGCGTCTTGGTAAAATTTGCCCTCTTTTTTATAGACGTTTTCCGTGCCGTCTAGCTTAAGAGCAGGCGCGTCGTCAAAGAGCTTGGTAAAAGCCCTGCGCGTCGGTTGCCTTGATGGCGCCGTCGGCTAAAACGTTTTGCTTTAGCGTAAAGACTCCGTCTTTTGCCGTCGGATCGATGCTAACGCCTTTAAATACGATCTTTAAATCATCCGAGTTGCTAAAGCCCGCGTTTTTACCGTTAGCGTAAAGGATAGTGTCATCGCCGTCTTTGATAAACTGCTTTGCGCCCGCTTGCAGTCCGTCCTCGTTTTGAGCCTGCGTAAGCGAGTCTGCGCCTCCTGCAAATTTGACCTTGTCGCCGGGTTTTGCGCCCTCTATGACGACGGTGCCGGTATGCGAGTTAAAATGCGGAACGGCCTCTTTATTTGTAACGTAATAAGTCGTTTGTCCGTCTTTTACGAGCTTATAAACCATACCGCCCGCGCCTTTATCTACTTTTTGCGCGCTGACGCCGTCTGTCGTACCCTCTACCAGGCCAAACGGCCGCTCGAAAAAGCCGTTGTCGTTAAATTTAACGCCCGATCTAGGCTGGAGGCTGTGGCTGTAAGGGACGCCGTTTTCTTGATCTTTGGCGCTAAATTCGTGCCCGTCTTTGGTAAATGCGCCAAGTATCGCCGTGCCTTTTTCCGCCTCCAAGCTATCGCCCGTCGGGAAGTTTTTTACCGTATAAACGTCGGCTTTTAGCGTCTTGCCCTCGGCGGTTTTAACCGCGCCGTTTTGGACCGATAAATTTATCTTTTGATCGGCGCTTAAATTTACGCCGTCGTTATCCGCGCTTCTTATGCTTACGAAGTATTTTTTACCGCCGTGTTCTATCTTTGCCGAGTAGCCGATGACCTCGGTCGATGAGGCGGATGCTAGCATCTGTTTTAGCGCGCCCTCTACGCCGTCGTTTGGAGTAGGCTGAGGTTGCGGCTTGGGGTCTGGAGTCGGGGTCGGTTTAGGACCCGGCTGAGGTTGAGGTTTTGGATCGGGCGCAGGGTCAGGCTTAGGATCCGGCGTAGGGGCGGGTTTTGGAGCGAGTTCTTTTGAGATTTCATCCTCCGTTTTGCCGGTTATGCCGGAGATGATTTTTACCTTAGAGTTGGCATCTAGCGCAGCGTCTAACTTTGCCTCGTCTACGGTCAAATTTAAGCTTTTAGCGCCCGCTAGCACGGCGCTTTTGATGTCGGTCGCGTTTGAGTGGGGCGTAATGGTTTTATTTATCTGGATAAAAGCTTTTAATTGCTCCTTTATATCGCCGCCGTTTGGAACGTCTTTAATGAGGTCGGCTACGACGTTTGAGGCGATTATCTTGTTTATCAAGAGATTATGCGCATTTTTCGTAGCTTCGTCGGCGGCATTTGAGTGAACGGGGTCGCAAGCGGCCTTTAGCATATCGGCCGCGACCTTTCCTCTATCTTCGCCGTCGTTTAGCTTTTTCGTCCAGCCGGCTTTGCCCTCTTTGTCTAGATTAGCTCCGCCTTTGCCAAATACGTTAGCGTATATATGCTCGACGAAATTTGCGTTTTCGTTTACGCTATCGCCGAAAAACTCTTTTGCCGCTACGGTGTCTAGCATCGTGTTTGCGATGGTAGAAACGCTTAAATTTTGCGTATTTGCAGCACCCAGCCAAGCCTTACTGCCCGCGCCTTCGCTCGATCTGCCGAAGAGTCCGACGTAAAGCGCCGAAATTTGCGTCTGAGTTATATTCATAACGATCTCCTAGATTTAGATTAAAAATATAGGAAATTGTAACAAATCTAACTGAAATCAATTCTTAAAATTACAGCAAAAATATATAAAATAGAAATTACATTAAAATTTTAAGTTTTCTAAAATAAATTCGGCTCTCTTACATAGTTTTTCTGTTCGTATTCCTTGCCCGTATCGTGGTCTTTTAGGAGTTTAACCACGACCGGACTTAGCGCGATGATGGCGATTAAATTCGGCAGTACCATAAGGCCGTTAAACATATCCGCTAGCTCCCAGACGAAATTTATCTTAAGCAAACTGCCTAAAAATATAAACCCGACGACTAAAATTTGCAAGACGCGCACGAATTTGGCGCCAAAAAGATAGCGAACGTTTATCTCGGCAAAATAATACCACCCAAGTATCGTCGTAAACGCAAAGAAAAACAAGCAAACCGCCACAAAGCTATATCCGCCCGTATGCCCCAAAACATGCGAGGAAAAGGCCTCCTGAACGAGCGCGATACCGGTTAGCACGGCTTTGCCGTTTTCAAAACGTATCACGTCCGCGCTTAGTACGACAAAAACGGTGATGTTTAGCACGATAAAGGTATCGACAAACACGCTCATAATGCCGAGTACCGCCTGATCTACCGGGTGTTTGACGTTAGCTGCGGCATGCGCGTGAGGGGTAGAGCCCATGCCGGCTTCGTTTGAAAACAGCCCGCGCGCGATACCGTATCTCATTGCCGTAGCTATCGTAGCCCCTGTCGCGCCGCCCCAGGCTGCGGACGGATTAAATGCGGCCTCGAATATAAGCGCTATGACGCCGGGAATTTTATCAAGATTAAAGCAAATGATCACAAGTCCGACCGCGACGTAGAGGATCGCCATTAGCGGCACGATCTTTTCTGCTACGCGCGCGATGGCCTTGACGCCGCCGATAAAAATCATGGCGCAAATCGCCGCTAAAAACAGCCCGCTAGCCCAGTTTGGGATACCAAACGCTCCCTTAAAGCCATCTGAGATGGAGTTAGCTTGAACCATATTTCCCATAAATCCCAGCGCCAAAATGATCGCTAGCGCAAAAAACGCCGCCAGGGCTTTGGCGTAACGGCTCTTTAGTCCGCGGCTGATATAAAACGCAGGCCCGCCGATCACGTGGCCGCTATCGTCCTTTGCGCGGTAAATTTGCGCTAGGCATATCTCGGCAAAATTCGTCGCCATGCCCAAAAATGCCGCGCACCACATCCAAAATATCGCGCCCGGACCGCCCATTATAAGCGCGGTCGTGGCACCCACGAGGTTGCCCGTGCCCACCTGCGCCGCGACGGCCGTAGCGACTGCTTGAAACGAGCTCATACCCGATTTTCCCGCTGCCTCGCCGTGTAGCGAAAAGTTGCCGAACAGTCCGTAAAGCCCCGCTTTAAATTTAAAAATCTGTACGAAGCGAAGCCTAATCGTAAAGTAAAGCCCCGTGCCGCAAAGCAGCGCGATGAGAAAATACGGCCCCCAAAGGAATGAATTTACGGAGCTTACGATATCGGTGAGCATGGATTTTGCCTTTAAATATTTAAAATTTTTCAAGTATATTTAAAAAAAAATAAAATTAGAATAAATAAGAAAAATTTTTTAGCTTGGCTTAAAATTTTGTGCCGACTTTCGGCTTACTAGCGACAAGCGCGTTCTTGCTAGCTAGGTTTTACGGTAGATTTTTTGCGCTCTAAGGCGTTTTTGATTGACAATTTCTAAATTTATCCCGCAATGAGGGCTTAGCAGGGCTAAAATTTTTAAATTTTTTACGCATTTTTAGGCGGCTTTTATGAGCGATTCGCTGTTTTTCCTGCACGGACGTAGCGCGGCGAAACGTATTTGACTCTTGGTTTTACTAAAACTTTATCAAACGCGCTTAAAAGGCTTTGGCGCTAAATCGCTTAGCCGTCTTTGCTAAATTTGCCCGCCTTTTGCTTGATTAGGTTAAATTTACCGCTTTGTGCCGATTTTTATAAAATTAGGCAAGCCAGCAATGCCTCGCGGACTATCTGAGGGCTTGCTTTCAGGTTTAAATTCAATGGCAAATTTCACTTCTACCGCACGAATTTGACGCTACCTTATAGGCTTAAACCGCGTAAATTCCTTGACGGTCGCGTCAAGAGCCGCACGCGAATAAAACAAACCATCATCTTAAAAGCCTTGCTTCCAAAGCCCCCGCCATTTTCGTCGCTTTACGGCCATAGATATGTTTGGTCCAGCATATCGGCAAAACTACACAGCGGTGCGGCGTTACGGGCAGGGCGCACCCTCTATCTTTAAATTTGCGATGTACGCTAAATTTTGCTCTTTTATCTACACTTCTTTTTAAAATTTGCCCTTATGCTTGCCGCAAATTAAATTTGGCGAAGTAAAGCCTAAATTTAGCCTTTTGATTTGATTTTTGCTAGCCACTCGTCCAGCGTCTTTTCAAAGCCGATGCCGTTACTTTCGTAAAATTTAAGCGGCTTTTCGAGATATTTTTGCTCTACCCAGCCGCCAAAGCTATGCGGATACAGATAGTCCTTGGCCTCGGGTGCGGTGTTGATGAGATATGGCGGGATGGCTAGCGGCGGCTCGTTTTTTACATAGGCTAACGCCGCATTTATGGCCTTGTAGCTGGAGTTTGACTTTGGCGAGTGAGCCAGATACATCGCGCACTGAGCGAGGATTATACGAGCTTCTGGAAAGCCGATCTTGCTAACGGCGGCAAGCGCGTTAGCGGCTAAATTTAGTGCGTTAGGGTTTGCGTTACCGATGTCCTCGCTAGCAAATATCGCCATCCTTCGCGCGATAAAATCAGCGCTCTCGCCCGCATCTATAAGCCGCGCTAGATAGTATATGACGGCGTTTTCATCGCTACCGCGCAGGCTTTTTATAAAGGCACTTGCCAGCCCGTAATGCACGTCGTCCTCGCTAACGCCTTCGCTAACAGCGTTAGCTCGCAGCGTTTTTAAATTCTCTAACGTTATTTTCTCGCCCAGACTCACGGCAAACTCTAGCAAATTTAGCAGCCCGCGCGCATCTCCGCCGCTGCTTTTTACGAGATAGGCTTTGGCTTCTTCTGAGATGTCAAATTTAACCTCGCCCCTCACACGCTCAAGCAGCTTTTCAAAATCCTCGCTCGCAAGCGGCTTAAACTCAAAGAGCATCGAACGACTGCGGATACCCGAGCTTAGCGTGAAATAGGGATTTTCGGTGCTAGCTCCGATAATGGCGGCGCGGTAGTTTTCCATGGGTATCAGCAGGGCTTCTTGCTGCGTTTTGCTTAGGCGGTGGATCTCGTCGATGAAAAATAGCGGCTTAGAAAGCGCGTTTTCGTGGTTTTTTAGGATTTTGCGAAACTCCTCGATTTTGAGATTTCCGCCGTCAAATTCGTAAAAATCATACTCCATCGACCGCGCGACGACGCGAGCAAAACTCGTCTTGCCGCAGCCTGCGGGTCCGTAAAATATGCTGTGCGGGATTTTTTTGTTTTCGATAAATTTTTTAAAAACGCCCACCAGCTCGCGCTGTCCGCAGATCTCGTCTAAGCTCGTCGGACGAAATTTCAAGGCGAAATTTTGCAAATTTGCTCCTTTTAAATTTTAAGACATTATAGTCAAATTTAAATTAAGAAGCGGATTTGCGGGAGCGGGCGGGTTAAATTTAGCTCCGCGTCCGGGCTGCTTTGTCGCGCTACGGCTAAATTTACCTTTTTTAAACTAGACAAACGCCGCGCCTACGCCGATTTTAGCGCCGACAAAGAGCGCGAAGCCGAAAAAAACTTTAAATTTATTTTTAAATATTTGTTTTAAAAAAGAGGCTATAATGCCCGTCTATTTCAAACAAGGAGACATAATGAAAAAGTCATTATTAGTAGTTGCCGCTCTTGGCATAATGGGCGTTAGCGCGTCTGCGGCGGAGCTTTCGCCTGCATGCGAGGAGTACTTTAAACTAGTTGACGAGTTCGTCGAAAAAACCAAAGACAATCCGCAAATGGCGGCTATGAAATCGACTTACGAAGATCAAAAAAATCAATTCGCCGCGCTACCTAAAGATGCCCAAGAAGCGGCTTGCAAACCTGCTATCGATCAAATGAAGCAAGTTATCGCAACTCTACCTAAATGATTTTTCCCCTCCTTTTGGAGGGAAACCCCTTTAAAAACATACAATTTTTTATCTAATTTTCACCGCGCCAAATTCGCTAAATTTGCCCTTTTAGGTTTCGTAGCGGATGAGGCAAATTTAACCGATATTTTTACTCGTTTTTCAAAGCCGGCTTACCGAGCGGCATTTAAATTTGCTCCGTTTTAAGCCAAAAACGTAAATTTAAGGCTGAAATTTAGCCGATTTGGCACGGGTTAGTCGCGAATAATCTTTGCTTTTGCCGTTATGCTCGCGATTTTTAGCTCGTAGATATTCATCGCCTTTAGCCCGTGAGCCGCGGCAACGTCAAAGGTTCGCATATACTTTGGCGTGTATTTTTCGCTAAGCAGGCGTAGCGCGCGCAGTCTCGCCGCCTCGTCCGTCACGATATAAGCTTTAGTCTCTGCGATAGCGGATTTGTATTCTGTCGTAAAAACCTTCGCGCCAAGCGCTTTGCCGTCGTCTTTTATCGCGTCTAGCTGCTCGTCCGTCAAAATCGGCACCCGCGCATAGCTCACGCAAACCAGCGTCACGTTTCTGCCGTCATTTAGCAGCTTTGCCTTAGAGCCTGCGGGCGCGCCGTGCAAAAACACGCTCCCTTCCTCGCGCACGACCGAAATAGGCACGCTAAAAATTTCGCCCTCGTCCGTAATGCAAGAAATCGTGCCGTATTCGCATGCATCGATGATCTCAAGGCCTTCTTGCGCGGTTAGTTCTCTATCTTTTCGTCTCATTTTTCGCCTTTAAATTTTTAGAAATTATAAAATTTAAACCCTAAAAAAGAGTATAATCAGGCAAAATTTAAAGGACGGCGATGAGAAAAATATTAATATTTTGCGCACTTAGTGCGCTAGCTTTGGGCGCTCAAAACGCGTGCGAAGAGTACGTGAAGCAAAGTAAAATTTATCTAAACGAGCTTTATGAAATGAAAGCCAAACAGCTAGAAAACGATCCGCAAGCCTTTAGGCTGTTTGAGCTTAAATTTAGCGAGCTGCAAAAGGCGCAAGCGGGGCAAGAGGCTTTAATCAAGCAAAACAGCGACGAAAAATTTTGCGAGCGCGAATCTGTTCGGATAAAAAGCGCGCTAGAAGAGATAAAAGCGCAAAAGTAGGGCGAGTTTAGGCCTTCTGAGCTTTAAACGGCAATATAAATTTACTCGTTTGCCTAAATGTCCGGCCTAGTCGGATAAAGCGGCAGCTAGCAAAAACGCAAAATTCGGTATGCCGTAGCCGGCTGATTAGATAAAATTTATCTGCCGCTAAAATAGCCACGGCTAACAAAGCCCGAGCTAAATTTGCGTCTGGTATGACTATGATTAAATTTACTTTGTCGGCTTGCTTAGCTAGAGTTAAATTTTGCCGTCTTAAATTCTGGCTCAGGCGTTTAAAACCGCATTTTGCGTCGCGGCGTTTTTGATATTTTTACTGCAAATGCGGCTAAGCTAAATTATGCCGACGCGCCTTTGCGGTAAATTTAGGGTTGCCTCTCACGGCGCCCGCGGCCTATTTTGGCGGGAATTACCCGCGCGACCTTTGGGCAAAGGGCTTGCGCGTCTATTTGACACCCTCTAACCGCGATTTTTCTTTTTCCAGATATTTGCCGACGTATCTTTGCGTCTGTTTGTCCACGTCTTTTTGAGCGATTTTTTCATCTGCAAAAACTCGCTGCTAAAGCCCGGAATTTTTAGCTTATATATAGCCTCTACCAGTCCAAACTGAGTAAATCCGTCGGCTCGCCAGATATCTTTATCCGCGGCGACGTCTGCGATGTCGCTTTTTCTTTTCATGATTTTTAGGATAAAGATAAAATCCATGCGGTTGCTTCTATATTTTTCCTGAAAAATGAACCCCTTAAAAAACAGCGCGAGCTTTTGGGATTTTCTTAGCTTCTCTTCTTTATCCAGTAGCGCGCCTAGCGCCCCGCACAGCGCGCTGTTGCAAACTTCAAACCAATGCATCTCGTAGTTTTTATACGCATCGTTTATGACGCGAAGATTTTTCAAAGAAAAATCAAACGCCTCCGTTACGACCGCGATCAGTCTATCCTCATAGTCATCGGATTCGCAGACGAAATTTCGCACCAGGCTTTCGTATTCATGCATTTTATTAAATTTTTGCCTTAGCGCCATTGCTCTTCTTTTTTGTTTATCGCTTTAATACAAAGCCAAATCGCCGTCGCGCGTTACGAAAGAAGACTTTCTCATCAGCGCCTCAAAGCTAGGCTCTATCTGCGCGGTGCTGCTATCATCTAAATAATATCTCCAGATAGACATATCCCTTAAATCAAAAAATAACTCCACCCCGTCGCTAAGTCCGCCGAAGGTAAAAGTTTTATCAGGGTCTATAACCGAGGATGAAATTTCGCTCGCTACGAACTGATACAGCTTGTGCGTTTTATCTATATCTTCAAAGAGCCTTGAAATGCCGTAAAAATTTAGATCCTTCGTTTTTTGGACTCCAAATTCATTTACGCGGTAATCGTAGATAATATAGCTCTCAAAGCTGCCTAATATCTCTTTGTAAGCCTTTGGAAACGCCACGCCGTTTTCGGTTTCAAATAGAGCCAATAAGTCAAATTTATTCATAACTTTATCCTTAGGTTTTATTTTTAAATCTACTTTTACTCTATTTTTGTATTTGATTTTAAACAATCCTCTAATAATCCGAATTTGCTACCGTCTAAAAGAATTCCGTTCAGATCTTCGATCATTAGTATAATAATATTTAAATCAGCATCAAACAGATAAATATCTCGTATTTGTCCACAGTCTAGTCTTTCGTAGCGGCTTGCTCTGCAAATTTAATCAATTTCACGTCGCTTGCCCTTAATATTGGCGTGCCTAGGCCGCGCTTAGCTTGGCGCCCTTTAATAATCCAAAAACATCGACGCTTCTGCATCGCCGTGTTTGATTATTTCAAAGCTCGGGAAAGACATTTGCAATCCTCTGCCGTGCTCTTCATCTTTGGAAACGTCAAAATTTAAACCGAAGATAAACTCTTTTTGCGTTTCGTCCGTTAGGATATTTAGGCCGACGAGCCGCAAATCGACGTCGCCGTTAAATTCGTCTTTTATCTTTTTTACGGCGAGCGGATACCATGTTGCCGATAGGTTTATGAGCCTGGCTACTTTGACCTTTAGCTCTTGCGTCAAAGGGCGCGCCCCTTCCTCTAGCGCCAGCGATAAATCCGCCAAAATCGGCTTGTCGCTTTGAGGTATGTAAAACTCAAACATGCAAAGCTCGTTTAAAGCGATATCTTCGAGTTTCAAATTTATCTCCTAAAATTAATATTTATTTAACAAAGCAATGTCTGGACTAAATTTAAAAACATCGGTCAAATCGCCGAATTTGGCTCCCTATATAAGCAAGCTTTATAAATTTACGCAGTCTGCGCCGCTCGAATTTAACTAGGCAAGGCGATTTTCGCCGTTAAATTCGGCGAATTTAAGTTCAAACCAAAATTTGGCGATTTTGACGCCAAATTTGATTAAAATCAGGGCAAAATTTAAACCGAATCTCGCCCCGAAAGTCGAATTTACTTCGCCGTTTCCTGCGCGAATTCCGCGATCTTTTCAGGCGTAAAGCCGAAGTATTCGAACAATGCGCTCGCCTTGCCGCTCTCGCCAAAGCTCTTCATCGAGTAGATCTCGTCAGCAAATTTATACCACTCCAGCGCGCTTGCGGCTTCGACGGCGATGATTTTGGTTTGCGGATCTAAAATTTTATCCACATACTCGCACGGCTGCTCGCAAAGCAGGTCAAAGCACGGCGCGGAGACGACGTTTGCGCCGATACCCTTAGCGGATAAAATTTCAGCCGCTTTGACGCAGAGCTCCACCTCGCTGCCGCTAGCTATTAGCGTGATTTTGGCGTTTTGCCCGCGTTTTAACAGATACGCGCCGTTTTCTACGCTGCCAAATTCGCCTTTTTCAAGCGGAGCTAGGCCTTGACGGCTAAGCACGAAGGCGCTTGGAGCGCGTAAATTTAACGCCGCTTTCCAGCAAAGCGCGTTTTCGTTGCCATCAGCCGGACGGAAAGTGTAAAAATTCGGCATCGCGCGCAATGTGCTAAGCTGCTCGATAGGCTGATGCGTCGGGCCGTCTTCGCCCACGCCGATGCTGTCGTGCGTAAAGATAAAAAAGTGCCTGATACTCATCAGCGAGGCGATACGCGCAGACGGCTTTAGATAGTCGCTAAAGATAAAAAACGTCGCGCTAAACGGCAAGAAAAGCCCGTATCTAGCGACCGCGTTGTTTATCGCAGCCATGGCGTGCTCGCGGATGCCGTAGTGGATGTTGCGGCCGTTAGGGAAGTCGCCCATGCCCTTTAGCTCGGTTTTGTTTGACGGAGCCAGATCCGCGCTACCGCCGATAAAGCCGGGCATCGCGCGCGCAATCTCGTTCATGATGATGCCGTTGCTGTCGCGAGTAGCTAGCTTTTTGCCGCTAAAATCAGGGAAATTTATCTTGCTAAAGTCAGGATTTAGCAGCGAATTTAACATATTTTTGCTCTCGGCGCTTAAATTTTGCACTTTTTGATTCCACTGAGCTTCGGCTAGGTCGCCCTTTTCTATCGCGGCACGGAAGCGAATCAGCACGTCCTCGTCAACGGCAAATTTACGCTCAGGATCAAAGCCTGCTGCGATTTTAGCGGCCTTTATGATCTCCTCGCCAAGCGGCGCGCCGTGGCTGTGGTGGCTGCCCTCTAGCTCGCCCGCGCCCTTTGCTATACGGGTGTTTGCGATGATGAGATACGGGCGCTCCTTTTCGGCGGCTTGCTCGAGCGCAAACTCGATCTGATCGTAGTCGTGGCCGTCGATACGCGCGACGTCCCAGCCCTGAGCCTCAAACCTCGCCTTCACGTCCTCGCTCCAAGCGATACTCGTGTCGCCCTCGATCGTGATGTTGTTTGAGTCGTAGATCAGTACGAGGTTATCTAGGTGTAGGTTGCCCGCGACCGCACAGGCCTCGTAGCTGATACCCTCCTGCAAGTCTCCGTCGCCGCAGAGGCAGTAAATTTTATGATCGATGACGGCGTTTTCCGGTTCGTTTAGTAGATTGGCCGCGTATTTTGCCGCCATAGCAAAGCCCACCGCATTTGCCACGCCTTGGCCTAGAGGTCCGGTCGCGACCTCGACGCCTTTGGTGTGGATCTCTGGGTGACCCGGAGTTTTGGAGCCTAGCTGACGGAAGTTTTTTAGATCATCAAGACTAAGATCATAGCCGCTAAGATGCAAAAAGCTATACACGAGCGAGCTTGCGTGACCGCCGCTAAACACGAGCCTATCGCGGTTTAGCCAGTTTGGATTTTTAGGATTGTGATTTAGAAATTTAGCCAGCACGACCATGACGTCTGCTAGCCCCATCGGCGCGCCCGGATGCCCGCTGTTTGCCTGCTGCACCATATCCGCGCATAAAAACCTTATCGTATCCGCCATCTTTTTTAGCATTTTTCTCTCCTTTTTGGCTCTGCTTGCCGTTTAGCTCGCCTTTGCCGCGCTTTTGCGGACGCGCTAGACCGGCAAGATTTTTGCTTGCAATTATACACAAATAAAATTTAATCGCCTTTTAGACGCGCATAGTAAGAAAATTTAAGTCGTTTTTTGAAATCAAGGACGCCCAAAACGCGCGGGTAACATTTATTTTTGGCACATAACGCGCTGCCAAGCGAAAGCAATGCCGCAAGCAAGACGCGCTTACGTTTTGCGTTTTACCGAGCCGACTAAATTTGAGCTTCCCCAGCCGTATTTTTGCAAGCGTTTTGGATTTGTTTTTACTTCCCGGTTTAAATTTACGCAAGCATTCACGCGCCTTTTGGGTTTTACGAAATTTGCAAAGCCGACGCTGCTTTAAAATTTAAGCCTGCAAAATGCGGCTAAATTTTCCTCCTGCCGCGCAAACCATAAAATTTTTAGGCGCTAATTTAATTTTTCAGACGACGTTCCGTCCTGTGCCCTCGCTGTCGCCGTCCGCGCTACTTTAAAATAGCGATAAACGCGCTTAAATTTACGCTTCGCTCGGCGCACCGTCTTCGCGCGTGCCGTTACGGTTAAGCTTTTCGCGTTCAAGCGACGTAGCAGCTTGACGCTGTTTCGCTCCGTCTCGCCTGTTTTTCAGCCGATAAAACCCGAATTTATTTTCCGCCAAACCCCGCGCAGACGATGTTTTTTAGCGTTTGGGCTTGCCTGGTTAGCTCTTCGCCCCTAGCTTGCGCGCCGTGCGAGCCTTTTTCGTCCGAGGCGAGCAAATTTTGCGGCGAAGAGTTTTCTTGCGAGCTAAAAATTTTGACGACTTCAAGCGAGATTTCGCCTTGCGTTCGAACGGTCAAAATTTCACGCGAGTCCTCGCCGTCGCGGCTTTCTACGCTCGCCATGCTTATCTTTCTGCCAGCGTAAAATGCCTCGCAGACGCCGCCCTCTGCCCCATAATCCGTTACTTTGACGGAGCCTTCTTTAAATTCGTAAATTTTGATCCGCCTCGACCTTCGCAGCTTCTCGTCGCCGCTCCACTCGCGCCCCCTGGCATCTAGTCCCGCGACCGTAAACGCGCCGTCCTCGGCCTTATACATGTCGCCCAGCATTACGGGCAGCTTTTTGCCCTCTTGTTTGGTTAGCGTAAAGCCGATCTTTTCGCCGTTTTTAAAAGACGTGCGAAACCGCTCGGAAAAAGACGCTGTGAAAAACGCGACCTCTTTTAGCGCGCCGTCCGTATCCTCGTATCTCGTCCAGTTTTTCTCGGGCACGTCGATTAAAGCGACGTCCTTGTCCGCGCTAGGCTTTAGCTCTGCGCAACCGCAAAACGCCCAGACAGCGACCGCGCCTAGCAGCAAATTTTTCATATTTTTCCTTAAATTTACGCGCAAATCCGATCAAAAGCGCGCTAAATTTACGCCCTAGTCTGCGCCGTAAATTTTAAAAACTCGGCGAAATTTTCCTTTTTATCTTTTAGCTCAAAAGGTATCTTATGCTCTTTTTCGCCGATTATTACGGCATCCTCTTTTACTTCGATCTGCGCGCCCCTGATCTCGCCCCACGAGCTAAAAACCGGCTCTTCCATCAGCTCGCGGCTAATAAGTCCGCGCTCGTCCAGTATCACGCCGTAAGGCTTACCCAAAAGCGAGCGGTCAAGGCTGTGAAGCATCGGCGAGACGGGCTTAAAGACGCTAAGCGATTTTGATAGCAGCTTCGTCTCGTCAAGCGGCGTTTTTAGCGCTTCGCCCAGCTCAAGCTCCAAAATTTTATCCGCGATCGTGCGCTCCTCGGCCTTAACGCCCTCCTCGAAAACCGCCCGCAAGATCGCTTTTAGCGCAGTTTTCATCGCCGCTTTCATCTCGTCCTCGATTTCAAATTTGCATTTTTCTAGCTCTTGCCACGCGAGATTTTCCAGCTCGTCAGGCGAATGCTCGCCGAGCCTAAATGCCGCGGCTACTTCGTCCGCGTTTGCGGCCGAGGCGTCAAATTTAACCAAAAGATGCCGCTGCGTGAGTAAAAATCCTATGCTTCTTCGCACGATGCGCGTATGTACGCCGATAAATGCAATCGGCGCGGCACCATAAAATTTAACCGTCCCGCCGTAATCCGTGTCTTCTTGTCGCCCTAGGCTTTTATCTAAAATTTGCCTCGTAGCTAGCGCGAAAACCTCGTTCGCATCGTCCCAAACGGGGTGTTTTGCGCATCCTAAAACCAAAACCTTTTGCGCGCTCTCGTCTAGCGACGCTAAAATTTGCTCTAAATTTTGCATATTTCTCCTAAATTTTAGTTTTTTAGATATCTTCGCGTTAGGGCGCAAATCATAGCCCCAAGGCGCAGCAAAAGCCTAAATTTAGTAAAGACTAAATTTAATGCCCAAACGCCGACTAAATTTATTTTAGCCTTTTGTATCTCCATTCGCGCTCTTGGGCTAGTTTAGCCTTGCCGCCCGCAAAAACGTATCTTTTATAAGCGGTCATCGCATGCTTGCTTTGCATATCAAATGACATCAGCGAGCCGCCGTATACTACATCCTCGGCGAGTATATCGCTGTCAAAAGTCGCCTCGATGCGCTCTTTTTGCGCCCATCTTTTGCCGTTTGCATCGCTAACTAGCTCATAGACGTCTACGCTCACGTTATCGCCGCGCGCATCGTAGCCGTAGACTAGCTTTTTGTCGCCGTCTTTAGCCCCGTATCGCTGCGTAAGCAGACGCTCGCCAGACTTATCGTAGACGTTGCGACTAGAAAACTCCTGCTTCCACTCTTTTTTCTCGTTATCCCACGAAAACGCCGCCGTCTCAAAGTCCGCGCCGCTAACTACGATCACGTCTTTGTAGCTGTTTTTCCACCCTTTTTTCTCGTTATCCCAGACAGAAGTTATCGTCACGTCCTTGCCGTTTGCGGCCTCGTGCCTAGACACCTGCGAGTTTTGCCATGCGCCGTCTACGTAGACGCTGCTTACGCGCTCGTATTTACCGCGAACGTCGCCTGCAATGATCTCTTTTTGAGACGGTACCCACGCGCCGTTTTCAAACAGCGACCTTTCATAGCCTATAGGCTGCTCGTTTGCATCGTAGAGATAGAGCATTTTTTCTTTAGGCTGCCATTTTGCACCATCCCAAACGCTATAAACGGTTAGCTCGTTTTGACCGCTTCCGTTATAAGTAGCACGAGCAAGAGACGATTTTTGCCATTTGCCCGCTTTTAGTTCGTATCCGGTCTCTTCATATACGCCGTTTGTGCGTTTTGAGACGGTTTTGCTAGCGTTTTTAACGCCTCGAACGTAGCCCGTCGTCTCCTGCGTAGATACTCCGTTTTTAAGGCTTGCTTTATATTCGTTTATCTTGCGCCATTTTTCAGCCTTGAAGTCATAATCATAGGCGTAAAATTTAGCCAGCTCGCCGTCTTTGCCGAAGTAGCTTACTTCTTTGTATCTATTTTTGCCGCCGTCTTTTAGCTCGGACTCGGTAACGACCCGCGTTTTATGCTCTTTGGCGTCGTAAATTTGGCGCGTAACGTAGCTAAGAGCCGGCTCCTCGTATATCTTTTGCGAGGTGCTTTCAAGCGCGTATTCGTAGTCTTTGGCTAGAGCGCACGCGCAAAGCACGGCTAGCAACAAGGCCGTTTTTTTCATAGATTCTCCTTAAAATAAATTTAAGCGATTATATAATTTTAAACATAAAAAAACAAAGATGCGACAAAAAGGCTAAATTTAATCGCCGCTCGCGCTAGAACGAGTTAAATTTCAAACGAGCCGGCGTAGCGCATTTAAAATTTTATCTGCTATAATACTCCAAAAAAATTTAAAAGGCGAAAAATGATTCCATTTACCGACGAAGAGCTTTTAAAGCCCGTAAAAGCGAGCTTGCAAAAGGTTATGCCGATGCTTGAAAACGACGGCGGAGGCATGGAGTTGCTAGGTATCAAAAACGGCAAAATTTACGTCCGCCTCACCGGCCACTGCCACGGCTGCGCAGCTAGCACTACTACGCTAAAATACGGCATCGAGCGCCAGTTACGCACGGATATCCACCCCGAACTTAGCGTCGTAAATATCCCTATCGGCGAGGAAGTTAAATTTGACTGATTACAAAAAAGCGGGGCTAAGAGCGTTTAACAAGGGCGAATTTGACGCCGCCGCGAGCTATTTTTCGCTCGCCTACGACAAAAAGCCGGACGAAAAACTACTCTTTCTCATCACGCTTTGCTCGCTTGCTAAAACCCGCCGCGACGAGGCGATGACGCTTTTTGAGATATTTAAGCTAAAAGACAAATTAGGTATGAGTCCTGCGGATTTGGACGAAATTTTGGGCGCGCTTGAGGCAAAAATCGACGAAGACGAGGATCACGAGGAGCAAAACGCCATTAGCTATGCCGACTTCATGGATGCGGTTAGGCGCGGTGGGTTTAAAAGCGTCTTTGAGGACATTATGTTTTCCACGCGCGTGATGATCGACAACCGCGACGATTTCCTCGAGTTTTTGCAAAATCTTATCAAAAACGACTTCATCGAAATGGGACTAAACTACATCGAAACCGCGGCCGTGATGTTTGCCGGCGACGAACGGCTAAGCGCGCTGGCTCGCGAAATCAACAAAAGGGCGCAGAATGAAAATTTACGTTAAAGAAGGCTTTGTTACCGATAACTCTAGCGTTTGCGAAGCGGGTTGTTATTTCGTTAAAACGGCGACAAACGCCAAATTTGAAGCCGCCGCCAAAGCAAAGGGTGCAAAAATCATAAATTTGAGCGAATGCAAACGACTGCTAGGCATCGACGAGAACATCAAAATCATCGGCATCACGGGTACCAACGGCAAAACCACGACCGCAGCGCTTATCTGCGCTACGCTGCTAAATTTAGGCTACGGATGCGGTCTATGCGGTACTCGCGGCGCCTTTATAAACGGCGAACGCATAGACGACAAGGCGCTAACGACGAGCGAAATTTTACGCACGCTTAGCTACCTAAAAGCCGCTAGCGAGCGCGGCTGCGAGTACTTCGTGATGGAGGTTAGCTCGCACGCCATCGCGCAAAAACGCATCGAGAGCCTATCCTTTGCGATGAAAATTTTTACGAATTTGACCCAAGACCACCTCGACTACCACGGTACGCTTGAAGAGTACGCGCGCGTAAAGAGCGAGTTTTTCGCAGACGACGCGCCAAAGCTCATAAACATAGACGACCGCGGCGGGATCAAATTTAACCCCGCAAACGCCTTAACCTATGCGCTGCACGCGGGCGCGGACTTTGCGCCGAGTGAGTATTCGCTAGAAGGCGGCATACGCGCGGCGCTAAAGACTCCGCGCGGACAAATGGCGCTGAGCTCAAATTTGCACGGCGAATTTAACCTCTACAACCTCATAGCAGCCGCCTCTTGCGTCGCGACGCTGACGGATAGACCGCTAGAGCAGATCGCGCGCGCCGCGGCGGAATTTGACGGCGTCGAGGGGCGCATGGAGGTCGTTAGTCGCGAGCCGCTCGTGATCGTGGATTTCGCACACACTCCAGACGGCATCGAAAAGGTGCTAAATGCATTGCGCCATCGCAAAATCGTCGCGGTTTTCGGTGCCGGAGGAGATAGAGATCGCACCAAACGCCCTAAAATGGGCGCAATAGCGCAAAAATACGCGCACAGACTCGTCGTCACCAGCGATAATCCCCGAAGCGAAGAGCCAGAAAGCATCATCGCTGAGATCTGCGACGGCCTAGAGATGAACGAGCGCGTAAAGTGCATCGCAAACCGCAAAGAGGCGATAAAATACGCGCTTGAAAGCCTCGCGCAGGATGAAATTTTGGTGATTTTGGGCAAGGGCGACGAAACCTATCAGGAGATCAAGGGCGTAAAATATCCGTTTAGCGACAAAGAGGTCGTGCGCGAACTTTTGGACGGACGCGCCTAAATTTACGGACAAAACGGCGACGAAGCAAGGGTGAATTCGAGTAAAATTTACCTTTGTTTGCGCCTAAATTTTTATTTTTACCACCAAACGGCGTCAAATTTATCGCAGCTTTTATCGCTCACGCAAATGCCTCTAAAATCAAATTTAATCACAAATTTAACTCCGAATTTTATCGCGGCAAGCAAGCAAAAACGAATCGCCGCGGCTATATAAAGTTGCTTTTTGCGGCTAAATTTATAGTATAATTTTCTCAAAAAACACAAAGGACGACCGATGAAAATCGAAATTTTATCAAGCAAAATCCACCGCGCGCGCGTGACGGACGCCAATCTAAACTACGTAGGCTCGGTCACGATCGGGCCCGAGCTCATCGAGGCTGCGGGGCTTTGCGAGTACCAAAAAGTCGAGATCCTAAACGTCAATAACGGCGAGCGCTTTGCTACATACGTGATTCGCAGCGAGAAAAAGGGCGAGATCTGCCTAAACGGCGCGGCCGCGCGCAAAGTCTGCGTCGGCGACGTCGTCATCATCGT
>NZ_CAJPQR010000004.1 GCF_905372745.1 uncultured Campylobacter sp. | reverse complement strand
GCTCTAAATTTAAGCCGTTTTCAAGCCCGTATGCGATAGCTTCGTGAAGCGGGGTAAATTTACTTCCGCCGCTCGTGATATCGATGTAGCCGCCCATTTTTTGAAATTTGATCGCCTCGTCAAAGAGCTCCTTCGTACGCGCGCAGTGCGTCGGCGAAAAGTAATTAACGGGGAACGAATAATCCTTGATCACTCTAAAAATCAGGTCAAATTTATCCGCTAGCCCGCCCATATGCATATGCAGCACGCCGCCTTTTTTCGAGATCATGCCGCCGATGCGTATCTGCGTCAGAGTTCTAATTAGCTCCTGAGAGGTCGGGTAGCTGCCGCGGTTGTCGCTCATCGCGATCTTACAGCCGATGACCTTGTCGATGAGCACGAGATCGCGCGTAACGGAGCCCGTAAATGTAACGCTAGGCAGCGCGTAAGAGCCAGTGTGGATGAAGGTCGAGATGCCCTCGTATTCAAGCGCCTTGGCCTTTGCGTAGAGGTTTTCGAGGCTCCTAGTGCATCCATCGGTACCTAGCGTGCCCACGACCGTCGTCGTGCCGTAGCGGATGATACGGCTTAGCGTTATTTCGGGCGTGCGCGAATGATAACCCGCCTCGCCGCCGCCCGTGATGTGCACGTGCTGATCGATGAGTCCGGGTGCTAAAATTTTGCCCTCTAGATCGTAAATTTCAAGCCCCTCAACTCGAAAATCAAGCCCCTTAGAAACGGCTAAAATTTTACCTCCGCCGAGCAAAACGTCGCTCCTGCCGATGTGCTCTGGCGCGTATAGATCGGCATTTTTAAGTAACAGCATATTTTCTCCTTTGCTTTGGGTTTTTGATTGTAAATTTTACGTTTTTTGGCTTTCTTAACTGCGATATCGCGCCGTCATTTTACATCAAATTTTGATAAAAACAGGATATTTCGGTTTTGGGTGGAGAAACGGCGATTCGGATGATGCTTGGGTTTTATTTTTGTAGATTAGGAGAGCGGATTCAAAGTTTAGCAATCTAACCGCTTAGCTGCACTATTTCTTCTATCTTCATTAGTCCCGTAAATACGCGCTCGACGGCCTCTTTTTGCTCGCTAGAGATTTCGATCTTTTTCTCGTTTAAAAGCAAATTTACGAGCTGCTCGTTTTGCAGCGTCTGGACGTCAAATTTTCTCGCGTTTGCGGCGATTTTTGCCGCGAGAGGATTTTTTGATTTAAAATTTTCGTATGGCATTTTTCTCGATTTTTAGTGAAATTTTAGCTCAAATTTAAACTCGGCGCGCACCCTGCAAAACAAGAACGCGCAACCGAGTTAAATTTTAGCCGCTAGCCGAGTCTAACGCTTTAAGATTTTAGCGTTTTCGCAGCCGACCTCTAGCCCCATCTTGCACGCTTTTTCGTAAAATTTAACCGCAGCTTTGACGTCCGCGTTTACGCCCATGCCGCGCTCGCTCATGAAGCCGGCTTCGTTGCAGCCTTTAGCTAGCCCAAGCTCGCATGCGTTTTTATAGAGCTCGTACGCCCGAGCTTCATCTTTTGCTATGCCGGCACCCGTCTGATGAGCGTATGCTAATGCGTAGCAGCCCAGCTTATCGCCCATTTTATACGCTCGCTCGTAAAATTTAACCGCCGCTTCAGGCTGCATAGCCGCGACTTTGCCGCTAGCTATAATCGCGCCCATATCATAGCAGGCACGCGCGTGTCCGTCTTCGCACGCTAGATTAAAGAGTCTCGCCGCCTCTTTGAAGTCCGAAACTCGGTACATCGCTAGCGCGTCTTCAAACTGCTTATTTGCCGAATTTGCAGGCGCGCTCGCAGGAACGCTTGCCATCTCGTTTGAGGATCTCGTTTGCGCCGCAAAAAGCACGCTCGCCGCAACAATCAAACAAAGTAAAATTTTTCTCATTTTGGCTCCTTGTTTTATAAAATTTCAATCCGAATTTTAGCCCTCTTTAATAAACATAAATGAAATTTTAACTAAACTCGCCGATCCGCACGCCCTAAATTTCGGCCAAAATTTGCCCGAGTTTTTATACGCCTAAAGGCGGCATCATTTAGCCTGAAACGCCTTACCGTTACCTGATTTTATGGCGTTAAGGGCTAAATTTTAGATATTTTCGAATAAATTTTAACTCTCGCTAGTTTAGCGTGAGGGCACAACAAGCTTTAAAATTCGCGCGCAAATTGCGTTTAATTTTTACGTTTCATAGGCATGGGCTTGTTCATGATAAACCCGCAAAATCGCCCCGTGACGCCATCTCTACGGTAGGAAAACAGCTCCCCCGTCTCAAACGTACAGCGCGGATCAAACTCTACTCGCCCTACGCCAAGCTGCGCAAATTCGTCCCGCAAGGCCGCTCCCATGTCAAATTTACCCTCTTTTTTATATCGGTTAAACGCACACAGATCTAGCTCGCCCACCTCGTAGTTTCGCGCCTTGATATTTGCGCCGACGAATACGCGCAGATCGCCCGCCTCGCAGCCAAACTCGCTCGCCATCAAATTTACCGCATTCGTGCAAATTTTACCAGTTACGCCCGTCCTGCCCGCATGCACTGCGGCAACCACGCCCCGCCTCTCGTCCGCGATCAAAACGGGCGAACAGTCGGCGACCAAAACGCAAAGCGTAACGCCCTTTAATGCCGTTATCACGCCGTCACAAGGCGGTAGCTCATCATCAATATCTCGCAAAATTTCCACGCGATTTGAGTGAATTTGACGCATAAATTTTAGATTAAAAGGCGCGATATCAAGCGCAGCGGCTAAAATTTCGCGATTTTTTGCTACGTTTTGCGGCAGGTCGCCGACGTGACCCGCTAAATTTAACCCCTTATACGCCCCTTCGCTTATGCCGCCAAATCGCGTCGTAAAGCCGAGCTTCAAGCGCTCGCTCTCAAAAACTACGTCTAAAATTTCCCGCTTCATTTTTTCCTTTTTCGTCACCGTCCGCTCCGTATAGAGTGCGGTTTTGCAAGCTAAATTCGCAAGCTATAAATTTTGCTTCGCAAAAGCCTAATAAAGGCTCGCGATATACTGCGACTCGTCCCAGCCGATCTCGCCTTTGCCGCCGTTTTGGGCACCGAGACCAAACTCTAGCTGCCTAGCTACGTAGCGCGCGAGCAGGTCGCTTTCTACGTTTACGCGGCGTCCCGGCTCAAACTCGCCGAACAAGCTCTCGCGAAAGGTAATCGGGATGATCGTGAGGCGCACGCCTGCAGGCAAAACCTCGTTGATCGTGAGGCTCACGCCCTCGACCGCGATACTGCCTTTGTTTGCCATCAAAGGCATGACGCTAGGAGGCAAATTTATATAAAAATCAACCCCGTTTTCGCGCCGCTTTATACGTGCAACCTCGCCGATAGCGTCTACATGGCCTTGCAGCAGATGCCCGTCTACGCGGTCGGCTAGCCGCATCGCAGGCTCGATATGCACGCGTCCGCGCAAATTTTCCGTCGCGATGTGCGCTCTAGTCTCGGCGCTAAGCTCCACGCTAAAGCCGTCTGAGTGCAGCTGCGTCACGCTAAGACACGCGCCGTTTACCGCGACGCTATCGCCTAAATTCGGGCGGTACGCGGCTTTTAGTCGCAGGGTATTTTGCGAATAGCTCGCAACCTGCGCGATCTCGCGAATTAGTCCGTTAAACATTTTTAGCCTTTAGATTTTTTAGCGATTTTAGCTATTTTAGGCTCATAAAAGGATAAATTTAGCCCAAATATCTCGGCTAAAAAAGTAAAGTAAAAACAGGCGCGCGGCGGTAAAATTTAGCGTAAGCGACCCAAAAGAAGGCGCTAGCTGAGGCAAATACGCGCTAAATCTAAGCCGCTAAACATAGCGCTCCGCGTCGTTGCCGCCCTGGCGCGGGGAATCTAAGCTTGCAAAGCTGGAGTAAACTACCTGCTTGGTGGCATTTTAGCGGCGGATTTAATTTATCCGCTAAAAATCGCAAACGCCCGTAAAACCCGCTTTTAAGCCTACTGCGCTTATCGTAGATGCTCTTTAGCTTTGCCGTTGGAGGCTTAAGCGTTTTGGGCCTTGAAATCTTTTCAAAATATCTATTTTAAGTAAAGCTTGCCGTCCTTTACGAGCCGTTTTGCGCGGTAAAATCGGCGCCTCAGTCCATACCCGCGATGCGCCGGGGAGGCTTAGCGCGGCTGTGAGTATAAATTTGATTTAAGGATTAATATTTTTATTTAAGGATACACAAATTCGTTCTTTTAACCAGTCTGCTTTTTAGCTTTAAGCATCATTTACTCGCGGGATAATAAATTTTAATGTTATTTAATATTGCGTAGGCTAAAATACGAGTTTATTTAAGGTAAAAACGTGAAAAGATCAAGGTTAGGACTACTAGAAACGAATGTCGTCTCATCTTTAAGCAATGACGAAATCGCTAAATTTAACCGCCGCGTCCTAACTAAAGGCAGCACGGTTTACGCTGAAGGCATCAGCGTCGCGATATTTAAAAGCGGCTCCGGCAAGCTCGCGTTTTTTGAGGACGGCGAGGAATTTATCCTTTATAACCTACAAAAGGACAACATCACGATCCTAAGCGACGCCTGCGCGCTGGAAATTTTAGAGGATAGCGAAATTTACTTCATCGACGTGCGCGACGTCGGCGAACTGCTAAAAAACGAGCGTTTCGCAAAGGCCTATGCCGACTCGCTCGCAAATATCGCGCTTTTGCAACACCAAATCATAAAATCCATACTCTTTGAAAGCGCCAAAGGCCGCATAGCAAACTTCCTCATCGAGCTTGCCGCAGAGCAAAATTTGACCCAAAACGGCTACAGATACGTCTTTTTACCGTTTTCGCTTAAGGTGCTTTCTAGTTTCGTGGGCTTAAAGCGACAAAGCGCCAGCACCGCATTCAACGAACTCATAAAAGAAGACGTCATCAGGCGCATCACGCCGCATGAAATTTTGATAATAGACTTTGAAAAGCTGCAAAAATATACGAATTAGATAAATTTAGCCGCCTATTTCGGTTCTTTTGCCGCTTTGCGGTAAATTCAAAAACAAATTTAATATCAAATCGCCCTCGTATCGTCGCGATAAATCGTTATTTGAAGGCTTTTGTTTATTTTTGATTTTTGATTATTTACTATTTAGAAGCGCTTGGTTGCTTAAGAGATTGCCGCAAATTTATAGACGAGAGTTTTACAGAATTTACTCCAAACGCTATTTTAGCCATTTTTAAAAACCCGAACGTAAAAACGCCGTAAGGATAAAATTTAACGCTAAATTTTAGTTTTATATTTTAAGTAAGTCTTTACAGTTTGAGCTATTTGGAAAAATTGGTCGCGAACTTCTAGCGATAAAACCATGGAGCTAAATTTTGACCGCGTCCGTTTACCGAGCGATTTTTGCCCCGTTTGGCCGCTTTTGGATAATTTCAAAAACGCCTAACGAGACGTGCAAATTTCATGCTTATAGTTTTATTTTTTGCCCAAATCAAACCGCACGTCAAGCCCGTTAAGCTAGCTTTAACCAAACATCAACGCAAGATAAATTTAAACCGTCGGCGATTTAAATTTATCCGCATTTATCATTATTGCCTAGTTTTTAAAATTTAGGCTCAAAATCCGTAGCTGCGTCGCACACTGGCGGGGCGGGATTTACGAGCCTTATATTTAAGCTATTTTCCGCCTTTTGCAGCATTAGATTTTTGCTCGGAGCCGTTTAAATCAGAGGCGCTACCTAACTTTTCGCCGCTGCGCAGAGGCTGGGCGATATTTTGTATCCCGCCGTTTAGGTCGATGCCTACTTGCTTCATTAGGTCGTCTATTATAGGCGCGTTTACTTTATAGTTTAAAGACGCATTTACGATTTGATCGGATAGCGAAGCGCCCGCGTTGCTAACGCCGCTGCTAGCATTCAAGCCCGCACCGCTCTGATTTGCGCCGCCAAGGCCAGCCATTTGCACGATTTTGATAGAGTCGATTTTCTCAGCCGGTTTTACGACCTGGGCGATGATTTGCGGCATAAACTCGACCAATGCAAGTTTAAATCTATTTTCCAAAATCTCCGCCGAGACGATATTTTCGGCGTTATTTATCTCGGTTTTACCTTTAGCTTCGACTTCGTAGTTTAGCCTATTGGCTTCAGCGGTTATCTTTATAGCTTCAGCTTCGGCGGTAGCCTTGATTTTTAGCGCTTCGCTAGCACCCATAGCTTTGATTTTAGCAGCTTCAGCTAGGTTTTCCTCGGCTTCTTTTTCGGCTTTTGCGGCGACGGTTTTTTCGATAGATAGCTGCTCGGCCTCTTTTTGCGCTTCGATTAGCGCTAGCTTTTTAGCGCGCTCAGCCTGCTCGGTCTCAGATGACGTTTTGATCTTTTCAAAAGACGCGGCTTCTAGCGCCTTTTTCTCGTTGGCTAGCGTTTTAGCCGCAGCCTCTTCTTCGACTTTTTTGGCGATTTCTATGTTTTTGCTCTGATTTGCCAGTTCGACGGCTTTTTCTTTATTGATCTCGGCTTCTCTGATGGCTCTTGCCTTTTCTATCTCGACGGTTTCGATGGCGCGCGCTTTATTTATCTGCGCTTCTTCGATAGCTTTGTTTGCGACGATCTTGGCCTCCTCGGCCTCTTTGCGCCTACTTTCGGCCTCTTTTGCCCTTAGCGCTTCTTGTTCTGCTTGGAAATTTGCTATTTTTGTTTGCTGCGTTGCTTCGGCCTCGGCTTGTTTTCTTTGGATTTCAAATTTCTCCGACTGCGTCTCGTAGTTTTTCTGCGCTATTTGCACCTCGGTCGAGCGCTCGATATCGTTTCGTAGCTTTTTGCGCTCCTCGATGGTTTGCGTTAGGCTTGTTAAACCCTCCGCGTCAAAGGCGTTGTTTTCGTTAAAAAACTCTTTTGCTGTTTGATCAAGCGACGTAAGAGATACGGACTCTAGCTGAAGGCCGTTTTTAGATAGATCGGCTTCGATGGCGTTTTTGACCTGCGAGCTAAATTCATCTCTTTTTTCGTGTAGCTCTTTCATCTCCATCGAGCTTGCTACCGAGCGGAGCGTGGCTATGAGCTTGCCTTCTATCAGCCCGGTTAGCTCTCTTAGATCGACCGTCTTTTTACCCAGAGTCTGCGCCGCGCGAGATATAGACTCCCTATCCTCGCCCACTCTGATGTAAAAATCAGCCGTGATATCTACGCGCATCCTGTCTTTGGTTATGAAGCTATCGCTTTTAGAGCGAGCAACCGTAACTTTCATCGACTGCATATTTATGTCGATATAATCATGCAGTATCGGCAGTATCAGCGCGCCGCCGTCTACGACGACCTTTTCGCCGCCAAATCCCGTTCGCACGAACGTAAGCTCCTTTGTCGTCTTTCGGTAAAGTCTTGAAAAAACGATACCTAAAATGATGATAGAAAAGAGTCCTATGCCGACAAATACGGCTAAAGACGTCATCCCGTCAATATTCATACCACTCTCCTTTGATTAAATTTATGATTTTTTCCTGACGTAAAAGTTATTTTTTTCGATTTTAACGATGAGCGCGGTATCGCCTTTTATAAGCTCGTTTTCATCGGCAGCTCTTGCAAATACGAAACGCTCCTTGCCGTTTTTATCCGTAACTTTAACGTCTCCGCCTTGCTCTTTTGTGATTTTATAGTCCTTTACTTCGCATTCGCAGCCAAGAAGCTCCTTTTTACTAAACGCAGCGCTTTGCACTTGAGGCAGGTATTTTGCCGCAAGCAAGCTCACCCATCTAGTCCAAGCTAAAGCGATAAAAAACGAAACTGCGGCGATAACCGCGCTCATATACCACGCAGGCGCCGCAAATCCATAAAAAACGCTAACGATAAAAAGCCCGCACGCTCCAAAACTCATAAGCAAAATCCCGTAAAAAACGGTGCTAGGCACGCCGCCCTTGTTCGCCCACGCTAGCAGCTCGGCACCAGGCGCATCGATGCTCTCGGCTCCGTCAAACAGCCCGTTTAGCGGCTCAAGCACCGAAAATCCGGTCATCATCAAAATAACATCAAGCAAGGCAAAAACTACGACGATAACCAGCGGAACGGAAAATATAAGATTGTTGCCAAGAAGCTCTAAAATTTGATCCATTTTTTACCTTTTTTTAAATTTTGTCGCTTGCGAGGTCAAATTTGACCTTAGCTCCGCTTTATTCTATGCTATACACGTCGCTTTGCTCGATTTTTTCTAGCTTATTTACCTTGCTTTCTAGCGTCTTGCTCATCTGCGCGATTTTAGCGATATTTTCTTTCATCTTCGGTAGCGCCTCGTTTTTGAAATTTTCTATCTTATCTAGCGAATCTATCATCAAATTTATCGCTTTTTCGAGGCTCTCGTTATCTAGCGCGCCGCCTGCAACTTTTGCCATCACATCCGTAGCCGTATCGTTTACGTCCTGCGCGTTTTTTAGGATGACGTCGCTAGCTAGCTTGTCCATCTCAGAAACCGCTTTTAGCTGCTTTTTGCCTTCCTGCGCGGCGCTTGCGATATAGACGTTGGTTTTTAGCGCGGTGATGCTAGTTGTGATCGTGTTTTGCGTGGCAAAACTTAAAAGCGAGTTATTGTGCTTGATAGTAGCGTAGTTTGCGAGGCTTTGCTGCATCACCACGAGCACTTGTTGCAAATTTTGCAGATGCATACGGATGTAAAATAGCGCCTCTTCGAGGAGAAATTTTTTCTGCTCTTCGTCCGTTTGATTTGCCGCTAAATTTTCGATGAGCTCGTCTGTTTTGCTTAAAATTTCTATCTTTCCTTTTAGGCTTTCTATGATGAGCGAGAGTTCCTTTTGCTTCTCTGAGATTTCGTCGTTTCTAGCTTCTAAAACGTTTATCGAGTGCTTTAAATTTGCCGTGATTTCTTCAAACAAGCTTGACACGCTTTGATATTTGCTAGCCAGCTCGGCGGCTAGGTCTTTGCCGAGCAAGAAATTTATAAATTTCGCGCCCAGTCCTCCCTCCTTCATCTTATCGCTTGCTTTTATGAGCTCGGCGGAGTATTTTTTGACCGATTTTAGCGACTCGCCGACCGAGCTTCCCACGCTTTGGCTCATGCTAAGCAGGTCGCCGACCTTCATGTCCATATCGCCGTTTAGCTTTTCAAACTCGCCCAGTTCATCCTTACCAAACGACACGATAAATTCTTTGGGATCGGTAAATTCTTTCCTTTTTTCTATGAGTAAGGCGACGACGTCTTGGGGCGTTTTAGCGATTTGATTCAAAGCTTGTCCTTTGCTTAAATTTAAGAGCTATTATAACTAAATTTGTACGCTTTTTACAGGCTTAATAATAAACTTCTGTGCTTTATTAGCATAATTTACGATTAAATTTAGTAAAATCGGCAGAAATATTCCAGACAGAATAGGCGTAGTTTAACTTTAAAATTTTAATCCGTGAGGGCGCGGACTCGTCGTCCGTAACCGAAACGGGTTTAAAATTTTAAAGCTTGAAATCCGTCATTTATGGGGAATCAAAAAAGGATAAAAAATGAAAGAATTTATGAGCTACGAGGCCTCTCTTGAAATTTTACGCTCTACGCTGGCTCCCTGGGACCGCGTAGAAAAGGTCACTCTCACGCAAGCGCTTGATCGCCGTATCGCCGTAGATATGGCGGCGCAGGATAACTACCCGGAGCGTCCCGTCTCGGCGATGGACGGCTACGCGTTTGCGTGGCAAGAGGGCCTAAGCGAGCTTGAGCTCATCACCGACCTACCCGCAGGCAGCGACAAAGGGCTAAAAATAGAAGGCGTAAAATGCGTCAAAACCTTCACCGGCTCGCTAATGAGCGAAGGCACAGACACGCTAATCCCGGTCGAAAACGTCGAGGTCTCAGGCAGCAAGATCCTCATTAAAAAGCCTGTGCCGAGAGGCTTTGCCGTGCGCGAGGTCGGCGAAAGCTACAAAAAAGGCGAAATCCTAATCAAAAAAGGCGCAACGATAGGCTACGCCGAGACTGCGCTGCTAGCCGAGCTTGGGATCTTTAACGTTAGCGTATTCGTGCGGCCGCGAGTCGCGGTACTAGCTACCGGAAGCGAGATAAAAGACCTCGGAGAGCCGCTAGAAAACGCCGCGCAGATCCACAGCTCAAACCACGTAGGCATCGCGGCCATGGTACGCAAAATGGGTGGCGAACCCGTGCTGTGCGAGATAGTGCGCGACCGCGCCGAACTCGTAAAAGACGCCATCGTTCGCGCGCTAAAATCAGCCGACGTGCTCGTCACCACGGGCGGCATCAGCATGGGCGACTACGACTTCGTAAAAGGCGCACTGGGCGAAAATTTCGACATTATCATCGACGGCGCCGCGATCAAACCGGGCCGCCACATCAAGGTCGCAAAAGCTGGAGAAAAATATATATTCGCGTTGCCGGGCTTCCCGTACTCGGCGATGGTGATGTGCGTGCTCTACGTGCGCGTGCTGCTAAACGCGTGGTTTGGCGCTAGCGAGCCCAAAATCACGGCGATCATGGACGAGGACTACAAAAAGCGCTCGCCGTTTTTGGAGTTTACGGCGGTAAATTTAGTAAATCGTGACGGTAAAATTTACGTAAATTTAGACGGCAAAAAGATGGGCAGCTCGGCGATCGTAAATAATCTCACAGGGGGCGCCGCGCTTTTAATCATCCCAAAAGAGACAGAATTTATCGCAAAGGGCGAGATAGTCGAAGTGCTGAAAATGGTTTAAATTTGAGTAAATTTAGCTTTTGCGGCTTGGATGCATAGCAAATAAGCGCGCAGGCGGCGCTAAGGCAAAAGCCGGCAAAAAACCGGGCGTAAATTTGACGCGATTTTGTAAAACGCAAGCGTAAATTTAATACAAACAAAAGGTAAAAATGAAAGAACAGATAAACCGCATCAAAGAAAAGCTAAAAATAGCTAAAAAAGCGGATAAAAAACTAAAAATTTTCGGCGCAAGTAACCACAAATACGCCCTCAAAGCGCCGATAGAAGAAAAGAAATTAGCCGCGTTAGAGAAGAAATACGGCGTAAGCTTGCCCGCCCATTTTAGAGCCTTTTTGCTAGAGATCGCTGACGGCGGAGGCGGCTTTGACGGTAGCGCGCCGGGGCCTTTTTACGGCATCTACCCCATAAAAGACGCGCTAAAATTTAGCGCGCCGTATCTAGCAAATCCCTGCCTTTTGCGCCCTAAAATGAGCGATGAGCAGTGGAGAGCTATAGAAGGCTTTGCGTACGAGCAAGAGTGCGGCGACGAAGAAAGCGAAGAAGAAAAAATCCTAGGCGGCGTACTGTTAATCGGCACGCAAGGCTGCAGCTTTGAAACCGCTATCGTGATAGAGGGCGAGTTTCGCGGACGGATAGTAAATTTAGACTTTGACTTATATAAGCCCGTTTTTGCGTTTGAGTCAAATTTCCTAGACTGGTACGAAAGGTGGCTAGACGAGGTGATATCAGGCGAACTAAAAGACGGCGGGGGCGGGTTTGGCTACTATATGGGCGGTAGCGCGAGCGAGCTTTTGCAAATTTACGAAGAGGCGCGCAACAGAGGCGACACGGAGCTAAAAAACGACTGCCTTGACGCTTTGACGCATAAAGCTCCTCGCTTTGAGACGCAAATTTTAGATAAGATAGAAAGTTTTATCAAAAACGAGGCATATAGCGAGGATTTTGCGAAGCTTACTAGTATCTTATGC
Organism: uncultured Campylobacter sp.; assembly: GCF_905372745.1. GTDB lineage: Bacteria > Campylobacterota > Campylobacteria > Campylobacterales > Campylobacteraceae > Campylobacter_A. Next base: position 75,556 of record NZ_CAJPQR010000004.1, on the reverse strand, counting down.
GCAAACGATTTTGCGCGGGGTAAGGCCTATCTAGCGCGTCTTGCGCAGATTGATTATCTACTTTTTTTACAAATCATTCACTGGTGGGCAAAGGACAAAAAGGCCGCTAGCAGGGAGTTTATGTCCATAGCGGACGAAAACGCCGAGCAAATCCTAAACCAAAAGGACGAAGAGCGCGCGGCGCATACGTTTAGATTTTATACGTATTTGCTAAAAAACGCAAAGCTTGATTACGGAGCTAAGATCGAGCATTTTGCGACTAGCTCTAATTATTCCATTCGCGTTACGTGCTTTTACGCGCTGGGGCAGCTGAAAAATAAAAGCAAATATCTAAAAACGCTGATTTTAGGACTAAGCGACGAGGAGCCCTACGTCGTGACGATCGCCTTGCAAGCCGTGTGCGGACTGACGGACGAGCGGCTGCTACCTCACCTAAAAGCCCTCTCGCAGCGCTTTTTAAAAGACGACGAAAACTCCGTGGTTACAAATCTAAACCGCGTGCTAGAGCCATACGGTTTAGACAATAAAAAGATAAAAAAGATGGAATTTAAAGCCGAAATTTAAGGGAAAAAATGGATGAAATTTTAGAAAAAATTTACGCGATAGAAGGCCTTGGGGAGCTAGAAAATTTTTTGCGCGAAAAGGGATTAAATTTAATGCGCGAGCCTTTGTTGGCGGAATTTGACCGATACGCCTTTTATCAAAACGCTAGCGAGTGGAACAAAGCCGTCAAAATCTGCGAATGCCTAGCGATAACGGGCTGGGGCGAGCGCGAGAGCCTAGAAGCTCTTCGCGGTAGATATTTTAACGGGCAGTATATGACTTATTTTTTAAACGCTAGCGGCGAACCGCGCTTTGTAGAGGCGCACTGGTCAAAGCGCAAAACGGGGCTAAGCATGCAAGATAACGAGACGTTTTTTAACCCTAGTCCGGACGATAACGGCAAAACGCTAAAACGCCCAGTAAAAGAGCAAATCCAAGACGTCAAGCTAGCTAGCCAGCGCAACTGGATACCTAAAAATCCAATCCGCGTCTCAATCGGCATCAAAAACTGCTACGAGAACTCGCGCGCGGTGATAGATAGCCTGTTTAAGGAGCTTCAGCTCGCGCTAAATGCCAAAATGAGGCCTAAAATTTACGGCAGCGAGATAAACTATATAAATTTAGACTGCTCGTTTAGTTTTGACGACGAGTACTGCCGCACGAACTACATCATAGCGCCGGATGAGCCGCGCCTAAGCTCGCAGCGCGCCTGGGAGCTACTGTGCGAGATGATGAGCGAGGAGGAACGCAGAGAGGGCGGCTACTATCTGCGAAATAGATTCGAGTACGCGCCGTTTAGAAAAGATACGGGCAAAACGGGCGCGCAGATATATTTTGAGCGCGAGTTTAGCGAGCTTTCGCATGCAGAGCAAAAGCAAAAAATATGCGAGTATTTTTTAACGGCGTTAAAACAGATCGCGCGCAAACAAAGCAAGCTAAAATACGACTTTAAGACGATGATAGACGATTTTAGTAAAATTTTAGACGAGTGGACGGCGGCTGAAATTTAGCGGCCGATTTTAATCGATGCGGGCAAATTTAGACGTTCTTGCTTGCTAAATGTCGTTATTTTATTGGGATTTGAGTTTGAATTCTCTCGCGTTTTGATTAAATTTAGCGATATTTAACCGACTTAGGTATTTTAATCAAACGATAAACAAAAAGTAATATTTAACCTGATTTTTGCTATAATAGACCTTTAAATTTTAACGAAAAGCGACTATCTTGAACGAGCAAATAATATATTTTTTTAGAAAAAAGCCTTATTTTTTCTATTCGTTTTTTCCGGTCTTCGGCGCCTTATATAGCTTTGTGCTGGCGGTTTTGTTTTTAAAATGGTCGCCTTTTAAAACGGACATTTTTATCGTGCTATTTTTTCTTAGCGCGCTTTGGTTTGCGGCGTTTTATCTTAGCTACGCAAAAACCCTACCTACCTATAAATTTGAAAGAGAAAAGGAAAAATTTACGCTTTTAGAGGCTAGGGTCATTTCTGATTTTAGCCTGAGCGATAGAGAAAATATTTTTAAAAAGATAGAAGCGGTGCGGGTTTTTGTTAGAAAGATATTTTCAGACCAAAGCTTAGTTTCGGTTAAAATTTTAAGCCTGATAAACAAAACTCTATTTTTATACATCGAAAATTTAAGCATAATAAAAAGTTTAAACGCAGGGCTTAGCGCGGTAACCGGCGAAACTAAAAAAGAACAAATCGTAAAAAAAGCTCAAGCATACGAATCCGCAAACGTAATGCTTTTAGAATACCTAGATAGCTACATAAGCGAGCTAGCGGCAAACAACCGAAACGATAAAGAGACCGCGTCCGTGCGAAACGAACTTGAGCGCATGCTGGTTTTATTAAAAAATATTAACAAAAAATAAGGAGAGAGCCGTGGAAAAAGCGGGGCGAGAAATACTAACGGACTACATAAAAGATAGTGCGCGAAACAGCGAAACGGACATACGAAATTTGATCTTTAAAGACGATTTTAGCAAAGAAGACGAGGAAAAAATTTCTCAAAAAGCTGTAGAGCTTTTGGCTTTTTTATCAGATAAGGATAGTGCGCAGATAAGAGAAATTTTAGAAAGCGTTACAATCGAAGACGCGCAAAGTCTAGAGAGCTCTTCGTCGCTCTTGATGGGGAAATTTGCAAAACTGGGTGACATAAAAGACGAGCAAACGCAAAATTTAAGCCGCTCCGTAATAGCCCTAAACGAGGAGTTAGAGCAGATAAATCCGCACAGATTCGACTTTGATAAAAAAGGCGTTTTGGCTTTTGTTCCTTTTGTCGCAAAGCCGATAAACAGATACTTAAAGAAATTTCAAAGCGCAAAAGAAGCGATAAAAGAGACGCTCTCGCACATCGAAGACGGCGAGAAAATTTTAAGAGAAGACAACGCTCTTTTACAAGAAGAAAAACAATACTACAAACAAAAAGCCCTAAGTTTGCAACGAAAAGCCGTAGTGTTTGAAAAAATAGCAAAATCCATAGAGCAAAACGTCTCCAAACTAGACGCGAAAGAAAGAGAATTTTACGAAAATAACGTCTTGCTAAATTTAAATAAAAAAATCAGAAGCATATATGAAATTTTAGCCGTTACGCAGCAGGGATTTTTATCAAGCGACCTCATCATAAACACAAACTGGGAGCTAATAGATAATATCTCAAACGTAAAAGCCGTAACAAAAAGAGCCGTAGAGATCGGTATCGCGATGGCTATAACGCTGCAAAATCAAAAAAACGCGTTAGAAACAGCCGAAAAAACCAAAAAATTCGCAAACGATATGATTTTAGCCAACGCGCAAAGACTAAACACGCAAGCAAGCGAAATCTACAAAATGTCGGGCGATGCGACGCTGGATATAGAGACGTTAAAGCAAGCTTTTAGCCAGATAGAAGAGGCCATGGGCAAGATAAATACGTTTAAAGCCAAGGCTGTAGAAAAAATCAAAACCGAAGTAATAGCGCTAAAAGAGGTAACGGCAAAGCTCGAAAACAAAATCCAAGAGTCGCAAAAAGCGCAAGAATTTAAAACATCTTTTTCTATGGATTTATGAGGTTTAGATGATCGATCCTAACGTAAAGAAAAAACGAGAATTTACGATCTATCTTACCGTCTTGATCGTAATTTTGCCTTTTGTTTTTCTATACCTAAAGTATGCAGACAAGGAGCCTGAAAGCTTAGCGCAAAATTTTACCATTAGCCGTCCTGAAACACCGGCAAAAAAAACGAGTAAAGCCGAGACTCAAATTTCGCAAAATACCGACAAATTTGCCGACAACGACGACATAACGATATACAAAAAAGACCTCATAAACAACTCCGTCCAATTACCGTTTGAAGTGCGCGACATGATGGTTGGTATCTCGCGACAAAAAAAGACTCTATACTCTAGGGCACGACAGAGACGGCATAAGCGTGATAGATATATCGAATTTAGACCATATAAAGCTACTCGGACTTTTTTATTTCCCAGAGGCCAGATATAATGTAGAAAACATCCAAGCCGCCGAGTCCAACGACGGCAAAAGCCTATACTTGGCAAGTCCGAATTTAGGCATTTTGCGTTTTGACGTTACGGATCCTCAAAATATAAAGATAGTAGCTCAATTTGATGCTAAAGGCTACTCTAAAATCAAATTAAGCCAAAACGGCAAACTAGCATACGTAAAAGCTAAAAACGGCATGGTCATCCTAGATATTTCCTCTGACAACATGAAAAAAATAGGCGAATTTATAAGTATGGAAACTTTTAATCCGATAGAAAAAGGCGATATAGCGATATACTCGGACAAATACGTTTTTATGTCCGATTTTTCGGGACTTCACACGCTTGACGTAAGCGATCCGAAAAGCATAAAAGAGGTTTATAGACAAGAGGACTTTAAAGTCGCTATAAATTTACAAATTTCTCCGGACAAAAAATATCTATACGCAAACGAGCTTCAAAATTTTAGAGTATACGGCATCAACGATATAAGCGATATCGAGCATCTAAAAGACTATATCGTTAGCAATAGAGCTTCTACTTTTGATATCGGCAGCGACGGTAAAATAGCATACGTGTCCAGAAGCAAAAACGGCAGGGACGATACCGTTTTGCCTAGTATCGACGTCGTAGATATCTCTAGTAAATTTCAGTCTAAGCGCCTAAAAAGTTACTATACGCCTGAAATCGACACCGTAAATGTAGCGCTACCTTTAGACGAACGCCGCATTATCGTGTCTTTGATGGTTAAATTTAGAGGCTTTATAAGCGTAATTAACAACGATGCGGACGCTTTGATGAGAAAAACGGCAAAAAATGAAGTAAAAATCAAAGAACCCCAGGACTCCGGTAGAGCCATAGACAAATCAAAGCCCATTTGGGATTTGCCGTTTTCGCAAAACGGTTTTGCATCCGTCAGCATGGCGGTGCCTACGGAAGACGGATATATATTAGCCGGAGAGCACGAGCAAGCAAGGACGCCCGATCTTTTTATGAAGATAGGTAAAGACGGACGCGAAATTTGGAGAAAAGTAGTCGATAAAAACTATCTAGGAACAGCCCGACTAATAGCGGCTCAAATGCAAAGCTACTACGTAATAGGAAACGAAAAAACAACCTACGTCATAGACAAAGTAACAAACGAAATCTCAAACAAACTTCCATATCCATTAAAGCACGTAGCGCCGACGGATAATGACGAATTTATAGCTTGCGACTACTCAAATAATGTATTTAGAATGGATAAAAACGCAAAGATAATCTGGACGAAGCAAATCGACGTCTCGCATTTAGATGACGAATTTTATATCAAATACGAATACGACCCAAAAGATCCAACCAAAGCACCGATCCAAAGAGAGATCAAAAAAACCAAAGAAGGGCTTGAAAAGCTAATAAAAACAAAAGACGGAAATTTTATCTTATTTATAAAAGAGCTGGGGCTTTTAAAATTTAGCCCTAGCGGCAAAGCGGTCTTTGATGCCAGAATAGAAACAGACGGATCTTTTAACGATATGCTCGAGGGCGACGACGGCTCGATTTTGACGCTTTTTAGATCAAAAGATAAATACGATTTGGAAACGCTCAAACTCGTAAAACTAAACAGCAACGGCGAGATTATAAAAAAATCGACCGTCCATAACAGCTTGGCGTATTTTCTGGTTTCAGCTTTTACTAAATACAAAGACGGCTATCTAATAAGCATAAGACCGTATGACGAGAAAAAAATACTGCTACTAGAGATAGACGGCAACGGACGCAAGACAGACGAAGCCTACGTGACTGATCTAGGCAACGAAACCCTTTTTTACGAGATGCTAAACGTGACGGATCAAGGAGTGTTGCTGCTAGGAAGCAGGATGTATACTAGACCAAGCCACATGGAATACGTAAAAGGTAAAGCCGTCAAATTCTCGGATAAATACGTCAAAGAAGCCTTTATGATAATGCTAAATTTAAACCAAAAAATAAGCGAGCAAAATTTAAACTTTGCGGATAAAGAGTAAGGCGCTAAAATTTAACGCTCAAATTTGAGCTGCAAGAGTAGCGCATTTCCACAAAGAAAAGGCCGTAAATCGGCCTAAATTTAAGCTAAACAAATAGCGCCGAGTTTGCTATTTTTATTTGCGCTGACCCGGTTTAAACGTGCGCCGGATCAATTTATATGAGCTGCATAAATTTGGAGCCGTTACGGCAAAGACAAACAAAATTAAGCTTAACTAAAAAGCGCCTAGCAAATTTGGCTCAAACATTACGGCGCCAAATTTCAGCCCGTGCGCGCCGATTTGCCGCGCCGCAAAAATGCGCTAGAGCTAAATTTGCCGCATAAATACTCAAATTTAATGCTTCTAAATTTACGACCAGTCTGCAGTTTTTGTAGTCGCGATCCCATTCACTCAAACGCCCTATAATGCGCCTCGTCGGCAAACTCCAGCATCTCCTTGTCGCCCCTGCTGTCGCCGTATGCGATCACGCGCTCAAAGGCGTCCGTATCATACGCCTCGCGCACGCGGCGTACCTTCTCCGCGCCGTAGCAGTTGGCGCCGTCTATCTCGCCCGTTATCACGCCGCCCTTTTTCTTGATGCGAGTGCCCAGTAGCTCAAGCCCCTGCGCCCTGCACCACGGAGCTAGCCAGTCCTCGAGCGACGCCGTCACGATCACGACCTTATCGCCGTTTGCTTTATACTCGGCGATCTTTGCCATCGCGGAAAATTTCACGATATCCTCGATGTGCGTGTTTGAGTATTTTTTGCAAATTTGAGCGAATTTATCCGCGCTCATGCCCGAGAAAAAGTACGTCATCAGCCGCCTGCGAGCGTAGTTGTTGCTACAAATTTTTAGCTTATAGCCGATCAAAACGGGCGAAAGCCAAAAAATCCCCCGAAAAAATTTCTTAAATCCCACGACGTAGGCGATAAACTCGAGCAGCGAGTCGTCGCGCGTGATCGTCCCGTCAAAGTCGAATAAAACCAGATTCATCTTCGTCTCAAATTTTAAATTTGCGCGATTATACCGCGCTAGCGTTAAGGGACGGCAAATTTAGCCGGGTTTTGCCGCGCAAATTTGCTTTCTCTTTCGCGCTCTAAATTTAGAGCCCAAATTTCCTCTCAAGGCTCTTTAGCACGTATTTTATGAGCTCAAGCCCCTTTGATCGGTGCGAGATTTTTAGCTTTGTGGCGTCGTCTAGTTCGCCAAGCGTGCGCGTAAAGCCTTTGGGGATAAAGAGGCTATCGTAGCCAAAGCCGTTGCTGCCGCGCTCCTGGCAAATCGCCTTGCCGTGCATAAAGCCGTGCGCCGTAAAGTCGCCTAAATTTGAGCTAACCGCGATACAAGCGGTATAAAACGCGGGCGAGCTGGTTAAATTTAGCGCCTTTAGCTCAGAAATCAGCTTTGCGCGGTTGCTAGCATCGGTCGCACTTTTGCCCGTTATCTGCCCGCACTCGTTCATATCGCTAAATCTCGCCGAGTAAATCCCGGGCCTACCGCCAAGAGCCTCCACGCTGATGCCGCTATCGTCGCTTAGCACGATAAACTCGTCCGCCAAATTTAGCTCGCGCAGTTTTGCCTGCACGGCGCGAGCTTTGATTAGCGCGTTTGCGGCGAAAGTCGCGCCGTCCTCGACGATGTCAAAGGGCTCGCAAATTTCGCGCAGTGCATAAATTTCGTAATCTTGTAAAAAATCTTTTATTTCGCGCACTTTGTCGGAGTTGGATGTCGCTAAAACTATTTTCAAAATTTTTCCTTTTTTCGGCTTCTCTTGCGCGCCTTTAAATGAGCTAGAAATTTCCTCCCTCGATGAACTATATGTTCTATCTTCGGTCGGAAATTTCGTCGCAACATTTAAATTCATCGCAAGATAACTTTGCCGATTTTTTAAATTTACCGCTCACATTTTATCAAATTCGGCTTTAATTTACGTATTATCAAAATTCGGGTAAAATCACTCCTTTTAAAAAAGGAAATTTATGATAGTAAAAAGTGCTTTGCCCCTATCTTTTATCATCGGCAGCAGGTTTTTCGGGCTCTTTATCATTTTGCCGGTTATCAGCGTCTACGCGCTCGAGCTTGAGGGTGCGACCGAGTTTTTAGTGGGCGTTCTTATCGGCGTTTACGCGATTTCGCAGATCGCTTTTCAGGTGGTTTTCGGCTATATTTCAGACCGCTTCGGGCGTAAAAACTCGATGCTAGCGGGTCTACTCGTCTTTATCGCCGGAGCTGCTATCTGCGCGGTCGCCACCGATATCTACACGATGATTTTGGGTAGATTTATCCAGGGCGCGGGCGCGATAGGAGCGGTCGCTACGGCGTTTATGAGCGATATGACCAAGGAGGAGGTGCGCGGACACGCGATGGCGATGATGGGCGCGTTTATCGGCCTTAGCTTTACGCTTTCGATGATTCTTTCTCCGATCCTTAGCCACAGATACGGGCTTTCAAGCCTCTTTTACCTCTCGATCGCGGTTACGGTTGTTTGTATCGTACTTTTATACACGGCCGTGGGTAAAGAGCCTAAAATCGCGCATTCTCAAGCCAAAACTCCCGCGCTAAAGCTGCTTGCAAATAGAAATTTGCTCCTGATGAACGTTAGCAATTTCATGCAAAAAATGCTAATGTCGGCGGCTTTTATCATCATTCCCATCGCAGTCGTGCGCTACTTTGGCATGCAAAAAAGCGATCTAAGCGGGATTTATGCCGTCGCTACGGCATTTGGTTTTATCGCTATGGGCGTAGGCGGCGCGGTGGGCGAAACAAGGCGCATCACAAAGCAAATTTTAATCATCGGCGTATCGCTTTTCGTCGCTAGTTACGGGCTTTTCGCGCTCTCGCTCGGACACAAGCCGCTATTTTACGCGGGCGTTATTATATTTTTTATCGGATTTAACCTGCACGAGCCGATCTTGCAATCAATGGCGTCCAAATTTAGCAAAGTTAGCCAAAAAGGCGCGGCTCTAGGCATCTTTAACTCTTTTGGCTACATGGGAAATTTTATCGGCGGCATCGGAGGCGGAGCGGTGCTTAACTTTTACGGCCTAGACGCGCTAGCTGCCATAGTTACCGCGCTTTGCATAGCGTGGCTAGTCTCGCTAAAGTGGCTAGATAACCCCAATATCTTTAAAAACATCTACCTACCTGCGGACGTAAATGCCGATATGGCCGAGGTCGAAAAGCAAAAAGGCGTCGTAGAATGCTACAAAAACGCCCAAAATTTAGTCGTTAAATTTAACTCCAAGCTAACAAACGAAGCGGAAATAAAGCGGTTTTTAGGCATTTAGCGAGTTTGCGGACGGAGCAAATTTAAAAAATCGTCCGCGCCCGGCGACTAAATTTGCGGCTTGATCGGCGCTTTAAATACAAGGGCGCAAAACGCGCAAATTTAGCGGGTTTTTAGCTATTTTTAAATACCATTATCAAAATCTAATCCCAAAAAGGACAAAAATGAGCGATCTAAAAAAACGCATAGACGAGCTTTTCGAGGATAAAAAGATGTCCGTTTATGACGCGGCTAAACAACTAAACGTACGCGAATACGAAATCTTGCAGTACCGCGGCGATGAAGAATTTAAGGAAGTCGGCGCAGAAAATTTGATGAAAATTTTTGAAGAAGTCAGCACTTGGGGCGAGATGCTTTTTATCAAAAATACGCCTGAGTTTATCATCGAGATCAAGGTGAGCGTACCTATGCCTAAAAAAGCGAGAGGATTTTTAAATTTCACCGATAAAAGCGGCTTTTTAGGCGGCCATCTAAAAGAGGACGCGGTTTGCGCTATCGGCTTTGTGAGTACTAAATTTATGGGATTTCTCGGACACAGCCTGCACTTTTACGACGCGGATCACAACGTGATATTTAAGCTTTTCGTAAATCGCAACGAAAAAATGAAACTAGACGAAGCGCAAGAGCAAAAATTCCTAGCGCTAAAAAACAGCCTTTGATTTTAGCCAGCTTTGCCGCGCGTAAATTTTAAGGTTTTATGATGGCTAAAATTTGCAAAATTTACGACGTTTTGATAATCGGAGCGGGCGCGGCAGGGCTATTTTTGGCGGCAAATTTACGCGGTAAAAGCGTCGCCGTACTCGAAAAAAACGCAACTCCCGGCAAGAAAATCCTAGCTAGCGGCGGCGGCAGGTGTAACGTCACAAACCGCCGCATAGACGCGTCAAACTACCTAGGCGATAATGATTTCGTCAAAAATATCCTAAAAAAACTAGACTTCAAAGACGTTTTAAAATTTTTCGGCGAGCTAAAATTTAACGAGCAAAAGCAAAGCCAATTTTTCTGCGAAAGCGGCGCAAAAGACGTTTTGGGCGTGCTTTTAAAACGCGCTAGACAAAGCGGCACGCAAATATTTTGCGGCGTTTGCGTAAAAAGCGCGAGAAAAATTTTGGCCGATGAAAACGGCGAAATTGCGGACGCTTTTTTGGCGCTAAACGGCAACAAATTTGAGGGTTCTTGCTGCAACGACGCGCCTAATTTGACCGAATTTGACACGTCAAATTTACAAAACGTCAAGCGAAATTTAGACGAAATTTTCGAGGTCGTCGCCGAAAACGGAGATAAATTTTACGCCCAAAATCTCGTCGTAGCTAGCGGCGGACTAAGCTACAAAAGCCTGGGTGCCAGCGACATCGGCTACGAAATAGCGCGAAGCTTTGGCATCAAAGTCATTCCGCCCGCGCCCGCGCTCGTGGGATTTACCGTGCAAAAAGAGGAATTTTGGTTTAAGAATCTAAGCGGAGTTTGCTTTCCGGCGCAGATTTTGCTGGAACGAGCGCCGCAAAAAAGCGGCGACGATAGCAAATCCTACTCGCAAAGTAAAAGCGGCGACGCGGATGTGAGCGCGGATAAATTTAGCGTGCGCCGAGAAACTATCGGGGCAAATTTAAGACAGCCAAGCGATAAGCCCGCGCCCTTGCAAACGAATGATTTAAATTCGCAAAAAGCCGTAACGTTTGCTGAGCAAAGACAAAACGGCGAAATTGAGCTAAATTTAACGGCAAACGAAGCGCCTTTGGATAAAAACCGAGAATTTTACGAGTCGGACGCTAAATTTAACGCCTCGCAAGAAGTAGAATTTAACGGCGGCGAAATTTTAAACGACGATACAAAAGCCTGGAAATCTAGTCAAAAAAAGCAGATTAAGATCGCAGGCGACGTGCTTTTCACGCATAAAGGCATAAGCGGCCCGGCCGTGCTAAATGCTTCGCTTTTTTGGCAAAAAGGTCTAATCGAGATAAATTTTTGCCCGAATTTTAGCATCGAAACCGTGCAAAAAAGCAAAAAACAGCTCAGCACCGTCCTGCCGCTACCGCGCCGTTTTACGCTAGAGTTTTTACGCGCGGCGGGGCTTAGCGACAAGCCGTACGGCAAGTACGCCCAAGCCGAGCGAGAGAAAATTTTACGACTTTTTAGCTACCGATTCGCGCCTGCGGGAACGTTTGGCTTTGAACGAGCAGAAGTTACAAAAGGCGGCGTAGACACGGACGCACTAGAGGCAGGCTGCGGCGTAAAGGGCGTGCGCGGGCTTTATTTTATCGGCGAAGTTTTAAACGTAACGGGGATGCTCGGCGGCTACAACCTGCACTTTGCGTTTGCCTGCGCGCAGGCTTTGGCCGGGCGACTAAATGCGAAATAATTTTGAAGCCGTGATTTGGGGATTTGCGCCTGAAAGTAAATCGGTTTTGCCTTTGCCAGCGCGCCGCAAGTCCATCTAAAGCAAAAAGGTGACTAAATGCCGTTTAAGCTGCGCCTGACTGCTGCCCGCGGCAAAAACGGTCTTGGCGGCGCAAGACGATCTTTTAGGCTAAATTTAAGGGCATGCACGGCGCGCAAAAAGATAAGCCTACATGCGCGCGAATAAATTACACTATGCATAGACGCTAGCCGCACTGCGGGTCGCAGAATTTTCGCGATACTCGGCTAAAATTTGACCTACCTTAAATGCCAAAGCCGCCGTTTGCGGATCTAGCGATGCGGACGCTAGAACGCCTGCTAATTTTGCTCAAACATAGACTAAATTTACGCCGCCTTTTAACGGCGCGTCTAGTTTGATTAGATAGACTCTGTTTTACCGCTCTTGGCAAATAAATAAGATCTAAAATTCGCGGCAAGTAAAATAGCGCAAAACGTCAAGCTAATACGCCGCCTTTTAATAAATTTAACGCCCTAAAACCAAGGCAAGTAAATTTATGCCAAAGAGCGAATTTACGCAAGCAAAGCGGCATAAATTTATTTTGTAGTATCGTAGATGTAAAGCAAAATCGCCATAAAAACGCAAGCCGATGAGCAAATCGCGTAAATTTAAGACCGAACGCGAGTTTACGGCGCTTGTACCGCAGTCTTATTCTGCATCGACGCTAATTTTATATTTGCCGCAGCTGGGGCAACGAAACAAATATCCAGCCATGAAGCCGCCCGCTTCTAGGTATTCTCGCACGGTATGGGCGTCGTATTCGCCTCGCAGAGCATACTGGGCAAAGACCTCGTCTGCGATACCCATCTCCTGCAGCTCCTTTGTGCCTACGTCGCCTAAAAACTCGCAGTAATCATCGCAGCACGTAAGCCACTGCTCTCCTTGCCAGCAAAAATACCCGGGCGTCCTTTTAAAAAGCTCGTCCGTTTTAGCCTGCGCATTAGCCGCGCCGCTAGGCAGTTCGTCTGCGTCTTGGACGAAGGTAGCGTCAAATTTCGCCGCAGCCTTGCCGTTAGCTATGCAGTGCGGGCAGAGGTATTCCACGTCGCTTTCGCTATAAACGTGACCGCAATAATAAACGTCCGTCTCCTGCTCGCAGCACTCGCAAGCCACGCTTACATCGTCTTTAAATACACCCGTTTTGAAGGGATCGGGGTGATAGCGAAAATGAGGCAGGCTTTTTAGCTTTTTACTTTGGCGCGCGGCTTTGCTCGCGGTTTTGGGACGCTTTATCGCGCCCGCATCGCCGTTTTGCGCATACCACTTTAGATAGCCGAGCTTTTTGAGCTGCTTTCTGTCCTTCGGATCGCAAATTTTGGCCAAAAGCTCGCAGGCGCTCTTTTTAAGCTCCAGTAGACAGTAAACATCGACTAGCACGAGCTTTGCCTCTTTTTCATCGCATTTTTCCAGCTCGTCTTTTAGCTCATATAGCGCCAAAACGCTCGCCGCGCCACCGTCTGAGTCCCAAAACGCCTTTTGCAGCGCGACGTATCTTTGCCTAAAATCTTTCATTTTTTCTCCTTAAATTTACGCTTTGGCGATGCGCCTTTGGATTTGCCGCCCGCTAGCGTCTGTTTGGTAGATTGCGCTTTAAAAGCGCGTTTAACCGTATTTTACTAAATTTATTAAATTCCGCCTGTTTTCGTAAAACGCGGCAAGGTCGCGACCGAGTGCAAATTTAAAACTCCGCTAAAATCGGCGTTTTTTGCAGATTAAGCGGCTAAATTTTGCTTTTATGCTTAAATCGGCAACTTTAAGGGCAAAAATAATCATCCAAATTTAGCTAAATTTACTCCGCGCAAATCGCTTTTAGCTTTGCTAAATCCAAAATCAAACTATGCGAAAACGCGTCTATCACGACTCCGGCGTATTTGCCTTCGGCGCCATCTATCATCGCGGCGTAGTCTTTTAGGCGCAGATTTATTGCCTCTTGCTCGGCATCGTTTCGCCATCTCATCATCTCGGCCCTGCTAGAAAACGCGGGGAAATAGCTAAGCCCGCTCTCCTCGTCTTCAAGCAGGACGAATTTTATATTTGAGCCTTCTTCTTCGTAAACTGCGCTGCCGCCCGGTTTTGCTAAGGCTTGGTTTATGAGTACGGGTGCTAAAAACTCTGTCTTTTTTAGCGCTGAGATTAGCGCCTTTTGGCTCTGCTTGCTGCCGTCAAGTAAAAATGCGTCTATAAAATCGTTTAAATTTTCGTTCATCTTTTGCCTTGGATTAAATTTGGCGTATTATACATTTTTGCGTTTTTAAATCAAAATTTAGCAGTAAATAAGCTTTGCGTTGCTATAATCACAACCTTACTTCAGCTGGCGGGTTCATAGCTCAGTTGGTTAGAGCATCCGGCTCATAACCGGATGGTCCCAGGTTCGAGTCCTGGTGAACCCACCACCCTCTGAATTTCAATCATTTTAAAAATCTTACAAATATCCTTTAGATTTTATTTAGTCTTTGTCGGCGAAATTTAGCCCCTTTTATGCTCCTACCTATTTGTTTTATAGTAAATGCGCGAGTAAATCGTAGCTCAAAGCTTAGCAAATTTAGCAAAACCCTCCAAATGCGGTAGCCAACCGCTTACCAAAGCAAACGCGCGAGGTTACCTCGTCGCAGGAGGCGATACGGTGGGCTATCTGTTTCGCTGCACCCGCTGCGGCAAGTATAAAATTCAGGTCGATGCAAGCTAAATTTGAGGCTAAATTTGAAAAATTTTACTCGCCCAGACCGCATCCTGAAAACGTAAAATTTGAGTTAGCTAAATTTGATGCTGTTTTGCTTTTATGTTGAGGGGTTTTAAACTACGTCATGCTTGGCGGTTGCAAGCATAGCAGTCTCCTCTTGCTTGCAAGCTGCTTTGAGCGGTAGCGAACGCAGTGAATCTAAAGTAGAACTTCGCTGGGTTTTTAAATTTTGGCCGAGTCAAATTTGCGGATTTAGCCCCGTTGCAAATTTAAAATATGTAGCACGGCGGTACACCGAACCAGTGCTTAATCAATATGCTTTTGCGTACTTGCACTATTTTATTAATTTCCTTATCGCATAGCTCTTGGCGAATCCATACGCTCCGCTACATAAATAAAATTTAAAATCTTCATTAAGCGAGATGTCGTAAATAGCGCTCATCGCAGTTTTAAAATTTACATCATCCTCGACAAATAAAAAATACAAAAAATTTTTATTTTTATAAAAGACGATTACGGGACGATATCCGAATGCATAAATTGTGTAGAAATATGATATTTCCTCTTTTTTTGTTTTTATATTATTTCCGGTAATAAAATTTTTATTAGTAATATATATGCATCGTCTTTTATGATTTAATATCTCGCAATACATAATGTAAAATAGAAAAATTGAAACGGCGGATATGACAATCACAGACAAGATACTGCCGTCTATGATATTAAACAAAACGAATAACAAAAAACATGCAAATAAACATCCTAACGACAAAAAAAGAATTTACATTTTGATAGCAATACAGAACCTTCTCATCGTTGCTAAGCCCGGCACCTTTAGGCAAATCATAATCACTCAAATTTGAGCCTTTCGTTTTTAAATTTTAGCAGAGTAAATTTGCAAATTTAGCAGGATATGAGACAAATATTCCAAACGCAATAGGCGTAGTTTAAATAAATTTTTCTTACCCGCAAAGAAGCAGACTAGTCGTCCGTGACTGTGGGGGAGGCGTAGAAAAATTTATTATAAAATCCGCCGTTTATGGGGAATCAAAATCACCCGCATCAAACCCCAGCTCCAGCGTCTTTATCTCACCTATCGCATTTCCAGCGATCCCCTTTATCGAGCCAAACATCTCGATCGCGTTGTCGCGCACCTTTTCGATCTGTTTTTCGCGGCTCTTCCAGATGCGTTTCATCGCGTTTTTCTCGCGCTCCAGCTCCTCGCTCATCGAAGAAAAGCCCTCCACGATAGCCTCGATGCGCATCTTAAACTCGTTGCTAACGAGATACGAGTAGAGCATCTCCATCTTATTTGAGCGATTTTGCGCGGAGTTCCTAGCGAAATTTAGCTCTACGACGCCCTGCCTTAGTACGAAACAAAGCGCCTTAAACTCCTCGTAGTTACACACCCATACGCCTTCAACCAGCCCCATGCGCTCTAGCTCCCGCGGCCGAGCCTCGCTAACGAGCACCCCGACGTCAGCTCCCGATGCTCGCATATCGGCCTTAAATTTCTCTATCCATTCGTTTGAAAAATTTTTCGTGCGTTTGCTTTCGTAGTAAATTTTGCCGCAGTTTTGCGCCTCTCGGGTATTTACGATCTGCATTACGTCTGCGCCGTTTGCGCCCTTTTTGACCTCGTCTATGACGTCAAATACGAACTTCTCCCGCAGCCACGCCTCGATGGCTAGCTCTTGCGTCTCGCCTTGTAGCTGCTCGCTGCCCTGCTCTATGCGCCTTTGCGCCTCGTTTAGCTGCTTTTTTAGCGCCTCTAGCTGCTCGTCTTTTTGCTTAAATTTTAGCTCGTTTTGCTCCGCCAAAGCCTTGCCTAGCCGCTCTTTTTCCTCGTTTAGGCGTTTGCTTAGCTCGGCCTCTGTTTTAGCCATCAGCGCGCTTTCAAACTCGCTCTTTTCGCGTTTTAGCTTTTCTATCTCTAGCGTCTTTAAATTTAGCTCGTTTATCTGCTTTGACTTGGCTTCAAGCTCGGTTTTTAGGGCGTTTACTATATTTAAATTTTCGCCCTCTAGTTTTGCTTTTATTTCATTTTCAAGCTCTGTTTTTTTAGCGTTTAAAGCTGCGGCAAATTTAGCGTCAAATTCTTTTTCCTTCGCGTTTAAAGCGTCCAAATGCGCCTTGTATTCGGCCCTTTTGGTCTCGATCTCTTTATCAAACTCTCGTCTAGCCGCTGCCATTTTTTGCTTCATTTCAAGCTCAAGCTCGGTTTTAAGAGCCAAATTTACATCAACTTCGGCGCCGCAGTTACCGCATTTTACGCTACTTTGCATTTACAGCCTCGTTTTCATTTTTTCAAATTCGTCCTGCACGGTGGCCGAGTTTGGCTCGTTGCTCATCTTGTCTATCGCGTCGCCGTAGAGGCTGGTGAGATAAATCACGACGCAAGAGACTGCAAAGCCAGGCAGTATCTCGTAAACGTAAGAATTTAGCCCGAGCGCTATCCACGCGATCACCGTCGCCCCACCCGTTATCATACCGAGCAAGGCCGCTAGCGCGCTCATCCTGCGCCAATAAAGACTAAAAAGCAGCACCGGCCCAAAGCTCGCGCCAAAGCCCGCCCACGCGTAACCAACGACGTTTAGCACGCTTTCGTTAAAGCTAAAAGCAAGCGCGGTAGCCACGAGCGCGACGGCCACGACGGCGTATCTACCCGCGGCGACCTGAGCTTTTTGCGAAATTTCTTTTTTATAAAACGCAAACACGAAGTCCTGCGTCACCGAGCTTGCGCTAACCAAAAGCTGGCTAGAGATCGTGCTCATGATAGCCGAAAGCACGGCCGAGATGATGATGCCCACGAAAAAAGGATGAAACAGCGTCTCGCCAAGCTGCAAAAAGACCTTTTCGGGGTCTGCTAGAGGCAAATTTAACTCGCTGTAATACACAAAGCCGATAAGCCCGCTCATCATCGCTCCGGCTAAGCCTATCGCCATCCAGCCGATACCGATGCGGCGCGCTTGGGCTAGCTCTTTTGAGCTTCGTATAGCCATAAATCTAACTATGATGTGCGGCTGTCCGAAATATCCAAGCCCCCACGCCATGAGTCCTAAGATGCTTAAAAAAGTCTGGTCGTAAAAGACGTTTAGATGGTTTTTGCCGTATTTTGCCACCTCGCTCCAAAATGTAGCGCCGTCGGGCAAATTTAGATTACAAAACGCTACTACCGGCACGGCGACGAGCACCAAAAACATCAGCATACCCTGAAACGCGTCCGTGATACAAACCGCGCGAAATCCGCCGAAAAACGTGTAAAAAACGACGATAGCCAGCGTAAAAATGGCGCCGAATTTAAAATCTAATCCAAAAAAGCTCTCAAAGCTCTTACCGCCCGCGATTATCCCGCTACTAACGTAAAGCGTGAAAAATATCAAAATCAAAAGCCCTGAGACTATACGTAAAATTTTAGTCTCGTCCTTGAAGCGATTTTGTAAAAAATCGGGGATCGTGATACTGTCGCTGGCAACCTCGGTATAGACGCGCAGGCGCTTTGCTAAAAACAGGTAGTTGCAATACGCTCCTATAACGAGCCCCAAAACCATCCAAATCGTAGCCAGTCCCGTAGCATAAAGCGCGCCCGGCACGCCAAGCAGCATCCAGCCGCTCATGTCGCTAGCTCCGGCGCTTAGCGCGGTTACGACCGGCCCTAGGCGACGGTTGTCGAGCAGATATTCGCCCATATTGGCGTTTTTGTTATACGAGTATCGCCCCACGAAAAGCAAAAATCCAAAATACAGCGCGATGGCGATATAGCGTGCATAGTCCATTAAATTTTCCTCAGTTTTTTAAATTTTAAGTTACGATAATATGATAAATTTGTTTAAAAGATAATTTTTTCGCGTAAAAAAGGTTAAATTTATATTTTTTTTCGTATTATTAAGCCTCATTACGCTTTTAAGGTTTAAAAAATGCTAAACGAAAAATTTTTCAGGGCGTTGTTTTTCGTCGTCATCGTCTCCGCGGGCGTTTACTATTTTTATCCGACGGAGTTAAACGAGGCTCAACGTCTAGCTTACCTTAAAAGCTACGGCGTGACGCTGGGACTCACTATCGGCGGCACCGCCATCGGCGTGACTTTGGGCTTTATTTTGGCGTTTTTAAAGTTTTTAAATATCAAAATTTTAAGCTTTCTCATCGACGAATACGTAGATATTCTGCGCGGAACGCCGATCATTTTGCAGCTTCTTATATTTTCGGTCGTGATTTTTGCGACTTGGAGCGATAACTTTTACGTCGCTTTGATCGCGCTTGGACTAAACAGCTCCGCATACGTCGCAGAGATCGTGCGTAGCGGCATAAATAGCGTCGATAAAGGCCAAATGGAAGCCGCAAGGGCGATGGGTCTAAACTACTACGTCTCGATGCGAGAGGTAGTGTTTCCGCAAGCAACTAAAAACATCTTGCCTGCGCTTGCGAACGAATTTATTTCGCTGTTTAAAGAGACGTCAGTCGTAGGCTACATCAGCGTCATAGACATCACGATGCAAAGCAAGAGCCTACAAGCGGTATTTTATAGCCCGGAGCCCGTCATTTTCACGGGCATAGTTTACTACGTCAGCGTGAAGTTCTTTACGTTTTTGGTTAAAATTTTAGAGAGGAGACTAAATCGCCATGATTGAGATTAGAAATTTGAGTAAAAATTACGGCGATTTACGCGTCCTCGATGGTATCAGCGTAGATATCAAACAAGGCGAAATCATCGCTATCATAGGTCCTAGCGGCGGCGGAAAGAGTACCTTTTTACGCTGCATAAACCGCTTAGAAGAGCCAAGCAGCGGGCACATCAAGATAAACGGCGAGGATATAACGGATAAAAAAACGGATATAAACAAAATCCGTCAAAAAGTGAGCATGGTTTTTCAGCACTTTAACCTTTTTGCAAATAAAAACGTCTTGCAAAATTTAACCCTAGCTCCGATAAAAGCGGGAATTTTGGATAAGCAAAGCGCGGAAAAAAGAGCCGACGAGCTACTAAAAAGCGTGGGTCTAAGCGATAAAAAATACGCATTCCCGCACAAGCTATCAGGCGGTCAAAAACAGCGTATAGCAATCGCTAGAAGCCTTGCTATGAATCCCGAGGTCATACTTTTTGACGAGCCAACGAGCGCGCTAGATCCCGAGATGATCGGCGAGGTGCTAGACATCATGAAGGACGTCGCGGCAAAAGGCATCACGATGCTAGTCGTCACGCACGAGATGGGCTTTGCTAAAAACGTGGCAAATAGGATATTTTTCATGCACGGCGGTAAAATAGCCGTGGACGACACGCCTAAAAACGTATTTGAAAACCCTAGCAATCAGCGTTTGCAGGATTTTCTAGGTAAAATTTTAAACCACTAAAAGGGGGTCAAAATGTCACGAAACATCATTGCGGCTTTGTCCGCCGGCAAATTTAAAAAACTTTTCGTTTTCGTAGCCGCCGCTTTGATGCTTTCAGGCTGCGGTCAAAGCTCGAATGAAAAAGCGAGCAAAGACGCCGCAGTAAAAAACGAGGCAACCCCCGTAGCGGTACAACAAACGATAAAAGTAGGCTCTAGCGCGGACTATCCGCCGTTTGAGTATATCGACGAGCACAACAAGATCGTAGGCTTTGAAATCGACATGATAGAGGCCGTCGGCAAGAAAATCGGCGTCAAATTCGACGTACAAAACATGAGCTTTGACGGGCTGATCCCGGCTCTAAAAACGGGCAAGATAGACGCCGCGCTAAGCGGTATGAGCGCGACCGAGGAGAGAAGAAAATCGGTCGATTTTACCAAGCCTTATTATTTTTCGGATAATCTTTTCATCCGCAAAAAAGGCACCGACGTAAATGCAACCAATATGCACCTCAAAAAAATAAGCGCGCAAATAGGCACATTGCAAGAGACCGCGGCTAAATCCATTTGCGGCGACCTATCCGTGCCTGCAGAAACCGTAGCGGCTGCGATTTTATCGCTAAAAGCGGGCAAGATCGACGTCGTGCTAACAGATAGCCCGATCGGTTACGAGTATCTAAAGCAAAACTCTGATTTGGAGGAGTTTTTAAAGCTTCCCGACGGCACCGAGGGTTTTGCCGTCGCGTTTGATAAGGGCAAACACCTAGAGCTAATCGGCAAGATAGACGCTGCGATAGAGGAGCTAAAAAAGAGCGGTGAATTTGATAAGATGATGGAAAAATACGGCCTGAAGTAAATTTACGAGCCCGCACTAAGACGCGGGATTAAATTTGAAACCAAATTTTAAAGGAGAGAAAATGAAAAAGATTTTTGCGCTGCTTTTAGCGGCTCTAGCTACGCTTGGCGCCGCCGAGCTAAAGATCGGTACGGCCGCAAACTATCCGCCGTTTGAGTACGTGGACGAGCAAAACAAGATCACCGGCTTTGACATGGATCTAGTAGCCGAGCTCGCTAAACGAGCGGGTTTTGAGTACAAGATCGTAAATATGAGCTTTGACGGCCTCATCCCGGCTCTAAAAACGGGCAAGATCGATGCCGTAGCAAGCGCGATGAGCGCAACCGACGATAGACGAAAATCTATCGATTTCACGCAGGCCTACTATGCGGCCGAAAATATCTACTTGCGTGCTAAAGGCAACGACGCTATCGCGAGCAAAGACGCGCTTAACGGCAAAAGAGTAGGCGTACAACAAGGCACCGTCCAAGAGATCGCCGCTAACGCTATCGCAGGCGCTAAAGTAGTACCTGCCGAAGATCCGGTTCCGCTAATCATGGGACTAAAAAAAGGCAAGATAGACGCAGTCGTACTAGATAGCTCGATCGGGTACGGCTTTTTAAAGAAAAATCCCGAGCTTGAGGAATTTTACAAAGAAAACGACGGTAGCGAGGGCTTTTCTATGGCGTTTGACAAAGGCAAGCAAGCCGATTTAATCGCTAAAATAAACGCCGCGCTTGATGAGATGAAAAAAGACGGCAGCTACGACAAACTGCTAGAAAGATATGATCTGAAATAATGAAAAAAAGCGCATTTTTTACTCTGATTAAATTTTGCGCTTTAGCCTTGCTGTCGGTAAATTCGGCTGCCCAGTTTACCGACATGCAAATCACTCAAACAACCAAATCCAAACGCGAAAAAGTCGTCAAAGAGGTCCTTTTTCTAGAAAAAATTTTAGACTACGATACCTTTGTCTTTAGACTAAACGCCGCCGTGATCGCCCCTTGCAAGCTTGCAAACGTTAAATTTTACGACGGCTCAAAATGCATAAAAGATAAAAAAGAGCTGGAAAATTTCAGCAAATCCTACGACAAAGAGATCAAAAAGATATTTCGTCCTGAGCGCAACTACTACGTGCTCACGCTAAAAAATCTAGGCGATAGATGGCTGTGCGAAGTAAGCGACGAAAGCAAAATCCTAAACAAAACCCTAGTCAAAAACGGCCTTGCCTCGCCTACTAGCGAAGGGTATCAAAAAATCGAGGTCAAAGAGGACTGGACAAAGAAAAATCACGCGGAAATTTACGAGTGCCTAACCGGCAAAAAGCTAGAAGAACCGAAGAAAAAACCTAAAAAAGCCGAAAATAACGCCACTAAAAACGTTCAAACCGAGCAAAACTCTTTAGGCTCGCAACCTGCGCAAACGCAGCCGCAAACCGCGCCTGCGCCGATGGAGTCGCAAGGAAACGGCCCCGTAAATTTAAAGGAGCTAGGCGTCGAGTTTGGCAAGGATTTTGGCGACAGATAAATTCGCCTAAAGATAAATTTAACAAAACCGCTCAAGGCAAAACAATGAAAAATCCTAAAAAAAATATCCTAATCATCGCTGGCAGCGACAGCGTCGGGAGTGCCGGCGTGCAAGCCGACATAAAAACCTGCGAGGCCTACGGCTGCTACAGCGCGACTGCGATCACGGCTCTAACCGCGCAAAACACGAGCGGCGTGAGCGCGGTGATGCCCGTAACGCCCGAGTTTTTAAACGCGCAGCTAGAGGCCGTCTGCGCCGAGCTAAAATTTGACGCCGTAAAGATCGGCATGCTCTTTAACGAACAGCTCATAGCCTGCGTCAAATCCTGGCTGGAGCAAAACCGCGGCATACCAGCCGTGATAGATCCAGTCTGCGTGGCGAAATCAGGCGCAAAGCTACTGCAAGAGGGCGCCATAAACGCATTAAAAGAGCTTTTAAGCCTAGCTCGCGTCGCGACGCCCAATTTAGACGAAGCGCGAATTTTGGGGTTAAATTTTGACGGCGAGCGGTTAAATTTAGGCGCGGATCTTCCATGCGACATCGTGCTAAAACGCACGCAAACAAGCGAGATTTGTGAGGACACGCTTTATAAAAAAAGCGGCGAGGTAGTTAAATTCGGAGAACCGCTAGAGCAACCTACGATCATGCACGGCGCAGGATGTAGCTTCGCCGCGGCTATCGCCTGCGCCCTAGCGTGCGGGGCAGACGAGATTACGGCGATCAGGCGTGCCAAAGCCTTCGTCGTAAACGCGATCAAAAACGCTCACGGCTCAAATTTCGGCGTGCGTCTGCTAGATCACAAAGCTGCGGGCGAAAATGTCTGAAATTTACGCTATCACGGACGACGTCCTAACGCCAGAAAACAGCGTACTCGAGCAAACTCGCGAGCTGCTAGAGTGCGGAGTGAAATTTTTACAGTACCGCACCAAGCTTGAGCCCAAAAACGAGCGCGTTGCGACTGCGCTAAAAGAGCTTTGCGAGCGCTACGGAGCGAGATTTATCATAAACGACGACGTAAAATTCGCCGCTAAAATAGGTGCGAACGCCGTTCACATCGGCAAAGACGACGGCGGAGTAAAGACTGCTAGAAAGATTTTAGGCGAGAACTCTTTCATCGGCGTTAGCTGCTATGACGATCTAAATTTAGCTCTAAAAGCGCAGGATGAGGGCGCCTCTTACGCGGCATTTGGCGCACTGTTTGCGAGCCCGACCAAACCGCACGCCCCGCTTTGCAAATTTGAAACGATAATGCGCGCAAAGGAAATTTTACGTATCCCCGTTTGCGTGATCGGCGGCATAAACGCGGCAAATATCGCGCAAATCGCCGCGCTAAACCCAGACTACGTCGCCGTTATCTCAGCGCTCTACCAGCCCGCATCCATAAAAGAAAATTTGCGAAATTTGCAAGCGTTTTTGTAAAAAAGCCCGCAAATTTACGCCCGCTTTATATCCGAGCAAGCAAAAGCGACTATTTTCCCGCGCGTTAAGACGGCGCGCTCAGGCTTGATTACCAGGTCCGTCCAAAAACGGCAGATCAAAGTTCGTATTTGCAGACTAGATTAAAGCCTGCGCGATGCTCTGCTCAAATTTAAGCCAAGTTTGTTAAAATCTACTTCGATGGAGCTTGAAACGTTTTGGGAACGGGCGCGCATCGATGGCTGGGTTAAATTTTACCTAGTTGGGGTTTGAAACGGCTTTTCGCATAAAATTCAAGGGCTGGAGCAAGGGCGTAAATTTACCCCATTTGGTTTTGAAACGCCGATCGCGAAATTCCGTATAGAAGCGCAAGGCAGTATAAATTTACTCCGTCGGGATTTGAAACCAGTCTGTCGGTTTATCTTATCGCCCACTTACCCACGCGTAAATTTATCCCGTGGAGTTTGAAACTCGAACCTCGCGATGCCACGACTGCGTCCTAGTCTAGCGTAAATTTACCCCGCTAGAGTTTGACCCCACCCCCCCCCGTACTTGATAGCTCTACGGTAGTGCCGTCGGTGCAAATTTACCCCGTTAGAGTATGAAACAGCGTATTTGCAAACTTAAGGCAGCGCTTGCCGACGGTTAAAATTTACTCGATTAAAAAGGATAAAAATGAAAACTCTAATCATCCTAGCCCACCCGGGCATCCAAAACTCGGTCATAAACAAACGCCTACTGCAAGAAGCTCTCAAAGAGCCGCAGCGCTTTAGCGTTCACGATCTGACGCAGGTTTACAGGAGCGGCGATATCGACGCCACGCGCGAGCAAGAGCTCATCAGAGCCCACGACGCCCTCGTTTTACAGTTTCCGCTTCACAACTTCTCCTGCCCTCCGATTTTAAAATCGTGGATCGACGCGGTGATGACGCACGGCTTTGCCTACGGACGGGGTTCAGACGGCATAGCGGGGCGCAAGGTGGCGCTAGCCGTGACCGCAGGCATCAAAAAGAGCGACTACTGCCCGCAAGGACGCTATCATTTTAGCTTGCGCGAGGTTCTTACGCCGTTTGAGCTTGCGTTTAAATACTATTTTCACGCCGATTACCGTGACTTTTTCGCATTTTACGGCGCCGAGGAGACTCCGGGCGTGGACTACGTATCAAGCAAGGACGATTTAGAGCGCGGCGCCAGAGAGTATGCGGAGTTTTTGCGAAATTTAGGCTAAATTTGATAGTCGCGGTAAATTTAGAGCGCTTTTTGAGCAAGCCAAGCAAGTAGCGCCCGCTTGTCTTGCCGTAAATATCGCTCTAAATCAAGCTAAGCCGCTGCCGTTTTTCTTTGCCGCGACCTTTTGGCGAAAATCCGCAAAATCCGAAAGCGATCTAGCAAAGGCGGTAGATTAGCGGGTTAGCAAAAGCGGCGATTCGTCCGCGCCGTTTAAATTAACGCGTTAAGTTAAGCTCGGCTCGCGTTTTGAAAACGGCTAAAATCGCCGAGTTTTTTGCGCCGCCTAAATTCGAGCGTCTAGCTTCGGTATTAAATTTAAACGACGACCGTGTTAAATTTTAAAACCGGCGCGCACAAATTTAGCCCGCTACGCGGCAAACTTCGCTTGACCCGCACGGAGATAAGCTTGCATTTTGCCCTAAGCTGCGCAAAAAGCCGTAAAATTACGCTAGCTTGCGCCGTTACGAGTCCAAATAAACTCTGCAAAACCTGCAAAAGCGTAAATTTCGCTCGTTTTGCTCCTCCCAAAAAACCAAACTAATCCCAAAGCGACCGCCGTACCCCTAAGCTCTAGAGGTCAAATTTAACGCCTCAAATTCGCGCCTTTTGGGATTAAATTTAGCCTGTTCCAGCCGAAAACGTAAATTTAAACGCAAGGTAAAGATGCAAAACTAATTTTAACCGTTTCGCGCAAGGCCAAATCCAGCCAGCAAAACTAAACGGCAGCTTAAATTTATGCCTTTGCCGTAAAATATCGACGCAAAACGCGCAAATTCGGCGTAAAATCAAACGGCGCGTTTGTAAATTTTAGGCGTAAAATAAAACCCGTTAAGACGGCTAGCCCGGATTTGCCTTGCCGTCTCGCGGCGTAAATTTACGCTGGGCCAAACCTAAACCGCGCGCCGATGAATTCAAGCTCTAAATTACGAGGCGGCCAAGTTCCGACCTACTCGCTCCACGCTAAAACTAGTCTCGCCGAAGGCTAATCTTTTTTATAAAACACGTTAAAACCAAATCCGCCAAGCAAGATTATCACGCCCGCAATCCCCGCAAAAGGCGAAAACCAAAAATCCATCATCCCCGCATAGAGCAAAGCAAGTCCCGCTAAAAGGCTTATCGCGATATCAACGTTAAACCAAAACACCCTCTCAAAAAAGCCTTGAGATTTTTTCGCCGTCAGATTTTTACTGAGATTTCGTATTTCTAAAACCTTGAAATTTTCGTATTTCACGCTCGCTTCGTCGCCGTTTGCTAGCTCCAGGGCGCGCTTTTTAGGGCTGCTACCCCACAAAAACGTATCGCCGACCGTGACGCTAAAATAGTTTTTCTCTTTTGCCTCAAAAATCCTTAGATTGCGCACCGCGCCGCTAACCTCGCCGCTAGACTTGGGCTCTTTTGCGGCACCGAGCACCGATCTAACGCGTAAGCCCAAAAACGCCTCGCGGTGAAATTTAAACCAAGCAAAGGCAAGAGAGCCCAAACCAAAAACAAGCAGCAAATCGCTAAAAAGCAGCCGCCATTCGTCAAGCCCCGAAAAAACAGCCCAAACGCAAGCCGCGGCAAACAGCGCAAAAAGCACAAAAAGCGCAAGAAATAGAGTCGCAGAAAAGAGGCTAGGCTCATAGGCATACCAGGCCGCGGAGTTCAAGGAGCGGTTTTTTAGCCCCAAAACCCGCCCCTTTTTATCGCAAACCGCCAGCATCTCATCGCCGTCATTTACCGGCAAGAGCGGACTTTGTAGCGAGCTAACGTTTAAAATTTGTCCCTCCAAGCTAAAGCTATAATTAAATCCGCTTTTGTCTTTATAGACGCACTCAAGCAAACCCGCGCGGCCGCTGAGTAGATTTAAACCGTTTTGCGTTTTCATCAAAAATCCCCTTAAATTTATCTCATTTAAAAATTTTCTTACAGTTAGATATGCCTCGACAGTGCCGCTTAAGCTCTTATTTTCGCTCCAGTATATGTGCAAAAATGGCAGCGATAAAAACAGGCAAACAACAAAGGCAAACAAGGCTGCCATGCCTGCAAATTCGGACAAATGCTTGCTTAGATAAATGATAGGTATCGCAAAAATCGCGCCTAAAATTTTACCCGGAACGATATCAAAGATCGCCGCCCAAGGTAGTATAAAGTGCGCGCGCCAAGCGTAGTTTTTGAGCCACTTGTTTGAGGTCAAATTTTTAAAATTCCAAACCTCGTTTTGCTCGTCGTAGGCTACGGCTAAACGGTCGTTTTCGCGCGGCACGAGGCGCTCTTTGAGGTTTTTAACGTTAAATTTCGCGCCCTCTATCTCAAAAACGCACTCGTCCGTCGCCGCATCCCATCTCACGTTTTTTACCTCGCCCGCTAAGACCTGAAACTCGCGCGAATCTTGCATCTAAATTTTCTCCAAAGTTTTTGTAAATTCGTAAAAATTAACGCCGTGCAAATTTGAGCTGGACATAAAAATACGTCAAATTTGAGCGAGGCAAAAACCCGCGCGGGCGTATAAATTTGACCGCATGCGCAAAAAAGCACAAGCAAAGACTTTAAGCTCTGCGGCCGAGTTTGCCTGGGCGCTAGCAGAATTAGCAAATTTACGCCGTAAAGATAGCCGGGCAAAAGCTCGCAAGCCGCAAAATGCCGCCGGAAGCGAGCTAAATTTATCCGTAAAAAGCAGTCAAATTTGGGCAAAAGCAAATTCTGCACCGCTCGATAAATTTACCCAAAAATCGACCCAAATTTAAGCCTAGCAATTACCGGCGCGTCAAATTTGAGCCGAGTAATCTAAATTTACATAAAACGCAAAGCCGCCCGCAAAAAGACAAAAGCGCGGACGGTCAAATTTGACGGATCGCCTGGCCGAAAAAAGCAAATTTATGCCGCAAAAGCCCGCAAATTTACCGCGCCGCTAGTCCTTCCAGCTCCTTTGCCAGCGCGTTTACTTTCGAGTCGTCCATACCGTTGCGCTCGACGTCGCTCACGACGATATCCTCCCACGTCTTGGCAAACTCAGCCTGAGATAGCCCGAGGCCGCCCTCGCCCTTTGGTAACATACCGCTTATCACCAGCGCGCGGAAGCACACGTGGCGGTCGCCCTTGTAGGCTTTGCACTGCTCTAGCGAGTTTTTAAACTCGGCTCCTAGGTGCTGCGTGACCTTGTCGTCCGGATATTTTTCTGCCGCTCGAGCTATGTCAAGCGCTGTTTCGTAGTACTGCGATATGGCCTTAAACTCGCCGTTTTTAGCGGCGTACCCTAGTAGTTCGCCCGCTCTTTTGCTATCTCTTGGCGCGCCTAGACCAGTAACGTAGAGCAGCCCCAGATCGCCGCAGGCGTCTCTTAGACCCTCGTCGCAGTATTTTTTGCGAAGCTCGAATTCCTCTTTAAATTTGCCGCTTTCAAAGTAGTTGTTCGCGCCCGCGACGGAGTTGTACTCGCGCAGTACTTTTGCGTACTGCTCGGGGCTAAAGGGCTTTGCCTGCGCACAAACGGCGCAAAGGGCAAACAAGGCTGCGGCTAAAATTTTATTCATTTCTTTTCCTTTTTGGTTTTAAATTTTTTGATAGTTTTTTTGATGGCCTTTAGCAGATATGCGACGTCTTTTTGCGTGTGCGAGTAGTGCAGGCTCGCGCGCACCCAGCCGGGCTTTTGATCAAATTTCTGATCGTCTTTTAGCCCGAGCAGATCGTGTCCGTACGGACCGGCACACGCGCACCCCGCACGGGTCTGCACGCCGTAGTCCTCGCTCAGCGCTTCGGCAAAATCATAAGGCGAAACGCCTTTTACGTTAAACGCGAAAATCGGCAGTCTCGGCACTGCGCGCGGGCAGTAGCTCACGACCTCGGGGATCTTATCCAGCCCCTCGCAAAATAGCTTTGCAAGCTCATCCTCGCGGCTTTTTATGACGTCTAGGCCGACCTCGTTTCGCAGTCTGTATGCTAGCGAGGCTCTTATGAGCCCCATCACGTGCTGGGTGCCGCCCTCCTCGGTGCGCTCCACGCTAGGCGCGAAAAAATGCGAGCTGCGGCTCACGTAGCTAACCGTCCCGCCCGCGGCAAATGTCGGTTTGCTTGATTTTACGAGTTCTTTTCTTATCGCGAGCAGTCCGCAGCTGCCCACGCCTCCTAAAAGCTTATGCGGCGAGAGAAACAGCGCGTCGAAGTAGTCGGCGTCGAGGTTGTCGTGCGGACTAAGGCTAGCCGCGTCAAAGGCCACGGTCGCGCCGTATCGCTTCATCATCACGTAGATTTTTTTGTAGTCGCTGATTATACCCGTGACGTTTGAGGCCGCGCTAAAAGAGCCGATGATCTCGCGCTTTGAGTTGATTTTGAGCAGTTGATCGAGCCTGCCGAAATTTATCTCCCCGCTCTTGCTTAGCGGTATGCGCACTACCTCGCACAGCCCCTCGCGCAGGCTGACTTCGTTTGAGTGGTGCTCGTAGGGCGAGATGATGACGAGGGGCAAATTTGCGCCCTTTAGACTCTCCTCGCCCAGGCGGTTCGCGCTCATAGGCGGCAGGTAAAGCCCCATGATTTCTTCAAATTTCTTTATCGCTCCCGTCGCGCCGCAGCCTGCCGAGATCAGATAAAACCGCTCGTCAAGCCCCAGCGCGTCTTTTAGGCTCTGCCTTGCTTTTTCGTAGCGTTTTTGCGTCTTTAGCGCATTTGAGGCGCTTTCGGAGTGCGTGTTGGCGTAGGTTTTTAGGTATTTTGCGATCCTGCGCTCGATAGGCGCGTAGGCTAAGCCCGAGGCCGTATAGTCAAAGTAGCGCACGCCCTTTTTTAAAATAATATTTTTTCTGATTTCGTCGATGCTAACCAAAATTTTTCCTTATAAAAAAAGAGATTATAACCAAAGTTGTGCTAAAATGGGCTAAAAAGGAGCGAAAATATACGCCTTAAAATCAAGCTACGCGCGCTTTAAGCACCTTGATATCTTGCAGCTTATTTACTTTCATTTAGTCTTTGACGCGCTAAAATTTGAAGCGAATTATTACGATATTTTCGAGGCGATCGAAAAGGAAATTTTAGATAAATTTGAAGATTTGTCGCTCAAATTTAGCTTTGACGCCCCTTTTGAGAGCGAGCTTAAATTCGCCCTTTGCAAGCTTGCTAAAAACGACCGCAAAAAATACGCCCTAAATAAATTTTTGCCCCGCCCTCTCATCCTAAAAATTTACGCCGCCGCGATAAACTCGGGCATAGTCAGTATCGAAAAGACGCTGGAAAAACCGCGCGTAAAAAGCAAATATCAAAAATCTAAAAAGCTGCCCGAGCGCGACAAGGCGCAGGATAAAGTGGTCTTTAACGACAATTTTACTAGATTTTGGTTTTATTTCATCGAGTCAAATTTGGCCCTTTTAAAAAACGGCGAAAAGGCCGCACTGATGGAGATTATCAGACGAGAGTTCGACTCGTACGCGGGCTTTGGCTTTGAGCTGCTTTGCCGAGAGCTTTTGGCATTTAGACTAGGTGCCCAGCCCGCACGGGTGCGGAGCCTATGGGCGAAAAATATCGAGATAGATATATTTTTAAGCACCCAGGGGCGCATCGTCGTCGGAGAAGCTAAATTTAAAGAGCATAAAATTTGCAAAAACGTGGTAAATTTACTCCTTAAAAAATGCGAGCGACTAGGCTTCGTGCCCGACGCCGTCGCGCTATTTTCCAAAAGCGGCTTTAGCAACGAAGTCGGCCGCCTAAAAAACGAGCGAATTTTACTTTTTGATTTAGAAAATTTCGAGGAGCTTTTATGACTCAGATCGATAAAACCAGCGTCCAGGACGGACTAAAAAGCCTGATCGAGCAAACCTATCTGATAGAGCGCGAGTATAAAAACCTAACCGCGTCCTATGCGAGTTTGCAAGGCTTCATCAAAGATATCGTGGAAATTTTGCCAAACGCGATCTGGGTTTTGGACGAGGCGGGCGAGATATTTTTACAAAACTCAGAAGCCCTAAAACTCGGGCAAATTTTAAAATTTATCCCGCAAGAGGGAGGCGAGATAAGCGCCGCGGGGCAAATCTACCTCATCAAAATCGCCCAAAAAGAGGGCAAAAAAATCATCTCCGCAACCGATATAACGACCGAAAAGCGCACCGAGCGCCTAGCCTCGATGGGTCAGGTCGCAGCCCACCTCGCGCACGAGATACGCAACCCAGTGGGCTCGATCTCGCTGCTAGCCTCCACGCTGATAAAAAAGGCGGACGAGCGCACTCGCCCAGTCGTCGAGCAGATGCAAAAGGCGATCTGGCGAGTCGAGCGCATAATCAAGGCTACTTTGCTTTTCACAAAAGGCCTCACGATAAACGCGCGCGAATTTAACCTCGCCGAGCTAAAGGGCGAGTGCGAAGCGGCGATAGAGTGCTACACATACGGCAAGGAGATCAAATTTAGCCTAAATTTCCCCGACCTACTCTACGTGGGCGACCGCGATCTGCTGGCGATGGTGTTTCAGAATATGCTATTTAACGCGATCGATGCGGTCGAGGAAAACGAGGACGACGAGGGCTGGGTGCGCGTGGACTACGAGCAGCGCGAGGGCGAGCATAAATTTGCCGTGACCGATAGCGGCGTGCCGATCAAAAACCAAGCCATGGTCTTTGAGCCCTTTAAAACGAGCAAACTAAAGGGCAACGGCCTTGGGCTGCACCTGTGCCTACAGATCGTCCAGGCGCATGGCGGCAGTATCGAGATCGAGCTTGAGCCAAAGAGCTTTTGCGTAAATTTGCCCGCAAAGACGCGCGGCTAGGCGGAGTTTAAATTTGAACGCGAAATTTAGGGCGGCGGAAGGTTTGGCTTCGGCCAGCCGATCAACGAACGTAAAAACAATCAAAACAAGGAGAGAAAATGAAATTTGACGCGAAAATCTTAGAGGATTTGGCGAAGTGGTTTGAGGAGCTAAAGGAGATTAAATTTAGCGAACTTTTAGCGGGCGACGCGGCAAACACCGCATTTATCAGCGTGGATATGATAGAGGGATTTTGCAGCATGGGACCGCTAGCTAGCCCTCGAGTGGGCGCGATCGCGGACGGTATAGCGCAGACTTTTAGCGCGGCTTACGCGGCGGGTGCGAGAAATCTCGTGCTGCTCGAGGATAGCCACGAGGCAAACTGCGCGGAATTTGACGCATTTCCGCCGCACGCTATCAAAGGCACCGAGGGCGCGAATACGATACCGCAGCTACGCGATCTGCCGTTTTTTGACGAGATAAAAATCTTTCGCAAAAACTCCCTGAGCGCGGCTTACTGCGCCGAATTTAACGCGTTTATCGCGCAAAATCCGCAGATCGACACCTTTGTGGTGCTCGGCGACTGCACGGATCTATGCGTCTATCAGCTAGTCTCGCACCTAAAACTTAGCGCAAACGAGGCAAATATCAGGCGCAGAGTCCTAGTGCCGGCAAGCCTCATCGCCACCTACGACGCGCCGGGACACGAGGGGGACTTTTATCACGCGATGTTTTTGCGACATATGCAAACGGGTCTTGGCGCGCAGGTCGTGCGAGGGATCAAATTTTAGCGCCGATTTTATCAAAGGTGCGGCTAGAAAATTTAAGCGTTTAGCGGGGTCAAATTTGAGCCTAAGAGCGAAATTTGACTACTCGCCGTGCGTTTGTACAAAATCTCTTGGATGATAAATTTGTACTCCTTTAGCGTCCGTCTGCGCGGCGGCATAAAGGCAATCAGAATAAAAAATATCACAGCCGCGTTATTTTAGGTATAATGCCGGCAATGCGGAGCTGCCGCATGAAATTTTATTTTCGGAGGCGTTTTATGAAAATTTTAGGCAAGATTCGAGTCGGCGCGGCGGCGCTTGGAGCGGTGATGTGTTTTAGTAGCGCGCAGGCGTTTTTTACGATTGATTTTAACGAGCAGTGGTTGAGGCAGGATGCATATAACCGCGCTATGAATCAAGCAAGAAAAAATTTAAATCCACCCGATGATTCCGCCTATGCCAAAGACGTTAAGACCGATATACTCTATACGGGCGCGCTGGTGCGAGCGGGAGATCATTTTTTGGATATGGACGGCATAGAGCAGATAGCGCAGCTATTTCCCGCCGCGCAGCAAGATGAGGGGCGGCGCTTGCTAGTAGAGGGCATAGATAAGCTAAACGGCAGCGTCGAGCAGCTATACGGCATACCCAAAGAAAACGTGGCGACCGGCATCGTGGCGCTGCTAGGAGGCGCTTATGCGGCGTATTTTAATCATCCGATGCCGGACGAAGCCGTAAAGCCCGCATTTTTGCAGATCGCCGAGTTTTTGCGCAAAAAGCCGGAGCTGTTTGAGGGAAAAGCTACGGAAATGATGAACTCGTATCAGATATCTATGGGGCTTGGGTTTTTGCTGATGGCAATGCAGCAGGAGTTACAGCAGCATCCAAATCCGGCGCATGAGGCAGAACTAAAAGCCATAGGCAGGCTGGTTTTTAAATCATTACTAAACGTAGAACCGGAGCAAATGGATTTTACCAAATCCGGCATAGTCTTTAAATAGGCGTTTTGATTTTTGCGCGAGCAAGGCAAAACTGCGCGCAGGCTCGCGCTACCTGTTAGGTGGCTTGCGGCGCAAAAAGCCGTCCTAGCAGCGCTTTTGAGCGCGACTAAACAAATACTCAAACATAAACAAAAGCCTCTTTTTTGACACACCCGACTTTTGGCCGCGACCGAGCAAATACCCAAACCGCGCTCAAGAGCCGAATTTAAATAAGGCCGCGCACCTTGCAAAATTCGGCCGATTTTTTATTTTAAAATAGCAGGCGCATTTTCGGCGTTTTTAAAAGCTTAAAGCCAAAATCGCCTTTACGCTTTTGATTCTAAATAAACTCTCTTGGATGATAAATTTGCACGCCTTTTGCCTCCGTCTGCGCGGCGGCGATGACGGCGGTCGCGATATCTTTCGCGCTCATCGGACGGTAGTTCTTTAAGATAAATTTCGGCAAAAGCCCAAACAGCCAAACCATAAAGAGCTCTCCCATACGCACCTGCTCGCGCTCGCTTTTTATCGCGGGCAGCCGCGCGATTTGCAAACTTTTAAAACCCAGCGCGGCGATCTTTTTCTCCGCCTTGCCCTTTGCGCGCAGATAAAAAAATCTCGACCGCTCGTCCGCACCGTAGGCGGAGATGAGCGCGAAACGGCGCGCGCCTGATGCGATGCCCCATTTTGCGATATTTACGGGGTAGTTCACGTCCACTTTATAAAACTGCCCGCGACTGCCGGCTTGCTTCATCGTCGTGCCCAGCGCGCAAAATATCTCGTCTATCTCGCGCGGCGGCATGTTTTTTACATCGCTAAAATTTACGATCTGCGTCTCTAGCTTTTCGTGGCTAAAATTTAGCTCCCTGCGTGCCCAAACGATGATTTTGTCGTAGTTTTCATCCTCGCAAAGCCCGCGCACTATCTCGCGTCCGACCGCTCCCGTAGCTCCTACGACCAAGGCCGTTTTACCCATTTTTACTCCTTAATCTTTAAATTTTATCCCAGGCTAAGAGCCTCGCCTAAATTTAGCGCGGTTAATTTTAATCGCCCGTTTAAATTTGCCCCAACTAGTTAGTCGCGCTAAGCCCTTTGCCTAAATCAAAACACAAGCGAGATTAAATTTACCGCGCCGCTTGGCAATATTCTTTCTTATACGGCGCTCGCTCGCAAAGGCGCGCGTACACTCGCTTTACCTCAGCGTCGTCCAAGGCGTATAAAGCACCTCGTTTATGATGCTCTGTAAGCATAATACAACCGGCTAACATATCCGACTCAAAGCAGTTTCTAGTGAGCGCTTTTATGGCATCCTCAGGATCGTACGACAAAGACGAAATACCCAGAGAAAGGCATCTTCTAGCATCTATTTCACAGGCTTTTTTTAGATAGAAATATCCTGGCAAATCCTGCGGTTCGTCATGCAAGTAGGGTTCGGCTCGAAGCAAAAGCCCCAAATTTTCGCACCCTAGCGCCGAGTTTTTGTCGCAGGCGATTTCATATAGCTTTTGTGCGTGTTTTTTATTTTTAGCGGGCGAGTGTTTTTCCAAATATCTACCGTAAACGGCGCAGGAGTCATAATGACCGCTTAGGCATGCAGGCAGCAAAAGCTCTTTTGCCGCGTCGTAATTTTTATTTTCTATATGTATTTTGCCTGCCTCCATGCATGCGTCAAATTTACCCTCTTTGCACGCGTCAAGCAAAGTCTGCATCGCCGTTTGAGCTTCATGCTCGTTATATTTGAGCTCGTCTTTTTTATAAAAAAAGACCACGCGTTTGCAGGCTCTAGCGTCCTTTTGGGCGCACGATTTTTTAAGCGTTTCGTAGCGCGCGCTTAAAAACGCCTCCTTTTCGGGATCGGCTTCTTTTTTTTCTTGTTGGCTAGCTACCGCAGCTATGGCAAAAAATGCGAATGCTAAAACGATTAATTTTTTCATTTTTTCCTTTATGATTTTCGGCCAAATTTACGTTCGGATGTAAATTTAACCTTGTAAGTTTAACTCGCGAAAATCTACCGCATTTGTGCGGCGCTTGTATCTCGTGCGCCGCAGATAAACGGGTATCCTAGGCAGCAAAATTATCTACACTCAAAGCTACTCGCGCTATTTTCGTCGCCGCCTACGTAGGTAGCCACTTTAGGATACGCGCAAATCGGGATCTGCTTGCCCGCGCGACTCGTGCTTTTGCCTAGCAGGCTAGATGGAGCCGTTCCCTGCTCGCGCCACGCTTCAAGCGCGCTTAGCGGATCGACGTCATCGATGCCGTTACCGCCGCCGCAGTGATTCATCCCAGGCAAGGCAAAAAATCGCGCAAATTCGTCCGCATTCGCGTTGGTTTCTACTAGCTTTTTAAACCAATCGCGCTGATCCATCGCCGAAAATACGGGATCGGAAACGCCCGTTACGATGATAAGTTTACCGCCATTAGCGCGGAAGCTATCAAGCTTGGTCGAAATCGCATCGTTTATCGCCGCGGTTTCGAACGTTCGCTCTACGTCCTTATCGAAATCAAATTTCATCAGATCAAACTCCGGTTGCGGCGGCGTCAAGAAATAATAATTCATCGAGCCCTTTGAGAGTATGATATTTCTAGCATTTGGCTCTGCCGTTTGCGAGTCGCCAAGCTTCCACATGCGCCAGCCGGGCTGATTTACTCCGGCATCGTAAAACCAGCCGCTGTAAATTTGCTCGCCCTTGCTGTTTTTTGCGCCCTCAAATATCGCTTTTATCGCAGAAATTTTTTCTTTAGCTAGATCAAGTCCGCTGGGATCAAACTCGCAACGTTCCCAAGCGCCAATGATTCCGTCTTTTAGGCCGTCTAGCGCATCGCATTTATCTAAAGCCGCCCTACTTAGCTTATCCAAATCCTCCTGCGTAAGGGCGTTTGCGAAAATTTTATCCCCTGCGGCGTTTTTAGGCGCGATCTTCATAAGCTGCCGGTTGTCCCACTGCTCCGCGATCGCCGCGCGCGAAAGCCTAAAACCCGGATTTGCCGCGATTACGCCGTCAAATTCCAGCGGATACCTCTGCGCCGCCATCAAAGCCGAGCGCCCGCCGTTTGAGCAGCCCATAAAGTAGCTGTGCGCGGGCGCCTTTTTATACGCTGCAAAAATCAGCTGCTTTGAGACGCTCGCGACCTTGCCGATGGCCTGATATGCATAATCTAACCGCGCCTGTTGCTCAAGTCCAAACTCGGGCGTAGGCGTAGGATGTCCTGAATCGGTCGTAACTACCGCATAGCCCCTCATAAGCGCGGGCGTTGCGGTGCTAGTGCGGATAGATACGGCGCCAAGAGCAGGCGCGACGAAGCCGTCCAGACCGCCTCCGCCCTGAAATAGCAGCTTGCCGTTCCAGTCGCCTGGCAAGCGCAGCTCAAATTTTATGCCGTAATGCTTGCCGTCCGAGCCCGTGCGCGAGGCTATCTCGCCGTGAATTATGCAGTGAGGCGCGGCTTTTAGCGTCTTTTTGGCTCCGCCGGTTAGCGCAGACATCCTATCGGCGCCGATTTCGCCGCTTTGATTCCAGATCGCTTCGCTAATCTTTGTATCGTAAATTTTTGCACCCTTTAGTGCCGCGCAAGCCCGCTCGTCAAAATCGCTCGCAAGCGCTCCTTTTAAACCCAAAGCAGCCGTAAAGGTTGCAACTAAAATTTTCTCTTTCATTGCCGCTCCTTTTTAAAATTTTATCCAAAACGACTAATTTAAAAGCCTCCAAAACTGCAAATTTAACGTTTTAAAGATGCGGGTTTTGGCAACTAAAATTTAAAAATTTGACTTCAAATTTAAATACAAATAGTTAAGGCACGGTATTTTGAGATGATTTTTCGAGTTTTGAAGCAAAATTGAGCGTACGCTAGGCATGTAGCCTGCGGAGCGAAAATTTTGCGAAATCTCGGAAAAGCACTCAAAAGACAAGCCGTCAAATTTAAACGGCTTGTTTTAAACCCAGCGCTCTTTCCTCAAACCCCTCTCCCACGATAAACTCCGTCGTATAAACCAGCGCGCGGCCTTCTTGCGCGTCTTTGATGCGGATGATCAGTCGTTTGTTATTTTTATCTGCTGCGGCGCGGTGTTCGCCGATGGCGGCGCGGTAAATTTGCGTGATGAGATCCTTGCCCGTTTCATCCAAATTTAGTTCTAACACCAGATCCTCGAGCTCTCTTTTACCTCTGCTTTCGCTAGCCGCCGAGCCGTTTTGGTAGCTGCCGCCGCTACTTTCCTTGCGCTGTTTAAAGCTTCTGCTTTGGAAATTCATATCGCGCGCGTCCTCTAGGCTTACGACGTCGATGAGGTTTATGCGAGCGCCCTGATCGTCGCGGCTGTAGCGCACCTTAAATGCTAGCGGAGCGTCTTTTTGCTCCTCGCTTAGGTTCTCGATGAGCCCCTTTTCGGAGTCAAACGCCGCGACCTTAAACGTGCCAAAAAGGTCCATAATGCTTAGCATCATAAACTCTTTGCCGGTTTTTTTGCTAGGGATTTTAGCGATCTCGGCGATCTTGCCGACGACTAGGATCTCGCTCGTTTTATCTATCTTGCCGAAGTCCTTGCTAGGCGTGTGTTTGATCTGCTCGATTTGCTCTTTGTATTTTTCGAGCGGATGCGAAAAATCCATGCCCATAGCCTCGTCAAGAGTCAAAATTTTATCCAAATTTATCCGCATGAACTGCCCGTCTTTAGAGTAGCGAACCTTAAACGCATGCGGCAAATCGCGCTCATCGGCACTCATCGCCTCGACCGCTCCAAGGCCTCTGTCAAAGACCGCAATCTCGACCGTACCGTGAAAATCGAGCATCTCTATAGTGCCCATTTTTTTGCCGTTTTTCTTGCTGATCCTAGTCGTTAGATCCTCTATCTTGCCCACGAGCAGCATCTCGCCGTTTTCAGGTAGCTCGTCAAATTTATCGCTTAGCGTGTATTTTATCTTTGAAATTTGCTCGCGGTACTCGTCTAGCGGATGGCCGGAGAGGTAGATACCCACGCT
This sequence comes from uncultured Campylobacter sp., assembly GCF_905372745.1. Classification (GTDB taxonomy): domain Bacteria; phylum Campylobacterota; class Campylobacteria; order Campylobacterales; family Campylobacteraceae; genus Campylobacter_A. Next base: position 37,397 of record NZ_CAJPQR010000004.1, on the reverse strand, counting down.
TTCTAGTTCAAATTTGAGCTTGGTTTTTAGCTCTAGCTCGGAGTCGTCGCGCACGAGACTAGTTTTAACCGTCGCCATGCTCTCGTCGTCGCCAAACAGACTCTCGGCCGCGTTTTTCTTGATAGTAGCGGCGTTTTTGCATGCCTCTACGATGTTATCTAGGTTGTTTAGCATCATCTTGCGCGTTAGGCCGAAGCTGTCAAACGAGCCTGATTTTATCAGGCTTTCAAAGACTTTTTTATTTACTTTAAAGTTATCCACGCGCGAGACGAAGTCGTCGATATCCTTAAACTCGCCCTTAGCCTGCTCCTCTAGGATATTTTCTATCGCCGCGCCTCCGACGCCCTTTATCGCGCCTAGGCCGTAGATGATGGCGTCCTTGCCGCCTTCGCTAACGACTGAGAATTCTTTGGCCGATTTATTTACCGACGGCGGCAGGATAGCGATATCTAGGCGCTTACACTCGTCTATGTAGCGCGAAATCTTATCGGCGTTGGCCTCCTCGCTCGTGATGAGAGCCGCCATAAATTCGGCCGGATAGTACGTCTTCATATATGCCGTTTGAAAGGTCACGTAGGTGTAAGCCGCGGCGTGGGACTTGTTAAATCCGTACGAAGCGAAGTGTAAAATAAGCTCAAACAGTTCGTCGGCCTTTTTGCCGTCTAGCCCCTGTGCCTCGGCCCCCTCGATAAATTTACCCTTTAGCCTATCCATCTCCTCTTTTATCTTTTTACCCATCGCGCGGCGCACGAGATCAGCACCTCCTAGCGAAAAGCCGCCGATAGTCTGCACGATCTGCATAACCTGCTCTTGATATACGATGACGCCGTATGTAGGCTCTAGTATCGGCTGAAGTTCGGGGAAAATGTACGTGATAGGCTCCAGGCCGTGCTTGCGCTTGATGAAATCTGGTATAAGATCCATCGGACCCGGGCGGTAAAGCGAGATCATAGCGATGATATCCTCGAAGCAGTCCGGGCGCATATCGGCTCCGACTTTTTGCATACCTTCGCTTTCTATCTGAAACAGTCCCAGCGTCTGGCCGCTACTGATCGTTTCGTAGGTTTTTGGGTCGTTTTTATTGACCTGCTCCCAGACGATCTCTTTACCAAATCTCTTTTTTACGAGCTTAACGGCATTGTCTATCACGGTTAGAGTCTTTAGCCCCAGGAAGTCAAATTTGATGAGGTCGACGTCCTCTAGGTACTTTAGGCTATACTGCGTGACGAAGTGATCCTCCTCGGCATTTGGCTGACGAAAAAGCGGGGTTTTGTTCCACAGCTCCTCGTTTGAGATGACCACGCCTGCGGCATGCATGCCTGCGTTTCGGTTTAGACCCTCTAGATCCAGGGCGAATTTCCAAATTCTATTTGCATTTGAGTTGCTTGCTATCAGCTCGCCGATCTTTGGCTCTTTTTCAAAGGCCTGCTCTAGCGTGATGCCTAGCTCGTCAGGGATGAGTTTTGCCATCGCGTCGGCCTCGGCGTAGGGCATATCGCATACGCGCGCGACGTCGCGGATGACGCCCTTTGCCAGTAGCTTACCGAAGGTAATAACCTGCGCGACGTTAAATTTACCGTATTTTTCTATAACGTAGTCGATGATCTCGCCGCGGCGGTTTTGACAAAAGTCCACGTCGATATCGGGCATGCTCACGCGCTCGGGGTTCAAAAAACGCTCGAAAAGCAGGTTATAGGGCAGCGGATCCAGGTCGGTGATCTTTAGACTATATGCCACGAGGCTTCCCGCCGCAGAGCCGCGTCCGGGGCCTACCGGCACGCCGCGCTTTTTAGCTTCGTTGATAAAGTCCCAAACGATCATCATATAGCCCGGGAAGTTCATCTTGTTTATGATATCTATCTCGCGTTGCAGACGGGTTTTATACTCCTCGTGGCGCTCAGCTGGGATAAATTTCAATCTCTCCTCTAGCCCCTGCCTGCACTCGTATTCAAACAGCACGCTGTCGTTTGGTATGCTGTAGCGTTTATCAGGCTCTGGCAGGCTCAAATTTCGCTCGGCGGCGTATTCGAGCGTAAATTTAAAATTTGGCGGCGTAGCGTCGCCTAATTTTATCGTAAGATCGCATTTACCCACTATTTCTTGCGTATTTGCGACGGCTTCGGGGATATCGGCGAAAAGCTCGCTCATCTGCGCAGGCGTCTTGACGTAAAATTCATGCACGCTGTGGCGCAGGCGGTTTGGATCGTCTAGCAGTTTGTTCATCGCGATACACATAAAAACCTCGTGAGCTCCCGCGCGTTGCTTAAACGTATAGTGCGTGTCGTTGGTTGCGATGACCTTGATATTTAGCTCCTTTGCCAGGCGCAAAATTTCATCGTCGATCCTGCGCTGATCGCCGATGCCGTGGCGCATGATCTCGAGGTAAAAATCATCGCCAAAGACCTCTTTGTACCACAGCGCGGCTTCCCTAGCCGCCTCATATCCGCCCGCGCCGAAACGTAAATTTCGCTCGCTTTGGTTGAGGTTCCAGTTCACCTCGCCTTGCAGGCACGCCGACGAGCAGATGATGCCCTCGCTGTGCTCTTTTAGTATCTTTTTGTTGATACGCGGATAATAATAAAACCCCTCGATATAGCTCATGGAGCTCAGATACATCAGGTTTTTGTAGCCGATTTCGTTTTTAGCAATGAGGCAAAGGTGAAAGCGCTGTTTGGTGCTTTTATCTCCCAGCTCCTCGCCGTTGTGGATGTAGGCTTCGATGCCGATTAGCGGCTTTATGCCTTCATTTTTCATCGTTTTATAAAAGTCTATAGCGCCGAACATATTGCCGTGGTCGGTGATGGCTGCGGCTTTAACGCCTTGTTTTTTTAGCGTTTTAGCTAGCTCTTTGATACGGTTCGCTCCGTCAAGCAGCGAATACTCCGTGTGCAGGTGCAGGTGCGTAAAATCTGTAAAATCGCTCATTTTTTCGTCCTTTTTAATGCTTTTGATTTTACAGAAACTTTGCTTTTAGGTGGATAAATCGGTCTTGTTTAAATTTAGCTAGGCTCGGAAAACAGGCTGCTGGTGTGGGCTTTTCGTCAAATTTGAGCTCAAATTTGACGACTGAGGTGGGGACGACTCGGTTTAAATTTACGGCTCCGAATTTAGCTTAAATTTGAGCGGTAAATTTGACGAAACCTTGCGAGTGTAATAAAAATTTGAAGCACGATTACGAGGGGATTAAGAAAAATTTGGATAAGGCGGATAAAAATTACCGTGCTTTTTAAATTTAAAATTTAAAAAATACAAGTAGTGAGTTTAAATTTATCGGCCAAATTTCTCTTTAAATATCTCAAGCAAATTTGACAGAGTATCGCATTTTGACGCGTCAAGACCAAGCTTAAGAGCGGCGAATTTATAGTGGATTTTGGCGCCGTCCGCTACGCTCACCGCCGGCGCGCTCGAGCTCTTGGATAGCTTTTTGCCGCTCTGCGCTAGTAAGCCGTGGTGGATGAAATTCACGCCCGCAAAATCGTAACCCAAAATTTGCGCTGCGTACTTTTGCGCCGCCGAGCACGCGAGCAGATCCTCGCCTCTCACGAGCAAATTTACACCCAGCATCTCGTCGTCCACGAGGCTAGCGAGATTATACGCGGGCGTATCGTCCTTTTTCCAAACGACGAAATCGCCCAAAATTTGCGCCAAATTTACGCTTTGAGTTTGCGCGAATTTTTCCGTTTCAAACGCCGCTTCGTCCGCCAAATTTAAACCGTCCGAATTTGCCGAATTTAAAATGCGTTCTTCCGGATTTTCTACCGCGTTTGGGTTAAATTTCTTATCGCCTAGTTTGCCTCCGCCGGAGCCGCGCCCCAAAGCGTCAAATTTTATCAAATTTTGCCGGACACAAATCGCCTCGTCAAGGACGCGTAGTCGCATGGCCGTTTCGTCTTTTTTAAATTTAAGATTTTTATCCGCGCAAACCCGCGCGTAAATGCCGTTTTTAAACGAGCTTTTCATCGAGTGCGAGCACTCGCAAGCGTAGCAAACGCCTTTTTGCTCGAGCTTTTTTAGCGCGTTTTGGTAGGCGCCGAGGCGAAATTTGGAGCTAAATTTACTCTCAAATTCCCCCACTCCGCTAGGCCCGCCGTCAAAATCAATGCCCAGCATATCAAGCACGCGAAAGATATTTTCCACGTATTGCCTGCGGTAGCGCGGCAGGTCGTAGTCGTCGATCCTTAAGTATAAAATACCATCAAATGCGCGAGTAAAAAGATATGTTAGTAAGAAGTTGTAAACATTGCCCACGTGCAAAAAGCCGCTTGGCGTCGGAGCGATACGAGATGTGATTTTTTGGTTCATTTGGAGCGAAATTTGGTTAAAAAGCTTAAATTTAAAAATTAGTTAAAAGCCGTCAGATTTGACGGCCGGATTATTCTTTAGGTTTAGATTCGTTTACTCTTAGGGCTCTGCCGCCTACTTCCTTGTTGTTTAGCGCTTCGATCGCTTTTAGCGCGTCTGCGTCGTTTTCTATCTCGACGAATCCAAATCCTTTTGAGCGATTCGTGTCGCGATCTTTGACGATTTTCGCGCGTTTTACTTCGCCAAACGGCGCAAATGTATCCTTAAGCTCTGCCTCAGTCATGCGATATGACAAGTTACCGACGTAAATATTCACAGTAACGTTTCCTTAAATCAAATTCCCGATAAATCGGTTAAGGGATAATACCTGAATTTAAATAAAAAAGCTAGATAAAAAGCTCGCTTTTTATAATTTAGTATTAAATTTACCAATCAGTATATCCGCAAGCTCTTTAATGCAGCAAAATTTAGCCGATTTTTCAAACCGGCAAGCTTTTAGGGCTTAGAAAACGGCTTCATACAAAAGCCTATTTCTCGCGCGTAAATAAAAACTCGGCGAGAAAGAGCGGGCAAAGCTACGTTAATTTTTGCTCTAAATTTATCGCCTGGGCTTTGTGCCGTTTTATTTTACGAACAGCAAGCCCTCTTTTACTTCTGCGTAAATTTGCTCGCCGCCTAAAATTTTAAGCAACTCCAAAGCAAACTCCATTGCCGTGGCGGGACCTCTTGAGGTAATGATATGGCCGCTTTGCACGACGTTTCTATTGCTTACGTAGCTTCCGCCGCGTACGGCTTTTTCGCAGCCAGGATAGCAGGTAAACTCGCTTCTAACAATCTCTGCGGCGTCAAGAGCGATCGGCGCGGCGCAGATGGCTGCTATAAATTTACCTTTTTTATCGAAACGCTTTATAATTTCTCTCATTTTTAGATTTCCCTCGATATTTGAGACGCCCGGCTGACCGCCCGGCAAAACTAGCATATCGTAGTCCTCCTCCTCAAGATCGTAAAGCGTCATATCGCAGACGAATTTCACTCCGTGAGCGCCTGCTATAGGCAGCTTATCAAGCCCGACGATATCGACTTCTACGCCGCCTCGTCTAAGCACGTCCACGATGCTAACGCCCTCTATCTCCTCAAACCCGTCGGCAAAAATCACGGCAACTTTTTTCATAATTTTCTCCTTAAATTTTCGGATTATTATACTCTCGTTTGCTAAATTTGCGCTATAATCGCGCCACTTTAAATTCGAAAGGAAGGAAAATGGAAGTAAAGATTACGTATTGCAATTCTTGAAACTATAGACCGGTAGCTTCTCGTGTAGAAGAAGAATTTTTAAGTCAAATTCCAGGTGCTAAAATTAGCAAAACCGTCGGTAGCGGCGGAAACTTCATAGTTGAAGTAGACGGAAAAGTAGTCTTTTCTAAAAAAGATCTCATCGGTACGGACGTAAACGCCCTGCCAAATCACGAAGAGATCGTTGCTTTGGTCGATAGCGTTAAAAAATCAGCCTAAAGTCTAAGCTAAGGCTTAGGCCTTGGCTTTTATTTTTTCAAATTTTATCTCGTCTTTTTCATATTTTTTCAGCAAATCGTTTATACGCCTCTCAAAAATTTTCCATCTAGCTTCATTTCCATGTTTTTCAAACAAACTTAACGCTTGGCGGGTCAAAATTTCTTGTTCGTGCATTATGAGTAAATATTCAAAAAGCCGGTCAATCACCGCTAGACCGTTTCGCTCTAGCATCAAATCAATCAAATTTCGTTCGGTTTACTGCGTCAAAAAATCTAAATACCGCTCTTAAATCACTCGTTAAATTTTCGCAAAGCGCTGCCGCGTCGGTATTTTCGTTGATTTCATAGTAAGGCGTTTTGGAGCCCACGATAAATGAAATTCTATCCCTAAAATGGCATTCGTATTCTTTGGGTTTTAAGACGAATGCCTTGCCGGTTGCGGCGCCTACAAACGCGCCCTAAATGCCGCAGTTTACGTAAGATCTGGTTTTCAAATGCGGTATCGCCGCCATCTTTTTAAAATTTTCGATTATAGATAAATTCGGGAGTATTTTTGTAGAAATTTAGCCCGCTTTTGGTAAAGCCGTTATCTTTAAACAGCGGCTTTACTCGGGCTATAAGCTCGTCAAATTTTGCTTTCATCAAATTTGACGACTGCGATTATTTATTTGCGCGCTCGATGTATTCGCCGCGGACGGTATCTACGCGGATGACCTCGCCCTCAAGCACGTGGAAAGGTATCTGTACGACCGCGCCGCTCTCAAGCGTAGCAGGCTTTTTACCGCCCTGGGTGTCGCCTTTAAAATTCGGCGGAGTTTCGACGATCTTTAGCTCGACTACTTGCGGCACCTCTACGCCGATAGCCTTGCCGTTGTGAAACAAAATCTCAACCATCATGCCGTCTATCATCCATTTTTTAACATCGCCCACGTCATCGTCGCTGATCGCTACTTGCTCGTAGGTCGCAGTGTCCATAAACTGACAGAACTCACCGTCGTCGTAAAGATACTGCATCTCTTTTTCTTCCAAATTCGGCTGATCGCATTTGTCGCCCGCATGAAACGTCTTTTCAAGCACTTTGCCGTCGATGAAAGATTTGATTTTTGCGCGAACGAAAGCCGCGCCCTTGCCCGGTTTTACGTGCTGATACTCGACGACTTTATACGGAACGCCGTCTAGCTCGATCTTTAGTCCTTTTTTTAGGTCGCCCATAGAATAGGTTGCCATTTTTTCTCCTTGATTTAAAAATGGTTGATTATATCCAAAAAAGTTTAAATTTAGCAGGCGGAGCAAACGAATTTCAAACGATTGCCCCGAATTTAGCGAGTAAATTTAATAAACCAAAACATAAACTATCTGCGAGCCGTGCACGCCCAAAACCGGCACGAGCTCGATATCGGAAGTCCTTGAAGGGCCGCAGATGAAAAGGATATTAGTCGGCAACTTTTCGTTTTCTTTTTTTATCTCGTTTAGGCACGCAGATAGGCTTTTTACCACGTCTTGCTTTTTTAACAGCACTATGCAAAGTCTTGGCGTTAGGCTTAGCAGTCTTGGTTGGCTCTTGCTTGAGATTACGCAAAAAACGCCGTGCGAACTAACGGCTTTGGTTGCTTTGATTATAGAGACGTCGTAGTTAAAAAGCTCTGATTTAAACTCCTCCACGGGCCTATCAAAGGCGAATTTTACTTCCGCTTCTACCTGCGATACGTCGATAGGCAAGTCTGCGGGATAGATTAAATTTTTAGCGTTTTGTTGCTTGATTATCGCGTTTATATCGGCGATTAAATTTTGACTTCTTTGTACAAAGGCCTTACTTTAGGACTTTTCTCTGCTATTCATAGCAGAGAAAAACATATAAACTCTTTTCATTTTTCCTCCTTTAAGGTCTAAAATTCGTAACTACGGGCACGAGCTGCGGAAACAGATGTATAACCGCCCACGTGATGAAGCTAGCCAAAACTATAAATAAAAGCGAGTATTTAAGCGTAAATTTAAGCACTTCGCTCTCGCGTCCGGCCATTCCCACCGCCGCGCACGCTACGGCGATACTTTGCGGACTAATGATTTTACCCACGACGCCGCCCACGGTGTTTGCCGCCATAAAAATAACGTCGGGTACGCTTAGCTGATTTGCCGTTACTTGCTGAAGCGTACCGAAAAGCAAATTCGCGCTGGTAACCGAGCCCGTTAAAAATACGCCCAGCCAACCGATGACGGGCGAGAAAAAGCCAAACGCGTTGCCCGTGCTTGATAGCGCTAGGCCCATAGTCGCGGCCTGACCGCTATATTTAGCCACGTAGGCGTACGCGACGATAAAGCCTATCGTAACGATGGGAAAAGCCATCTCCTTTGCCGCCTCTTTTGCGGAAGCGACTGCGATTTTGGGGTTTATCTTTAAAATCAGCGTCGTAAGAATCGCGGCTAGCAGTATCGCCGTTCCCGTAGCCTTTAGCGCGTCCCACGTATAAACGGCGCTAATAGCTTGCACGCCCTGCGAGATAGGCGAATTTGATGCGGTTAGATTATGCAAGTTTGCGACTTCAAATTTAAACGTAGCAAAATCCACGAGAGATTTAAAACCTGAGCTGTTCCAAACGACTATAGCCGCGATAATGAGGATAAAAGGAAGCCAAGCTTTAAACGCGTCTTTAGCGCTTAGGCTTACGCCCTCTTTTGCCTCGCTTTGCCCGCTTACTCTAAATACGTCTTTAATCTTCCAAATTCTAAGCGCCGCCCAAAGCATGACGATGGAGACGATAGCGGCGATGATATTTACCAGCTCCGGGCCTAAAAATTTAGCCGTAGCGTACTGCGCGATAGTGTAGCTAGCCGCCGCCGTAACAACGTGAGGCAAAACGCCTAAAACTCCCCTAAATCCGCTAACTAAAAACACGAGTAAAAAAGGCAGCGTAAAGGTAATGGGCGGTAGCATCCTAGCCGTCATCGTAGAGATTAGCTGCGCATCGACGTTTACGGTACCGCTAAGCGCCGTAACCGGTATGCCCACGGCCCCAAACGCCGCTCCCGCCGTGTTTGCTATCATACTAAGTCCGGCCGCGCTTAAAGGCTTTAGCCCAAGCCCCATAAGCAAAGCCGCGCAAATCGCAACCGGCGCGCCAAAGCCTATGGCTCCTTCTAAAAACGAACCGAAACTAAACGCTATTAAAATAACCTGAATGCGGCAATCGGGGCTAATAGCCGTAATAGAGGCCTTTAGCGTCTCGAAGTAGCCTGATTTTACGCTAAGTTTATAAAGAAAAATCGCGCACAAAATAATCCAAGCTATCGGCCAAAGCCCGTAGAAAAAACCGTAAGCAAAGCTCATAAACGCCGTAACCGCAGGCATCTTATAAAATATAATCGCCACGGCAAGGCTGGCTGCGACGGTTAGAAACGCCGCGACGTAGCCTTTTAGCTTAAAAACCGTCAAGCAGAGCAAAAACACGCCTATGGGCAAAGCCGCCGCAGCCGCGCTGAGCCAAATGTTACCCGCGGGATCGTAATTTTGCAAAAACACCTCTTGCATCAAATCCTCCTAAATTTAAAATCTCGGCGAAATTTTAGTGCGATTTCAAGCTTAATGCAAAATAAAAATCACATTAATATTTCGCTTTAAGGTTTGGGATTTGCGCCGCAAAAGTTGCGTAAAACGGTAATACGAAAAAAGACAAATTTGGCCGAGGCTAATTTGGGTATAAAATTTTACGAGCCGTCTATATTAGGCATTTTAGGAGTATAAATGTTACTAAAAGTAGCACACAAATATCCATTAAACAAAAAAGGCGTTTTTTAGAACAAATTATTTACGCGTTATCAATTAAGCAAATTTTCGAGTTTTTGCGTCGATTATTTAAATTTAATTATTTTTTTAAGCATTTGGCTAAATTTATAAAAAGATTCTGCGCTAAATCCCAGAAAAATAGCCGATATGCCGCTTAAGTTTAACGCGTAAGAGCTAAATTTAGACACGTAAAAAACGGCTAAAACTCATAGATAAAATTTCACGAAAACGGCGGTTTTAAAGATGTTAGAGGGGGCAAAATCGGCCTCTTACGCTATTTGCCCCGAGCTTTGCTTACGGTCGAGCGCCCCGCGCTAAAACGACTGTCGTTTTTTTCGTCTAAAAGATACCGCCTTTTTCGGTAACGCCGATACCGCGCTTACTAAATTTACGCAAAAGAGTCGTTGCGTGCTTTAAGAGTTGCACAAAGCCTGCGCGCGGGGAAAATGTGCTATAGACCAAAGCGGCAAGAAATCGCGCCCGCACGGCCGCATAATCTTGATACCAAGCTTTACGCCAGCCTACCATCTCGTAAACAAAAGCGCGCATCCCAAAAAACAAGGGCGGCGGCGATAGAGCGAATAAATTTCGCCTTGCTTTACCGAGGCTTATCTCTGCCGAGTGGGCCTATAATAAACGCGCCGTGGTAGATAAAAAATTAGCGCCTTAAGCGCTCGCGCAATCGCTGCGCGTCTATGCTTCAGACTTTGTTTTATTTGTCCTAGCCTAAGCCGTACCGTCAAATTTAAAAAATCGCATCTTTGCGGCGCTCCAAATTCGGCCGGCTATTTAAGCTTAACAAAAGAGGCACTTACTGCAGCGCAAAACGTTTCACGAAATAGGGCAAAGCCTCATAGACCGCGACCGCCGCACCGATAAAGTCGGCACGGGCTTTGAGGTTTTGAAACAAAAGGCTAGAAATTTTATAAATTTGCTCCGGATTTTGTGGTTAAATTTACGCTGGGAAGATCCGCGTCCTTGCGGCGCTAGACAAATAAATAGCGTAGCAAACGGCTTAAATAAGCAGGTAAAACAAGGCTTATCTCGCGGGCTTAATGCACGGCTGATTTACCGAATATAAGAGCCGTAAAATTCGTATGGCGAGTAATTAGCATTTAAATGGCGTCTTTAAATTTAAGCCTCGTAAAACTGGCAACCCTAAGGCATGCATAAAGACGGCTTAAATTTACGGGAGAAAGGAAGCGGGTTAGTTTTTCGTAAATTTAGCAAAACAGCCGAATTTGGACGAAGTTAAATTTCGCCCAGTAAATAATCCGCAAATTTACGGCTACCGTACGCGTTTATACCGACTGCTAAAACAATGCCGGTGGATAAAGCATATAATCACTAACCGCATAAAAGGCGAGTTTAAAAACCCAGCCTATACGTTTTTGACGGATTTTGCGTGACGAGAGCTTGTGCGCTAACCCCAAGCGGGCGAGGTCTGCACCGACGGGGATGTTCGCTCGTGCGCCAATACGGGTACTCTAGGCGATGCTTATCACTCTTTAAATTTAAACTCGCCTTTTTCCTTGCTCTTTTCAGACTGCGAGTGGATTTCCCTTTTCATCTGCTCGCTCACGCTTGGTTCGTCTTTTTGTATCTTTTGAAATTTCTTTTTTTCGGTCAGAATTTTTTCGAAATTTTTCGTAGTTTGCTTTTGTACCTCGCTCTCACAACCGGCAAATAAAAACAAAATCGGAATAAAAAGTAAAAATTTCATATTCAAGCCTTTCTTAAATTTGAGCCCGATTTTGGGCCCAAATTTAGATAACTGCGTATTTTGCCCATATACAAACGTCAAGTTCGTTTAGTTTAGCCAGCGTCTCTTTGGTTATCTTTTCATCGACCAGCACGACCGCAAGCGCCATCCCATGGTCGTCGCGTCCCAAGCGGAAGTCGGCGATATTTATCTTCTCATCGGCAAGGATAGACGAAATCTTAGCTATAACGCCCGGAACGTCGTTATTTTTAAAGATAATCATCTTGCCTTTGGGTTTAAAGTCTGTTTTAAAGCCGTTTATGGTTACGATACGCTGCTGATTCTCGCCAAATACCGTTCCGCCGATCGTCACGACATCGCTTTGCGTCGTGATACGAACGGTGATCTTATTTTTAAAAATACTATCGCCGCCGACGATGCTTTCGGTTTTTATACCCTTTTCGTCGCATAAAAATTTAGCATTTACGTAGTTTATGCCGTCGCCCAAACTCTCTTTTAGCGCGCCCACTATAGCAAAGGTTAGTAAGGAATTCGCGTATTCGCTAATCTGCCCGTGAGTTTCGATACGGACGGCTTTGATCGCGTTTTTGTTGATTTGCGCGGCAAGAAACGCCATCTTGCTCGTAAGCTCGATATAAGGCTCTACGAAGGGAGGCAAATCCTCGGTCTTTATCGGCAAATTTAACGCGCTAGGATAGCTGATACCGCGAGCCGCCGAGATAGCCTGTTCGGCTGCGGCGATAGCGATGTTTGCTTGAGACTCTAGCGTATTTGCGCCAAGATGCGGCGTGACGCTGACGTTATTTAACTCAAGTAGCGGGTGGTTAGTCGCGGGCTCTTTTGCAAATACGTCGATACCAGCAAACGCGATCTTGCCGCTTTTTAAGCCGTTATATAGCGCCTCTTCGTTATAAAGACCGCCGCGGGCGCAGTTTATGAGACGCACGCCGTCCTTCATCTTTGCGATCTCGGCCTCGCCGATCATATCCGTAGTTTCTTTATTTTTAGGCGTATGGATCGTTATGAAATCGCAAGCGAGAATATCTTCGAAATTTTTAGTATAAACGCCGCCCATATCGGTTACTTTCGACGGATCTATATACGGATCGTAAGCGACGATCTTCATACCGAAAGCCGCAGCCCTAGCCGCCACGCGCGAGCCGATGTTGCCAAAGCCGATGACGCCTAGAGTCTTGTTAAAAAGCTCGACGCCGTACCATTTTTCGCGTTTCCAAATGCGGTCGATTTTTAGGTCGTTGTGGGCATAAGGAAAAGAGCGAGCCGCCGCTAGCATATGAGCCATCGTTAGCTCTACTGCGGCGATCGTGTTTGCCGTAGGGACATTCATCGCGATGATGCCGCGCTTTGAACAGCCGTCGATATCCACGTTATCGACGCCAACGCCCGCGCGCACGAGAGCTTTTAAATTTTTTGCGGCATTTAAAAACGCTTCGCCGACTTCCGTTGAGCTTCGAGTGATAGCCACATCAGCCTCGCCTAAGATATCTAAAAGCTTGTCCTTTGGCACGTTTACCGCGTCGATTACTTTTATATCCTCTTCGCGATTTAAAATTTCAAAGCCGACTTTGTGCATCGCATCGCACACTATTATGGTTTTCATAGCTTGATCTCCTTAAAAGTTGAGTGTATATCATACGCCTTAAGTTCTTTTATAATGCGGTTTAAAATACCGCTATCTTGCGTATTTATGTAGATTAAATTTTGAGATTTTTCATTTACCACGCTAAAATCTACTGGTATGTTTTTTAGGGTTTGCGTAAGGCAAAACATGGAATATATGTCGTTTTTATCAATCATTAGCTGATATGCGCTCTTGACGGTAGCTTTTGATTTGTCTTTAAATTCTATAAATATCTCATTGCTTGCTAAAGCGTAATTTTTGGGAGCCAAATTTGCCATTTCACCGACCCAAGAGGTCTGCCCGGCGGTCAAATTTCGCTCCTCGCCGTTTTGCGATATTTTTAGCTCCATGGGCGCAGGTTCTTTTAAATTTACCTCCGCGTACTTATACAGCAAAGCGCCGCATACGCAGACGAAAATCAGCAAAAAAACCATCGCGCCCCAGAGCAGATATCGCTTCATTTACTTATGATAGCTGTTCTTTGATAATATCGCCCAAAGTAACCTTATCGTCGCTATTTATCTCGTTTAGCACCTCGCGCTCTTTTTGTCTCGCAAGGCGTCTTACGCTTAGGCGTATTCTATTTTTCTTCTCGTCGATAAAGGCTATCGCGGCTTCGATATTGTCGTTTATATTTAGGCTTTCGGCGCTTACATTGCCGAGGTCTTCTTTGCGGATGAGCGCATCGACGTTATCGCCGAGCTCTACAAACACGCCAAAATCTTTAATATCGCGAATTTTGCCAGTCACGATGTCGCCTACGTTAAATTTCTTAGCAAAAGCTTGTACCGGACTTTGTTTTAAATCTTTTTGGCTAAGCGAAATTTTTTGATCGTTAGAGTCGATTTTGATGATTTTTACCTCGACCTCGTCGCCTACTTTAAACAAATCTTTGCACTTATCGTTTCTATCCCAAGAAGCGTCTTCATTGTGAAGCAAGCCTTCGACTGCACCGATTTTAACAAATGCGCCAAAATTCGTTACGCTAGTAACTACGCCTTTAGTAACGTCGCCTTCTTTAAATTTGGCCTTAAATTCGTCAAATGGCTTTTTGAGTAAATTTTTAAGGCTCACTCTTAGGCGGCGATCTTTCGCGTCTATCTCGATAACCTCGACGTCAAGCTCCTCGCCCTCGCTGATGTGGTCTTTTGGATTTTTGATATTTTTATCCCAAGAAATTTCAGAGATATGCAAAAAACCCTCTATATCATTGCCAAGATCGACGAATGCGCCGTAAGGCTCTATGTTACTGACGGTTACTTTTATAGTGTCGCCAACCTCTAAACCGTCTTTTATCTCATCCCAAGGATCAGGCATCGCAGCCTTGATAGATAGAGATAGATGTTTTTTCTCGTTATCGTATTTGATAACTTTTACTAAAACCTTGTCGCCTTCTTTGTAGATAGAGCCCGGATTTACCGGCCCTTTATAGCTTATCTCGCTATAATGCACGAGTCCGTCCACGCCGCCTATATCCACAAACATACCGTAGGTAGTGATTTTTTTAACCACGCCTTCGATGACGTCGGTATTTTCGGCTACCGCAGATATTGCTTCCCTTTTTTTTCTTCTATCTTCGTCGAGTAGTTTTTTTCTTGAGACGATGATGCTTTGCTCGTCTTTATCTATCTTTATGACTTTTACTTTAAACGACTTTCCTACTACCGCGTTTGCGTCCTTAAAACCGCCTTGCGAGCGAGGTAAGAAAAACTCGATCCCATCGCTATTTTGCGCGACGAAACCGCCTTTATTTTTTCCTATGATTTTTACATCGAATACATCTTGATTTTCTTCGTTATACGAGTCGATATAGGCTTTTACTTTTTCTTTTCTAAGCGCTTTTTTGTGAGAAACGATAGGTTTTCCGCTTCTTGTCGAGCCGGTAATTACGACTTTTATCGTATCGCCTACTTTAAATTTAAGCTCTCCGTTCTCATCCTGTATTTCAGAAATGTTTAAAATTCCCTCTGATTTTCTACCGACGTTTACAAAAACCTCGTCGCCTTTAATATCGACGATTATACCGTCGCTATCTTCTTCCGTCTTTTTAAAAGACTCCTCTAGCATCGCGGCGAAATCGTCGTTTTCGATATCGTCGTTTGCCTTACTAAGTTGAACTTTTTTGTTCACCGCAGCCATCTTGTTCCTTTTTGATATATTTTGCTTTTTAACACAATTAGAGTTGATTTTACTTAATATTAACTTATTTGTAGATTAACTTACTAAATTTCAGGCTCAAATTTGAAATTTTATTTAAAAACGATACGAATTTGCTAAATTTTAAACCCTTCGAGCCTATCGACTACTTTTTGTATGATCCAATCGGGTGTAGAGGCTCCCGCGCTTATGCCGCAAAGATTCTTACCCTCAAACCACGCTTTTTCGAGCTCGGATTCGTTTTCTACTAGATAGCTATCCTCGCAGGCGCTTTTTGAGATGAGATAAAGCTGCTTTGTATTTGAGCTGTTTTTGCCGCCTACTACAACCATCACATCGGCTCTGGCAGCTAAGTTTTTAACCGCTTCTTGATTTTCGAAAGTAGCGTTGCAAATCGTGTTAAAAACTCGCACTTCTTTTACGCGTAGCATCAAATAATTTACGATTTGCATAAATTTTTCTACCTTGCGCGTCGTTTGACTGATGACAGCTACTTTTTGCGCTAGCTTTATGCCCTCTAGCTCGCCTTCTTCTAGCACGACGAATACCTTGCCGACGGCATAGGATTTCACCCCCTTTATCTCTGGGTGATTTTCATCGCCGAATATCACGATATCGTAGCCCTCTTTGCTCATTTTTTCGCAAATTTGCTGCGGTTTGGTCACAAACGGGCATGTAGCATCAATCACTTTTATATCGCTTTTTTTTAGCTCGGCCAGGTCGCCTTTTGTAATGCCGTGCGTACGGATTATCGCCTTTTTTTCGCCGTCGATTTCGCTTATTCCCTCAAGCGTTTTAACATTAAAATTTTTATTTAGGCGGTTTATCTCGTCGTTGTTATGGATGATGGGACCGATAGTTACGGCATCTTTGGCATTTTCGGCGATTTTTATAGCGCGCTTTACGCCAAAACAAAAGCCATAACTGCTAGCAAGCTCAATCTTCAACGCTAGCTCCAAGTTGTCTTAAAATCCCGCTAAAATTCGGGAACGAAGTCGCGATAAATTCGCTCTTTTCTATAACCATTCCGCATTTTAACCCAAGCACCGCAAAGCTCATCGCAATACGGTGATCGCCGTTACTGTCGATGATAGCGCAGTTTGCCTCGCCGCCTTTTACGTTAAAGCCGTCTTCAAATTCTTCGACTTCAAGCCCGCATTTTCGCAAGCCTTGTACCATGATCGCGATACGGTCGCTCTCTTTTACGCGAAGCTCTTTCGCGTTTCTCACGCTACTTATGCCCTCTGCACTTGCAAACGCTATAGCAAGAGCCGGCACCTCATCGATCAGCCACGAGATATTTTCGTTCACGTCCACGGCCTTTAGCGGCGCGTACTTTATCTCGATCTCGCCGATGCTTTCGTATGTGCCGGAAGTCTCTTTAAACGTTACTTGCGCGCCCATTTTGGCTAAAATTTTAAAGGCCTCCACGCGCGTTTTATTTAGTAGCATATTTTTTAGCACGATATGAGAATTTGGGATTATCGCTGCGGCTACGGCAAAGAAAAAGGCCGAGCTAGGATCGTTTGGAACGCAAATTTCAAGCGGTTTTAGCGGCGCGTTCATCGGTTCAACCTTGACGCCGCGGGGCAAAATTTGCAAACTCGCACCCATACCTTTTAGCATGCGCTCGGTGTGATCGCGACTAAGCTCAGGTTCGCTAAGCTCGCAGCCGTTTGACTTTAGTCCTGCTAAAATCAGCGCCGATTTTACCTGCGCAGAGGCGATTTTACTGTCAAATTTAAAATACTCCAGCTTCTTGCCTCGGATAGCCAAAGGTGCGTGATCTCCGCCGTTTGCACCGTCTATCTTAGCGCCGACGCTAATTAGTGGTTTAGCTACGCGCGCCATCGGACGACGGTTTAAAAACTCATCCCCGCTTAGCACGAAAAAACCCTCGCTAGCAGCCAAAAAGCCCATAAAAAGCCTCATAGCCGTGCCCGAGTTTCCGCACTCTAAAACAACGCTAGGCTCTTTTAAATTTGCGCTCGGAGTTATGATTAGCTCGCCCTCTTTTTCCTCGATACGCGCGCCCAAATTTTTTACGATTTCTAGCGTATTTAGCGTATCTTCGGCCTTTAGATAGTTTTTCACGCGGCTTGACCTATCGCTTAAAAGCGAAAATATCGCGCATCTATGCGAGATAGATTTATCGGCCGCGATGTTTTCCAGGCTCGCGCTTATCGGCGTTCTTAATGCGTAAACTTTCATCTTAGTCCGATATTTAAATTTTGCTTTAAAGCGTCCAAAATTTTATCCATTATCGCCGCCACTTCCTCGTCTTCAAGCGTTTTTTGTATATCTTGGAAGTTAAATTTGACGCTGAGGCTCACGTCGCCTCCGAGCTTATCGTCTGAATATATATCAACCGGCGCAAATTCTTTTAGACACTCGATTTTTAGCGCGTTTATGCACTCTTTTATCGCTTCAAATTTCATGGTTTTAGGCACGATTAGGCTTAGGTCTCTGCTGATAGCAGGGAATTTTGAGTAGGCTTTGACGACTGCGCCGTCAAATTTAAGCTTTTCAAACTCTATCTCGCAAAGATAGGTTCGCGGCAGGTCGCGCATCGCCTCGACTCGCACGTCCACGCGACCGATATAACCCACGCAAACGCCGTTTTGATAGATTTTCGCTTGTTCAAATTCGCTTAGATATTTTACGTCGTCGCACGCTTTTAGCTCAAATTCGCCGATCGCGTTTCTAACCGCCGTAGCAAAGCCTAAAAAGTCGATATCGGCAGGCTTTGCGCCGTTTAGCAGGCTAGGTTCTTTTGCTAGTCCGCTAGCTACGAAGCCAAATCTCTCGCTTTGTTCTCCGCTCTGGCTAAATACGCTACCGAATTCGAAAATTTTGACCGATTTTCGCTGATTTTTTACGTTTCGCTCGGCCGATTTTAGCAAGTGATTTGCAAGCGTCGGCCTTAGCGTGTTTAGCTCGCTATTTATCGGGTTGGCTATCTCGGCCTTGCAAGGCGCAAAACCGAGCGCCGCTAGCTCGCTCGCGTCGTCAAATACATAATGCACGCTCTCGAAAAATCCGGCTGCAGCGGCTTTTTTACGCAAATTTAGCGCATTTTTGTAGCCTACAAAAGTATCGTTTATACGGTTAGCTTCGCTGAAATTTAGCGGCTTTGAGGCGATATTATCGATACCGACCATTCGCACGATCTCCTCGCAGACGTCCTGCGCATTTACGATATCGTGGCGAAATAACGGAACTTTGGCATTCGCGCCCTCTTTTTCGGCGTTAAAAGTTAGGCTAAATCCAAGCTTTTTAAGTATCCTCACGACATCGTTTTGCGCGACTTCTTGACCGATCATTTTTTGCATTTCGCTCATCGTAAAGCTCACAACCTTCGGCTCTCGCGTCATCACGCTTTGCTGAGAGCCCGCATAAAGCGCGACCGATTTTAACGCGACTAGCTGCTTAAATAAAAAATCAGCGCCAAAGCCGACGTTTGGCTCGCTACCTCTTAATGAGCGGTAAGCTTGCGCTTGGCGCGGCATTTGCTTGTCTTCGTAAACCGTAGTCGCGATAACTTGAGGATCGGTATAGCTAGTCTCAACTATGATTAGTTTGCTGTTTTCGTCAAGTCTGGCCGCATCCGTCTGATACACGCCGCCAACGCCCAAAAGCTCGCCGCCGGCTAAAATTTCAGTCGCTAAATTTGCGCCCTTTTGCAGGTCAAAAATAGCGCGCTCGTCGTCTTTTTTGAGCTTGGCGTAATCATACGCACTAAAAAGAACGCCAGTAGAGTGCGTAGCATAGTCTAGCAGGCGCTCGATGCGGTTTTGTTTGTCGGACTCGATCAGCGCCAAGCGGATCTTCATCAGCAAATTTTCGTCGAAATACTCTTTTATCTCAAAAGCGCGGTACTGAAAGCTGCTTTGTAAATTTTCTTCGGCGTGGATGGCTAAGATACGCCCGATACCGAGCAAATTTTCGCCCTCTTCGTATCTGGCGGCGTCTTTTAGCGGCAGGTCAAGCGCGGCCGATAGATCTCTCGCTACGCCGTAGACGCTTAGGCAGTCGCCGCGGTTTGGCGTTAGCTCGATCTCGATGATATCGTCGTTTAGTAGCGGATATTCGCAAATTTCTTTACCCAGTTTTAGCTCGCCGATACTTTCATCCAGCGGCATTATACCGTCGTTTGTTTTTACGAGGCCTAGCTCTACCGATGAGCAAATCATACCGTTTGACTCGACGCCGCGTAGTTTTGCCCTCTTTATCTCTAGTCCGCTTGGCATAACGGCGCCTGATAGCGCCACAGGTACGAACTGTCCGGCCTCGACGTTTTTCGCGCCGCAGACGATTTGTAGCGTCTCGCCGCCCACGTCCACCTGGCAAACGCTTAGTTTCTCGGCGTTTTCGTGTTTTATCTTACTTTTTACGTAGCCTACGACGATATTTTTAGGTACCCTGATCTCTTTAAAGCTATCAACCTCTAGCCCGATCGAATTTAGCGTCTTTAGTAGAGTTTCGCTCGTTATGCCCGAGATATCTAGCCATTCGTTTAGCCAATTTCTTGAAATTATCATTTAAACTGCTCCAATAATCTTAAATCTCCCTCGAAAAGCGAGCGCAAATCAGGAATTTGATGAAGCAGCATCGCAAATCTCTCGACTCCCAGTCCAAATGCGTATCCACTTACGTTTTTGTAGCCGACTGCTTTAAAGACGTTTGGATCGACCACGCCGCATCCTAGTACCTCGAGCCAGCCCGTTTGCTTGCATACGCGGCATCCGTCGCCGTGGCAGAAAATACAGCTGATATCGACCTCCGCGCTAGGCTCCGTAAACGGGAAAAAGCTAGGGCGAAAGCGCACTTTAACGTCGCCGAACATGTATTTTAAGAAATTTTCAAGCATTGATTTTAAATTCGCAAAGCTCACCGCGCCGCCCTCCTCGACCACGAGGCCTTCTACCTGATGAAACATCGGCGTGTGCGTTAGATCCATATCGCGGCGAAACACCGTTCCAGGCGCTATCATGCGAATCGGAGGCTTTTTGCTCATCATCGTGCGCACCTGTACTGGGCTAGTGTGCGTGCGAAGGAGTCTAAAATCCTTAAAATAAAACGTATCTTGCATATCGCGTGCAGGGTGATATTTAGGCAAATTTAGCGCCTCGAAGTTGTGGAAATCATCCTCTATGAGCGGCCCAGTCTCGAGCGAGAAATTTTGCATCATAAAGTACTCAATGATCTTATCCATCGTAGCCATCACGGGATGCAGCGCGCCTGCGCCGCTTGGCTCGTTAAACAGCGTGATGTCGATAGCCTCAGCCTTCATCTTGGCTTTTATCTCGCCGCTTTCAAGCTCGGTTTTTTTAGCCGCTAAAAGCGATTCAAATTCGTCTCTTAGCTTGTTTAAATTTGCCGCAAATTCCTTCTTGGCCGCTTCGTCCATGTCCTTAAGCTTAGCAAACTCCGACGTGATCGCGCCTTTTTTGCCCAGTAGCGCGACGCGAATCTTGTCTAAATCCGCCAAATTTCCGCATTTTGCGATACTTTCTCTATACTCTTGCAAGTTTTTACCTTTACTGAATTTTAGGATAGATTGTAGTCAAAATTTGATAAAATCTGCCTAAAAGGCGGGAAATTTTAGCTTTTACTTGTTATAATTAAGCCAAATTTTAACCAGGAGAAAATCATGACGATATTTGAAAAAATCGTAGCGGGCGAAATACCTTGCAACAAAGTGCTGGAAAACGACAAATTTCTAGCTTTTAACGACATAAATCCAAAGGCTCCGATTCATATTTTGATCATCCCGAAAAAACACTTTGAAAATTTCCAGGAGATGGACGGGGCGCTGATGGGCGAGATGACGAAATTTATCCAAGAGGTCGCGGTGCTAATGGGCGTAGATAAGAGCGGATATCGCCTAGTCACAAACTGCGGCGAAAACGGCGGTCAAGAGGTTATGCATCTACACTTTCACCTACTAGCTGGAGCAAAGCTTGGCTGGGTAGACACCGCAACCGATCCGCAAAGTACGTTTTAAATTTCAAATTTACGCTCAAAACTCGAGCGTAAATTTTACTTAGCGAGCCGGCCGCAAGCACGACAAGCTCGCTAAATATCCAAAAAGACCGCCGCTTCTGCTAAGTCGAGCGGTCAAATAATATTATTTCCTAGCCGCTCTAACCGCTTCTAAAAGCGTTTCAAAGCCAACTTTGCTCGAGTTTTCCACGTCTTTTAGGATTTCCACTCCGGCGGCGTTATCCTTGCTGCCATCTGCGAAAATTTTGATCGCCTTTTCGAGTCCGCTATGTACGTTTTCGTGATCGCGTGAGATATCTTGTACCGTTTTTGCATCTTTTACGATATTTTTGACTTTTTCATTAAACCACTTACCGAATCTACAACGCCCATTTTCAGGTATGCTTTCAAATTCACCGTGAAGCGCGGCTCTATAACCGTTTAGTTTCATATTTATATGATCGATCTTGCCGTTACTGACGTTAACTTCGTTAGTTAAATTTAATGTTTGATTTAAGATATTTTGCGTATTTTCGTTTACGCTTGCGATAGTGCCTTGAAAATCGCTCAAAACGCGCATCACGTCGCCCGAAATTTGAGAAAAATTCTCGCTCATTCCTATCATCGTATTTGAGCTTTGTTTAAGTCCGTTTATATTCACCTCGACTTCGAGAGTGGCTTTTTGCGTGCGTTCGGCGAGCTTTCGCACCTCATCGGCCACCACGGCAAATCCGCGTCCGTGTTCGCCCGCGCGCGCGGCTTCGATAGCTGCGTTTAGGGCTAGCAAATTCGTCTGATCGGAGATATCCTTGATCAAATTTATAATCTCCACGATCGACATCACGCTGTTATTTAGCGACGAGGCATCGTTTTGCAGGTCGCCGCTCATTTGTTGGACGTTTTCCATCGAACTAACGATAAAGCTCGTCTGTTCGCGCAGTTCACCGGTCTTAGTAAACGTTAGATTATTTAGCTCGTTTATATTTTCGAGCATTTTTAGGTTTTCTTCCATCGTACCTTGCAAGAAATTTATACCGTCGGCGTAGCTAGTCAGCAGAAGTTTCGTAGCATTTTCGTTGGTTTTTGGCTCGTTATGCTCGCTCGTCGCACTTGATTTTGCGGCTTCCAGCTCGCTTTGCAGTTGCTTTATCTGCGCTTTTAGACTTTCGTTTTCCTGCGATAGAGCCGCATTTTTGCTCTCTAGCTCTTTTTTATAGCCGCTTCCAAACATCCTTTCCTCCTTAAATTTTTCTATAATTATAATTAAATTTTCGCCTTTTGGCGATAAATTTTAAAATTTATTTATCTTTCAGCCACTCGTCTAAAATTTCAATCTGCGCTGCTACGCTCTCATTTGCCGTGCCTCCTTGCGACTTGCGCGCCTCCTTAGAAGCGTTTAGATCAAGAAATTTAACCGCGCCCGTGTCCAAGCTTTCATCCACGCTAGCAAGCTGCTGCGCGTTTAGCTCGCTCAAATCCAGTCCCAAATTTTCCGCATACGCCACGGCCTTGCCCGTGATGAAGTGCGCCTTGCGAAACGGCACGCTTTTCTCCCGCACTAGATAATCAGCCAGATCGGTTGCCGTGAGATGCCCGCGCTTCGTCATCGCGAGCATATTTTGCTCGTTAAATTTAGCCGTTTTTAGCATCTGTTTTAAAATTCCAAGGCTCGCAAGAGCGGTGGAAACGCTGTCAAAAACGCCCTCCTTGTCCTCTTGCATATCCTTGTTGTATGCTAGCGGCAAGCCCTTCATTACCGTTAGCAGCGCGACGAGATTGCCGTTTACGCGCCCCGTTTTGCCGCGGATGAGTTCGGCGACGTCGGGGTTTTTCTTCTGCGGCATGATCGAGCTGCCCGTGCTGTACGCGTCGCTGATCGTGATGAATCCAAACTCCTGCGAGCTCCACAAGATGAGCTCCTCGCACAGGCGTGACGCATGCGTCATCAGCACGCTTACGTTAAACAAAATCTCCAGCGCGAAGTCGCGGTCGCTGACGCTATCCATCGCATTTGGCGTTACTCCCGCAAACCCAAGCTCTCGCGCGACTAGCTCGCGATTTATCGGATGCGGCGTGCCGGCAAGCGCGGCGGAGCCCAGCGGAGAGAGGTTATTTCGCTCGCGCGAGCTAGTAAAGCGCTCGTAGTCGCGGCGAAACATAAACGCGTAAGCTAGCAGATGATAGGCAAGGCTCACGGGCTGGGCGTGCTGAAGGTGCGTGTAGCCTGGCATCAGCGTGTCCGCGTGCTTGCTAGCGATATCTCGTAGCGCAGCGACTAGCTCGCGGATTTTTTCGGAGATCTCGACACCGCTTTTAAGCACGTAGAGGCGAAAATCAAGCGCGACCTGATCGTTTCTGCTGCGCGCGGTGTGTAGCCTGCCGCCAAGATCGCTTCCGATGAGCTCGCTTAGGCGCTTTTCGACCGCCATATGAATGTCCTCGTCGGCGGTTTTAAACTCAAATTTACCGCTTTTTATCTCCTCAAACACGGCGTCAAGCCCCGCGACGATCTTTTCGCTCTCCTCAGGCTTTAAAATCCCGCAGGCGCCGAGCATTCTTGCGTGCGCCTTGCTGCCCGCGATGTCCTCCTGCCAAAGCGCCCTATCAAAGCCGATCGAGGCGTTAAACTCCTCCAAAAGCTCGCTACTCTCACCGCTAAACCTACCCGACCACATTTTTTTTGGATTTTCTTGCATCGTTTTTCCTTTTTGCGCTAAATTTTGGCTTTGATTTTAGCTCAAATCCACTTAAATTTCACGCCGTATTCACTCTGCGCGGCTAAAATGAACGAAAAAGGAGCAAAAATGAAAAAGCGAATTTATCACGTAAGCGAGGTCGCAAAGAGCGGAGAAAAGGCGAGAAAAACGATATTTTGCGAGACGGACGCCACTAGCTGCGCAGTCTGGGTCGTGCGAGCCGGCCAAGAAGTCGCGGTGCACGCACACACTAAAAGCGACGACGTGTGGGTGTGCTTGCAAGGCGAGGGCGTGTTTTATCTTAGCAAAGAGGGTACGAGCGAGGCCGAAAAGACGGCGGGCGGACTTTTGGATAACGGCGAGCAGGTAAATTTTAAGAGTGAGCGACCCGCTAAATACAGGCAAGTCTCGGTCAAAAAGGGCGATGTGGTGATCTCGGCTAAGGGCGAGTGCCACGGCATGAAAAACACCGGCAAGGAGGATTTTATCTTTATCAGCGTTATCACGCCGTTGCCCGCTGATTACGTGGCGCTGGGGTAAATTTAAGCTAGCAAGAGTGGGGCTTATCGCGTGGGAAATGAAAATTTGTAGCATTTTAGGTATTTGTTGATTTTTGCTGCGTGTAAATTTGACAAAAGCACATAGCGGCGAAATTTTAAAAATTTACGGCAGCAAGCTAAATTTGACGCCGATAAATAACGCTGAAGCGATCGCGGTGCACGGCGATAAATTTGAAATTTTAGGACGCTAAACTGCGGCGCGAAAGTAAAATTTAGCAATAAGCGCTTTGTAAAATTTACGCTTGCGTTCGCATATAAGGCGCAAGGCAGAATTTAAATTTAGATGCGGTAAGCCGCTAACGAATAAATTTAATCAAAAGGATAAAAGATGAAAATACTACTTATCAACGGCGGAGCGCCGTTTAACGGCAATGGCGGCAAGCTAAGCAAAACCTTGCACGAGCTAGCCAAAAATACGCTGGAAGCCCTAGGGCACGAAACGCGCGAAACTACGATACATGAGGGCTACGACCTAGAGGGCGAGGTAGAGAAATTTCTATGGATGGATGCCGTGATCTGGCAGATGCCCGCGTGGTGGATGGGCGAGCCTTGGGTCGTTAAAAAATATATCGACGAGGTGTTTATGAGCGGCATGGGCAAGATAGTGGCAAACGACGGACGGCACAGCGCGAGTCCAAACGACGGATACGGCACCGGCGGCCTGATAAAGGGCAAATCACATATGCTAAGCGTCACGTGGAATGCGCCGCTTCAGGCGTTTGACAAGCCGGGGGATTTTTTCGAGGGCGTAGGCGTGGACGGCGTTTATTTGCATTTCCATAAAGCCAACGAGTTTTTAGGCACGAAAAGGCTGCCTACTTTTATGTGCAACGACGTCATTAAAAATCCCGACATCAAGCGTTTTACGAGGGATTACGAAGCGCATTTAAAAAAGGTTTTTGGCTGATTGCGGCAGGCTAGCGCCCGGCCTGCTCGTTTGCGAAGCTAAATTTAACCACCTTTGCTTTTAAATTCGGCTTGGGACAAACGGCAAATTTAATCGAAATAAAAAGGAAAAATATGGCTTACCCGTTACTAGGCACGAAAATAGTGATAGACGAAGATAAGGTTTTACGAGAGAAAAAGTATAAGCTAGACGTAATATACGAATATTTAGACAAGCTTGCCCAGCGGTGTAATTTGATTAGGATTGATAAAAACACTTTTTACGCAAAAGGCGATGAAAACGATTTATCAAATTTGGGTCTATTTATGTGTAGATACGCAGTAGAAAACGAGTGGCTAACCAAGAATATCAAAGAGTGGGTTTGCATTAGCGAACGATGTGGAAATGAGGATATGGTAGCAAGATTTAAAAAAGAGAAAATGGGAATTTGGGAATGAACGGCAAACGACGTATCCGCAAAAAACGCCCGTATGATGTTTGCGCGCCTTTTAGCTTGCACTTTGTAGGCTATTTGCGCTGCTTACGCGAAGCTTAAATTCGCCATTAAATTTTAAAAATTTAAAACGCAAATAACGTAATCTGCGAGTTTATCGTCTCGTTTACGAAACCCTCTTTGTAAAAAGCGCGAGCATCGCCTCTACGTCTTTGACACCATGTTTTAGCGCGTTTATATCAAGGGGGCGGCAGACGTTTTCCAGCGCCTGGGCCGCATCTTGCTTCACAGCTCGGGTTTACTAAATTTTCTTGCTAAATTTCGCGCCGCGCGCCGTAAGCCGCACTTCAAGCTTGCTATAAAGCATAAAATTCGCCGTTTTTACCGTATCTTTCAAAAAACGACTCCAATAAATCGCTCGTTCTAGGCGCCTAGCCTAGGTAAATTTGTATTGCCTAGTCACGCCGAAACGAAAGCGGGCAAAAATAGTAGCTTTAAGCTTCGTTTGAAGTTTTAGATTATATAATTGCTGACTTAATGATATCAGTTATTAATCTTAATCTTAAGGAGAACGGATGAGAAAAATCGTTTCTGGCGCGTTAATCGCCTCTTTATTTGCGGCTTCGGCATTTGCTTTTAGCGTAGAGGGCGAGCCTAACGTAAAATTTGTCGGCTATAAGTTGGCAAATAAAACAGGCGTCGAAGGCACGTTTAAAGAACTAGGCTTTAAAAGCGCGGAAAATGCTAATTTCGCGGATTTTTTAAAGAGCTTTGAATTTAACATTGATCCAAAAAATATAAATACAAAGCTTCCCGACCGCGATAAACGTATCGGCATAATCTTCGACGGCAACGCAATCGCAGCTAAAATCGTATCGGCTAGCGGCGACGATAAGGCCGGCGAAATAGAAGTCGAAGTAAGCGTAAAAGGAAATAGCAAAACCTACAAAACGCAGTATACGGTCGAGGGCGGCACGCTAAAAGCTAAAATCGGCGTCGATCTTTTAGCCGATCTAAAACTAGACGAGACTTTTGCTAAATTTGCAACCGCAGCCAAGGCGTTTCACGGAGGCAAAAGCTATCCGGACGTAGAAATCTCGCTGGAAGCTAAAATAAAATAATCCTCAAATTCGGCGCAGATATAGGCAGGCTAAGCCCGTTTGCGCCGAATTTATCCCTAAAACACAAAACTACTCAAATTTAAGCAAATATCTTAAAAACGCGCCAAAATTTAAGGCAAATTCGATATTACGATAATGCGGCGCAAAAGTCGGCTGGATTAATTTACGCCGAGCAATAAAACCAGGCCGCTTAAATAATCGCTACCGAATTCTTAGCAAGAGCTAAATTTAGCCTCGCTAGCCGCCGAGACTACTAGGCTAAACCTGGCTTTGTTTATTTAAGTAGTTTATAAATTTTTGCTTTATTGCCCAGATAAACCTGCTCAAATAGATTTTTATCGTGATTATCCAGCAAAAACATCTGCACGAAGGCCGAATCGTAAGCTTTTTGATCTAAAATCAAAATCCTCTCGTAATCGGCCAAAAATAAAACATGGATATCCGCGCTTTCGTCCAGCTTTTTATCGTTTTTTACGAGGCTGCCGTCCGCACCTCTAGCTATATGATGGTGGGAGTTTATTTTTACCTCTTTGCCGTTATGTAGCAGATACGGACTGTCTATGCCGGGCAACGTCCAGCCGCCGCCTAGGTCTAGCTTGCCGTCAGCTTCTATAGTAAACTGATAGCCGATGTGTACCGTTCTATCCAGCCGCTCCTCGCCCGTAGCGATATTTATGGAGGTAAATTTTAAGATAGCGGGCAGCATGTCTATTATCTCGGGCACGAAGTAATAATAAACGTCTCTCGTTTTTTTAGGAAGCTTAAAATTTTCGTCGTTTAGAGATTTTAAAAATTTATTTATATCTTTTTCGCCGTAGTCTTTTTCCGCTCTTAACAATAACGAACCGGGCTTTTCATCTAGACTTTTTTCGATGTATTCTACGCTTAGTCTTGCCATGTTAGCTGAGGCGGTTTGATTTTCGTTTAGCATAAAGGCCGATAAAAAAGCGTATTCGCCTATCTGTCTACTACCGGGGTCTGAGACGACTTTGACGTCGGCATAATATCTAATCAAATATCCAAAATCCCACCAAGATACGGCATAATCCTCTCTACTAACCTTATCTTTTAGCTGTACTAAAGGTGCGATAGAACTCTTAAAAAGCGTAGGCGGAACGAGAAATCTATATATAAAATCGACATTAGGCGTCAAGGCTAAGCAAGCTAGCAAAACGGTCATAGCGTTTTTAAGCCATCTTCTGATACCGAAATACTCAAATGTAAAATATATGAAATAAGCAAAACCCAGCGCGGTAACGGGCGTAATATACATAGCAAACCTAACCCCTCCGACAAACGATAAAAGCCCGAGCGCCGCCATAGGAAGAGCTAGGATAAAGGAGCGAAATTTAATAACCAGCAAAACAAGCCCTGCCATAGAAACTATAAAGGTAATAACGTTTCCGGTCGCATATATCGCAAAGGTGTTAAAAGATATGTTAGCCACCTCGATGACGGTCTTTCTGGTGCTATAAAAATAAAGCGTCTCTAAATTTCCTCCTACGTTTTTATTTATATAAACATCAAGCACGTATAAAACCGGCTCAAATCCGCCAAAGCTCACAAATAAAATCGCTACGAACAATCCCGCACCGATAACGGCCTTTTTGCCTAAAGAGGCGGAAGCTTTCGCCATAAAAAAATATAACGCCGCTATAAAAACGACTTTTAGGGCTAAAACGTAATTAAAGATCATTTCGCCTTCACTGCGATAATCAAATCTAATAAGAGCGACCGCCATCAGTATAGCAGCTTTATAGTTTACGTCGTTTCGCCTATCTGCTACTAGCGTATATAATAAAAACGTAACCAAAAGGCTTAAATTTAACGAATACGAGCTAACGTACCACCAAGAATAAAGCGCGGTAAAAACGGCCGGTAAAAATATATCTTTGTTAGAGCGGCTTTTTACGAGTTTGATTAAAGACCAAACCGTTAGCGCAGGCAGGGTTATGTTTAGCATATCGCTATCAAAATATCCGCCCATAGTCCTGATATAATACCCCGGCGCCGAAACGGCTAGCAAAGACGCCACGACGCCTACGCTTAGCATTTTGTATTCTCTTGATATTAAGATGACAGGCACCGCTAGCAAAGGAGATAAAAATATACTCGAATAAAATGCAACAGTATCTACGTTAGAGGATAAAATATTGCTTATTAAAAACGTTAGCGTCGGGATGGAAGCGCCGTACGGACTAAGGTCGCCTTTTTGATGAAAACCCGCTAACATATCACGCGCGCCCTCTGCGTTGGCAAACGCGTCGTTAGTAGTTAGCAGCGGCACACCGTTAAGCCAAAACTCATCCATGCCTAACGTCCAAACGACCCAATAATACCTGCATATCACGCCAAATATATAAACCAGCGTCATAACTAAAAAAATATCTCTGCGAGAATACTCGCCGCCAAAAACCGTGTTTTCTTGCATTTATGTCCTTAAATTTACCCGCGCAAAGCAAATTAGCCGCGTTGCCGGGTCATTTTTTATTTAATTCACGTTTATTATAGCAAAAATTACGTCGATTTTAACGCCGATATAAAATTTAACCGCGGATAACGCTTTTTAGGCGGTAAATTTATCTTTGCGATTAGCACTTTAATATCCGTATTTACACCGCCGTTTGGTATAATTTGCAAAAAAGGAGCAAAGATGACGGTAAAAGAAAATAAAAAAGGCGCAGCAAGCGCATTATTTTTGGCTATTGCGCTATTTTGCGCGGGTTTTGCGGGATATTTTTACTACGCCTTGGGCGGCACGGGCATTTTTACGATGGCCGTTGCCGTGATCTGCGCGGTTTTTTGCGTAAAAAAGATATTTCAAGTTAGTTTTTTGCGTATTGAAGACGACGGATTTTTCATACAAAAAGGCGGTAAAAGCGCCAAATTTTACTTTAAAGATATCAAGCAAATCAGCATCCGCGAGATAGACGCCAAGCGCAAAATAGACGTTTTAAACGTTAAATTTAAAAAAGGCGGACTGGACCGCAAGCTAGCATACGGCCTCATGCAGCCTACCGGCGATGATGACGCCGTGATATACGACAAATACGAGCTTTCAAAGAATGAGATTTTTAAAATTTTAAAGCAGAAATTCGAAAAACAAAGCTAGGACGCAAATTTATGCCTCTAAAATCGGCAAAAATTTTTCATAACGAGCGAGGGGATTTGCTTTTATTATATTAAATCTTTATTTTAATTTCTACGCAAGATTAATGTTTTAAAGATTTTGCGATTTTGCTTAATATTCATTTAATATTACTTGATGTAATATTATGCAAGTATTACCGAAATCTAAATCTAGGGGGACAAGATGAGGGGTTTTAAACGTCTATTTATCAAAAGATGCGTTATGGCCTGTATTATTTTCGTATCGTTTGTAGGCTGTGCGGCGGTAACCGGCCATCAAGACGGCATCGCGGCTTATTCTAAAAAATTTGCCGACGGAGTTTGCGACGTAACGGAGCAAAAAAATAAGATCGCAAAAAGCGACGACGCCGTACTTTCGGCAAATCAAGCAGGCGCACTGCTTAGACAGTGCGGAGACTTTAACGCTAGCGTTTATTATTTTGACGTAGCCGAGTCAAAATATAAAGAAGATATAGACGAAAAAGGCGCGCTATCTGCGGTAGGAGCCGAGATAGGTTCGGCTTTAGTAAATGAAAATACGCTTGATTACGAGGGGTATTATTATGAGCGCGTTATGACCAATATTTATAAATCGTTAGACTTTATGTCTATGAAAGATTACGATAGCGCCAGAGTGGAGCTAAACAGAGCCATAGATAGACAAAGGCGAGCTAAAGATATGTATGCCAAGCAGCTGCAAAAGGCTAAAGACGAGCTGGAAAAAGACGCCAAAGTAGAGCAAAACGATCAAAAATCTCAAAACGACTCGCAAATTTCGGCGATACTATCCTCATACGAGAGTTCGATAGGCGATTTTAGAGCCTTGCCTAATTTTATAAATCCGTTTACTTCGTATTTAGCCGGTATATTTTTCTTTATGGACGGCAATTACGAAAAATCGCGAGATTTACTAAAAGAAACCCTGCTGATGGATAGTAAAAATCCGCAGGTTAGAAAAGATATGGCGCTTATAGATAGCTACTTTTCTAAAAACGGACATAAAAATCTCTCTAAATACGTTTGGGTCATATACGAAAACGGCCAAACTATCGCTAGAAAAGAGCTCAGATACGACATACCGCTTTTTATAGCCACCATGCACGTGCCTCACGTAGGCATAGCCTTGCCGACGCTGGATCAAAGCGCTAGTTCGTATGAATTTATAAAAGTAAACGGCGAGCCTACCATCCAGATAGCCGATATGGACGCCGTGGTAAGAACCGAATTTAAAGACCAAATGCCCGTTCGCGTAACCAGAACCATAGCAAGGGCGATAACCAAAGCGGCGCTTAGCTACGGAGCTAGAGAAGCAGCCGGAGATATAGGAACGATAGCGGCCGGTTTATATTCTGCAATTACCAATAAATCAGACGTCAGATACTGGAGTACTCTGCCGCGCGACTTTCAAAGCCTAAGGGTCGAGAATAAAGGGCAAATTTTACAAATAGTAACAAACGACGCAAAGCCGGTTAAAAATATAACCTTAAAAGAGGGACTAAATGCTATTATCTATATAAAATCTCTAACGCCTGGCAATATTAGCCTAAACGAAATTTACTATGAAAGGAAATAAAATGAAAAAATTTGCGCTTTTTGCGCTTAGCTTATTGCTCATAGGCTGCTCATCAAAAGAACCTAAAGCAAGCCCGCACCTAGATATCGAGGACAGCTCGGTAAATAGCTTTTTATCGCTGCAAAGCCTAAACGACCGCTTCACTAACGGCGGTATGATGGAGGTCGAGGCTAGGTTTAAAAACGAATCGTCTTTTAACAAAGACCTGCTTTATAAGGTAGATTGGTTTGATAAAGACGGCTTTTTAATCACAAACATAACTACAAAATGGAAAAGAGTAGTCGTGCAGAGCAAAAGGGATTTTAACGTTAGAGCCGTTTCGCCTAGCGATAAAGCAGTTAATTATAAGCTACGCATAACGACCCCTGATAGCGACGATAAAGATATCAAGACCATAAATAGATACGAATTTAAAAACTAAGGAGTAAATAATGAAAAAGACTTTATTTTCCGTAGCCGTCATAGCTGCGATATTTAGCGGATGCGCTACAAGCGGCTATATGCAAAACGGCTCTAAAGTAAAAGACGCCGAGCCTATAACGATGGGTATAGATCATACCGACTTTGAAAAGGCCGCAAGCGACGCCGTGGAAAGCCTGCTATCTAGCGGATCTCTAGAAAGACCCGGCGGCGGACGTTACGTCGTAGCTATGGGCAAGGTCATAAACGATACGACCCAGCGCATCGATACGGCTTTACTAACCAAAAAAATCCGCATCGCTATGCTAAAAAGCGGTAAAGCCGTAATAACTACCGCAGTCGCCGCCGGAGGGGCAGAGGATACGATGTCTCACGACGTAAGAGAACTTAGGGAAAACGACGAATTTGCCCAAAATACGATCGCTAAAAAAGGCACTCTATTGGCTCCTGATATGAGCTTATCTGGCAAGATAATACAGCGAAATATAAAAACCACGGACAATAAACAGCTAGTGGAGTATTATTTTCAGCTTACTTTGACTCAGTTGCAAACCGGTCTAGCATTCTGGGAAGACGAGATAAATATAAATAAAATCGGTTCGAACAAAAGCGTAAGCTGGTAACTAAAGGAAAAATATGAATATCAAATTTTTAAGTTTGGCGGTAGCTGCGGCTTTGACGTTAAATTTAAGTTATGCGCAAGAAGCAAATGAACAAAGCGAACAACTAGAAAGCATAGATGATCAAAAGATACCCCAAACGGTAAACGACGCACAAAAACCTAAAAAAGAAAATATGCAAAAGCTACTAAACGATGCCGAAAAAGAACTAAAGCAAAAAGCCAAGAAAAACGGCATAAAAGCAACCGTCTACAAACAAACGGCGTCTATAGACGTAGGAACCGACGATCCGCAGTATTATGATTATCTAACTAGCGCTTATAATCAAGCTATTTTAGAGCTAAAAGCTCAGGTCGCGTTGTCAAAGGCCGGCAGTGTCGCCGTTAAAGAAGCTTATAGCTACTATAATAAAACCGTACCGGATACGATTTTGCAAGATGAGTTAAAAAAGGAATCGGACGAAAGATTAACCCAAATGCAAGCCGAACAAGACATGGACGGAGTGTTTGGCATAGTATTCGGTATAATCTCTAAAGCCGTACAAGATAAGCCGGAAGCGGAGAAAAAAAGGCTAGAGGTCGAAGTAACTAAAGATATATTTAACAAAGCTTATTCAGACGGCTTTATTAAAAGCGGTTTTGATAGCATAGAAGGTCTTGTGCCGTATGCAAATTTTATCGTTACTAAAGATAACGGCGAAATCGAAATAGGCGTATTAGCCTACACTACGGAAAAATCCATCCAATTAGCAAGGGATTTAAAACAAGGCAGACAATCTAAAAAGACGGAAAATAAAGAGCAATGTAAAGATCCTACGGACGTAGCCGATGCGCTTAGCGACGAAGAGCTTTTAAGCACCTTTGGATTGAAATATTTCTACAACGAAAACTGCCGCCCTAGTTTATTAGCTTACGGTATGGATTCTTTTATTAAAGAAGAAGGGATGAACGCAGACTACCGAAAGGAAAGTAGCGAAAGAGCTCGAGGTATGGCGGATAAATTTATGTCTAATTTTTTAAATTCTAACGTCAATGCCTTTATCAAAGACACTAAGGTACAGCAAAAAACCGTACAAGCTATGATGAAGGCTGCGAGAGAAAACGACATTACGAACTATAATGCGCCGGAAAAGAAAAAAACAAATGCCATCATAAAAGAGATGTCGCAGGAATTTAGTAGTTCATCGTCTATGAATTTACGCGGCATCGAAGACGTAAGAAGTTGGAGCGTGGATAAAGATGACTACGAGGTCGTAGGCGTAATTAGATATTACTCAAGAGATAGTATTGAGGCGGCAAATGAAAAATTTAACCCAAAAACTCAAACTAACGAGAAAAAAAGTAATAAAAAAGCGACTCCTGGAGTCAAGAAAAGCAATAATCTAAGCGTAGACGATTTTTAGGCGGCGATCATGAAAAAGATAATTTTTGCTTTTACTCTTTTCGTATCTTTGCTAAATGCCGAAGTTATAACGAAAACCAATGTAAGCACCGCTAACGGCGAAGGTTACGGGGCTAGCTACGATGAGGCTTTAAGTAAAGCTCTAGCCGATGCCGTCGGTAGGATGAACGGCGTGAAGCTAAGCGCTAGTACTTTTATGCTGACAAGTTCGATCCAAGACGGTAAAGATAGGGATTTTGAAAAAATTTATAGCGATCAAATTTCAAAGCAAACCGGTGGGAGATTCGACTCGTATGAGGTTTTAAAAAACGTAAGAACTCCGGACGGCTATAATGTTGCCGTAGAGATCAAAAAAACCAGCGTCTCAAAAAAATATAAAACCCCCGGCCTTGATCCGAATAATCGCCGCAGGCTAGCGGTTATGCCGGGCTACGTATCGGATTTTTCGTTTGAGGTAAACGGCGAATACAAAAGCAGTATCAGAGTCGCGGACGACATAACTCGCTCTTTGGTAACGGCGATAACCAAGACGCGTAAATTTACGGTTTTAGATAGGGAAAACGGCGATGCGTATTACCGAGAAAAAGCCGTACTTAGCAGCGGCAATGCCGAAAAAGAAGAGCTTTTGAAGCTAGGAAACGTGCTAGGCGCGGATTATCTCTTGGTTTTTGATTTGGAGGAATTTAGCCTTAGCGAAGGCAAGGCAAGCACCATAACTACGGGCAAGGCAAGCGGCAAAAAGGCTAGCGCGCGTATCCACTACAGAGTGCTAGCTATGGCGACTAGGCAGGTTAAATTTTCAAACGATATAGCCGCTAGTTTTAGCGTCAAAGGCGACCATGCCTACGCCCTGGCCGTCCAAGACATAGCAAAAGCCGTAACCGATGAAATCATAGCCAGCATCTACCCGCTAAAAATCTCTAGCGTCTCCGGCGATGAGATACTTATCGCGCAAAATTTAAAGCAAGGAGACGTTTATGAGGTGTATTCTCTAGGTCAAACGGTAATCGACCCGTACACCAAAGAAGTCGTCGGAAAAGAAGAGACCATGACCGCTAAGGCCGAGGTTACGCGCGTGACGCCTAAGATGAGCTATCTAAAGCTAGTCTCAGGCAGCGCTAAGGCCGGCGATATCTGCCGCCTAGTCCAAGGCTCTAATATCGGCTCGCCAAAGGTCGGCACCGACGCGGGCGGACGCGAAGATAACGTAGTTAAACAAACCGCAGGCGGAGGAGTAGTCTTACCTTTTTAGATCAAATTCGGCCGGTTTTGCTCATTAACCGGCCTGCTTTGCAAGGAGGCAAATTTATAAAGCAAACGGGCATTTGCGCGGTCCGTAAAATTAGCGTTTTAAACGTTAAATTTAAAAAAGACGGGCTAGACCGCGAGCTAGCATACGGCCTCATGCAGCCTACCGGCGACGATGACGCCGTGGATATACGACAAATATGAGCTCTCAAAGCACGAAGTTTTTAAAATTTTAAAGCAGAAATTTGAGGCGTTA
The DNA here is from genome assembly GCF_905372745.1 of uncultured Campylobacter sp. GTDB lineage: Bacteria > Campylobacterota > Campylobacteria > Campylobacterales > Campylobacteraceae > Campylobacter_A. The sequence goes on along the minus strand of NZ_CAJPQR010000004.1, from coordinate 1,932 downwards.
AACGCGCAAAAAAGCGAAAATAAGAAAAGGTAAAATTTAGCTCGGCCCGCCGGTGTCAAATTTGGTTTTTGGCTTTGATGACCAAAAATTTACGAATTTGATTAAAATTTGAGTCAAATTTGCAAGGCTAAATTTATTTATTAAAATATGCCGCGAGCGCTTAACCAAAAAACAGCACTACTACCCAAGACATCACCTGCGGCATGCCCGCAGAAAACGTCCGCGAGTATCATGCAAAAAATAGCAAAAAGTAGTTAAATTTTGTTGCTATGAACCTCAAATTCCTTTTAATCCAAATAAATTATATCAGTTGTCTTGAAACGACTTGCCCAATTTTCTATGGTTTTTGGAATTTTATTTTTGTATCTTTGTTCTGTTGTAAAATAGTATACTTTTTCTGCATCAGAGTAGGCACCCCAAATTTCTTTATTATCATCTATCATTAAAATCGCAGCATAGTCACTATAAAATCCTGGAACAAATGCGTCAATTATGGTTGCTTTAAAGTCATCAAGATTATCAATGTATGCACTGCTACTGCCAAAGCATTTTAGAAAATCTTCCCATTTGGATTCTGGACTATAATTTTCTAAATCATGTTTTTCATCTTTAGTGATTAATGCATATATTTTTGATAAAACAAAATCATCTATGATGTCATCATAAAATGTAAAAATATCCTTTTGAAATTCATAAATACCGTCAAAATATGCACCTCTGCCACACAAATTTTGACAGTTTATCGGCTCTATTTGAATTCCATCTTTTATTTTCACAAATTTAATTTTACTTTCGCCTTCTTCAAATACAGCTTCGTTTTTTGATATAAATTTGGCATATTCATTTTCCAATATACCCAAATATGCTCCATTTTGAACCGTTAAATCAAAAATAAAACCATTTTGTTTTACGTCTTTTATAAGTAAAGAGCCTGTATTGCTAAGCGCAATACTATTTCGCTCCCATTTGCCCCACCATCTTTGATTAAAAATTAATCCAATTTTTTTAATAAAAAAATCAGCTATGTCTTTTGGTGTTTTGTTTTTGGTGCTTATATATGCCAAATTTTCATTAAGGCCAGGCAATTCTGTATTATCAAATTTAACAGGAAGTATGTATTCTTGTTCTATTTCGTTTAGTGCTCTTACTTGAACAGATCGATACTCATGCCTGGTCCACTTTTTATTTTTATATTGCTCGGAAATAAAAACTATTGTGTATTTAGCCTTATTTTGATAAATATCTTGAAGGTATTCAAATAAGTTTTTCCCCCAAATTTCATCTTGTTTAAAATCATCATAAAATACTTTTACACCAAAGTTTTTAAGAAAAATAGCAACCTCTTCTACATACTCTCTATTTTCTCCAGCAAATGAGAGTGCAATATCATACTCATATATTTTATTTTGTTTCACAATCCTTCCCTTAAAAAGCTTACACGGTGAGGAATTACATATTTTGTTAAAATTTGGCTTTAGATTATTATTTTCGACAGGACTTCCTATCCCTCTAGACTATATTAGATAACAACCTTCCATTTCTCTTTTCATATTAAAGATTATCTTTAATTATTTAAGTTAGCAAATAACACAGTCAACATCTACTTTATTTTATAAAAAATTTAATTCGCTCAGAATAATTTTAAGTATACAAAAATAGCTTGTTACTCAATTTTTCTTACTTCTATTATAATCTCATTGTTTATCTTACTTGCAACTGATATTACTCCGTTTTCGTGCAAAATCACACGTTCTCCTTCTTTTATAGCAGGATATTTTCTCATTTCCTGATAATCTCCATAAAAAGCTATATTTTTTATAGTTTTTATTATAAGTGGAGTATTTTGAATAATAATGTTTCCAGAAATCGAATTTACAATAGATACGATTGAAATTACTCCAAAGAGTCTACAAAGATATATAAATTTAAATT
>NZ_CAJPQR010000003.1 GCF_905372745.1 uncultured Campylobacter sp. | reverse complement strand
GAGCATAGCCCGACAACGACCATAGCTAAAACGATTTTTTTCATTGTTTTCCTTTTGATGAGATTAGCTTTTATTATATCAAACATCCCACCTATTTACAACCCTAACTTTTTGCGCTATAATTCTAAAAAATAGTTAAATATTTTATAGGGCGAGCATACCGCCCGTATATACGTAATGCTTTCGCATTTCGTATAACGTTCGGTGCTCGTAAGGGGGCAAATCCCCCTTAACCCCCTTAAGCGGCTCGCGCCGTAGCAATTGAGAGGTTTAAATTTGATCGATAACTCGTCCGTAGAAAATAAAATTTTATTTTGCTGCATATACGTTGTAGCGCTAGGTATCGTCTTTATGTTAGGCTGGCTGATCTTCTCTTCAGTCTTTTTTCTATTAGCCTGTTTGCTGGGAGTTATCATACCTTTATGGTTTTTAAGCGAAATTTTAAGTTGGATTAGAGGCAGGAGTAATGACTGACGATCAAAACAAAAGCTTTCCAAAAAGCAAAAAAAGAGCCGGAAAAACCAGAACCATCACAAAAATAATGCGTCTTACGCCGGAGGAGTGGAGTAAAATTCAAGAAAAAATGGATGAGAACGGTGGAGTAAATTTTACCAAATACGCCGTAAATTCGATGCTATCGCGATCCCTTACAAAAACGCCACTCACAAAAGAGCTAATCCTTGAGTTATCGCGCCAAGGTAATAACCTCAATCAAATCGCTACGAGGCTCAACAAGGGCGAAAGTCTTGACAAGGTAGGGTTAAGTATTATATCAAGGTCGTTTGAAGCCCTAAGGGGCATCTATAAGCTTCTAAACAGCAAACATCAAGACGAGCAAAAAGCAAAAAACGATGATAGTCAAATTTCTACCCAGTAAAAGCGGCGGCGGTATAGGTAGCGTTAATTACGTCCTCAACGAAAGAGTACAGCAGGGTACGGCAAAAATTTTAAAGGGCGACGAGGCTCAAACTAGGGCTATCATAAGCCAAATTTCAAAAAAACAAAAGGTATGCTTCGGAGTTTTAAGCTTTCAAGAAAGCGCCGCAAGGATATCAGACCAAACTAAGCTAGAGATAATGGCCGACTTTGAACGCACGCTGCTAGGCGACTTTATGAAAGAGCGCGTAAATATCTTGTGGGCGCAGCACGAAGACAAAGGCGGTAGGCTGGAGCTAAATTTCATCATCCCGAAAATAGACCTGGTCACGGGAACGAGCTTTAATCCGTTTTTCTACTCAAAACCCGACCTTACCAGAATCGATCTTTGGAAAAAAGCCGTAAATCTCGAATACGGCTTTAGCGATCCTGACGATCCTGGCAGAAAAAATACTATAAGCGCAAGCAAAAAAGACATTAAAAACTACGCAAACGTTGAAGCTTTGGATAAAACCTTACACGAGCTAGTAGAAGCTGGAATAATCAAAAGTAGGGATCAAATGCTAGAACTGCTACGCGATGAAAATATACAAATCAGCCGGGAGACTAAAAACTCGATCACTGTGATCCTGCCGGGCAGTACCAAAAAAAATAGACTTCAAGGAGGAATTTATGCAGATTTCAAAGACGCTAGAGAGCTTGAAGAGCGCGGCGCAGAAACAATCCGAAGAATACGTCAATATCATAACCGAGATATTCAATCAGAAATTCAACAATACCGAGACCAAATTAACGAACTTGTATCAAAGCGAGATGAATACAATATCGGAGAATTTGAACTCAAAACTAGAAAGCATCGAGCAAAAAGCAGAATCGACATTCAGCAAGATAGAAGACTCAGCCAAGCAGACCAATGCCTACAAATGGACGACCTTGGCTCTAACGGCGATATTATTCGCGCTGATCGGAGCAGGCTCGGGCATATGGATAACCTGGAGCAAAATAAACCCGGCGACGCAGTGGCAAATTCCGCAGGAAATGAGATACGTCGAGAGAACCAAGAGCAAAAAAGCGACCAATTATTTCCTCGAAATACCCAAAGAGAAAGTGCAAACGGATGGCAATATGGCTTACATACACATCAAAACGATCGAGGATTAAGCGATGATGACGGCATTAGAAGAGGAATTGATAACAGAAAACGAGAGATTGACGCAGCAAGTCAAGCAATTGCTCCTAGAGTTGAAACAAGAGCGAGACTACAGCAACGATCTAGCGATGAGGCTAAACGGCTGGAAAGCGACAGACGAAAAAGAAATCAACGAGCTGCTGCAGAACATCAAGAACGAATACGAGAGCGTTATAGACGACTTGACGAAGAAAATACAAAGCAATGGACAGAATATAGAGCTATTAGAAAAAGAGATGACACGATACGAAAACTATATCAAGACGCAAGAAGAGCAGTTGAACAACTATTCCAGCGAGCTAAATCAACTATTGGCAACCTTATCGAGCATGCAAAACGACTGATTCTCGAGCAAAAAGAGGAGCAAGACCGAGAAAAGCGCAAACGTAGCGGTAGCGGTATGGGGCTGAGCAGATAAATTTAGCCTTTTTATCTAGTTTCCCTTGACGATGTCGGTAAAGTCTGACCAGTCCTCGACCTTAAAAGCGCGTATATCTCGCACTGATTTTTTAAACCAATCGATCCCGGATAAACGATTAATGGCTTTATAGACCGTCGTTAAAGTGTTTTCCTTGGCTACGCTCATGTAAACGCTACCTTGAGTCCACTCAAACCCCAGAGCTTCCAATTCCTGCCTTATTTCGTCATATGCACGGTTATAAGGCTCCCCGTAAGTCTTTTTTAAGTCATCGATCTTTAAATCAAAAGCTATAGCATACATTTTTTGCTCCGTTTTTTAATGAATTATATCATATCCTCTAAAAAGAAGTAGCCTTGCGGCGCTTTAGCGCATGAGCAAGGCAAAACAGGGGGTAAGGGGGCGGTGCGCAGTGCGTAAGCACAAGCACGTACACACGCCCCGGTTCCGATTTGATTCTCTAATACGATCGAGCCAAAAAAATCGTAAAAAAATCTGTTGCGCTGAATTTGTTTATTGTAAATTTGTCTTGAATTTGTCGGTTGTTACCAGAGCCGTATTTTAGGGGGTTATAATGATATAAAACCGAGTTTTTTGATTTCAAAACCGAGTTTTTTGATTTCAAATTTAAGAGAAACCCGAGTTTTTTGATTTCAAATTTAAGAGAAACCCGAGAGAGATATTATTAACTCGGTTTTAAGCTTAGAATAGATAAAATTTCTATGTTTTAAGTTTGCTTTTAGGAATAAAAATGCCCGAACATGATGATATTGTAATCTTAGATAAGGGGTTTACTCGTAATCAATCAAGAACTAGCCCAGCGATAAGCACAGCTAGGGCAAAAATGAGTGCAAATGAGCTAAAGGCTTTTTATCAGATCAGCACACTTGTCAAGCAAGACGACACGGATTTTTTAATATACGAGATTTCATCTGATGATTTTGTAAAAAAGCTTGGTTTCAGTGAGACAAATGATAGCTATATCAAAGATCTATGCAGAGGGCTGCTTAAACAGATATTTGAGATCGAGCGACCTGACGGTACCTGGGAGGCATATAGCATTTTTAGCTCTTTTAAATTTAAACCAAAGGTGCGCACGATTACAGTCCGATTTAACGATGAGATGAAGCCTTTTTTGCTAGAATTAACCCAATACACAAAGATTCATCAGGTCGAATACATCAGGCAGTTTGAGAGTAAATATGCCATTAGAATTTATGCTCTGTTAAAAGACTATCGGCTGCTCTCTTATAGAGATATTGAGATCGAAGCACTTAAAAAAATGCTTGTTTTACCAAAAAGCTATAAAGATTTTACAGATATTAGTCGATTTGTATTAATGCCTGCTGTTAAAGAGATCAATGCCAAAAGCGATCTTGAAATTTATAGTATCGAACCGATCGAAAAACAAGGCAAGAAGATTGTCAGGATAAGGGTAAATTTTGGGAATAAGGCTGACAAACAGGCAAACCAGATAATGAAATATTTGGAGCAAAGATACAAAAGATCAGGTCAAGATCCTAGTGTCTTTTATGGTTTTTACTATTCCATATCTGATGAGCCTCGATCTAAGGGCGAAATTTTTAGGATCACAAAGATAGAAGCTGATAGCAGACCATATTTTACTGCTTTTAGTGAAAAGCAAACGTTGTTTGCGGTGCTAGGGAAAAAAGAATTTATGAAGCGGTTGCTTGGTGGAATTTATAAGGCTCTAATCTTTATGGCAGATACCGAAAAGAGGCAGTCTTTAGATTTAGATCAGTGGCAAAACGAGCAAGATAAGATCACACAGATGAAAAGGATCTTGGATAGCTGGGGAAAAGGGTTAAAATAAAATGGCTTATAAATCTAATTTAAAGATATATAATTTTAAGATCCAAATAATCGATATATTCGAGCTCTTAGGAATAAATTGAATACTGGTGTAATAATTGTTTATCAATAATGGTTAAATTTTTAAAAGAACATGTTATAATCCATTTTAATAACAATTCTTATAAAGGAGACACAATGTTAAAAGTTTTTAAAGTGGCGCTTCTAGGTGCTTTAGTAGCAACAGCTAGCTTGAATGCCGATGATTTCTTGTCTAAAGCTACGGGCGGGGCATTGAGTGATGTTGACTTTGGCATCAAAAAATTAGATGCCGCAGAAATGAATAGCATAAAAGGTGGATATTATGTATCTAGTGATTATTATGAGCTTATAAATATAAAATCTGGCTCTACCTCTCTTGTTCAGATAGGTAAACTGGTTAGGTTAAGTGATGAGGAGAGAAACAAAAAAGCACTAGGATATTATCAGAATGATAGTGCTGGAAGTGGTTATTGGGCAGAACAAAGATATAGGGAAGCTGTAAGCGTTGCGGATCCAAGCAAGGATGAATATCTAATGATAACAGCTACTAAGGTTACTAGGACAGGTGCTTTTGGTGTGCCTATCCCTACTTTTAGTCAGGGAGCCATCGTATTAGGTTTTGCAAACGGCACAGCATATAAACTACGCAATGCTGATTTATCAAGCTATATAGCCTCTGATGCAATGCGCTATGAGAAAAATAATCTCAATAGAGCATTGGTAGTAAACTACCGATAATTATAAAGCCCCGTTCGGGGCTTTAAAGGATTTAGTTATGAAGATATCAAATAGCACTCAAACCATTGTTTCAAATATTTCAGTTACTAAGAGTAAAATTCAAAACAGTGATATTGCCGATACTAATGATAGTGTTTTAGGCTACAAGGTTGATAAAGACGGCTACTTTATGAGCGAATTCAATAAAGATGCAGGCATACCAGATGACTATAAAATCCACTCGGACACTATAAAATCACTCGTTGGTGTAAGAACTAGACATGAATTCTCTCGTTCCTTTAAAAGTGTTGACATTGCAAAGACAGTTGGAAATGCCTATAAAGTCTTGACCCAGCTTGTAGATGAAAAGATATTGAACTCAAAAGAGAGCTTTACAACAGACGAGATCTCAAAATTTCCACAAGGCTACGAATACGATAAAAAGACACTAAGGATCACCAAAAAATACAATACTGCATCCGATTATTTTTCTGCAGAGCTTAGCTTTGACCCAAGAATAAACAAAGGTAGATCTTTGAGTAATACTTTTTACAATCGCTCTACTCGTGAGTATTACACCAATGGCAATAAACTAAAACCATCGACTGATATTTTTGATAACAACAATAATGGCAAAGAGACATTTACGCCTAATGGACTAAATTTCAATACTACACGAGACAAGTATACAAACAAAGATGGCTCCATTACAAAAGGAGGGCTTTTGGTTGGTATTTTAAATGAAAATTTGAGGACGACCGAAGGGGAAACGACATATGTAGGGATATTAAACGGATACAATAAAAATCTAGATGCCGATGAATACAATAAACAAATACAGCTTTGGCTTTTAAACCATGACCCTGATAGAGTTTCGGATGAAGAGTTTAATGCACTAAGTGAGCCAATGAAAGAATTTATAAAATTTCATCGTGCGCTTGATAATATAAATCAAAGAGCTAAAAATACATCTAAAAAAGAGGAAACTGACACTCCAAAAGATCCTTTACAAATTTTATTCGAGCAAATGGATAAAGACTTTAAAGAGATGCTTAAAAAGCTACAAGAAAGAGCCCAAAAAGCAAGACTCGAACAGCAAAAAGCTATGCAGCAAAATTTAGACGCGCAAACTATGAAAAGCGCAAACCAAACCTCAAAAGACGCGCTAAATGAAATGCTTGAATTTCTAAGTAAAATGTCAAAGCAACACGGCGTAAATTTAGACATAAACGAAGTAAAAACGGCGTTTATAAATTTAACTGACAGCTACAAATTTAATAATAAAACAATAAATATCAAAGCTTAAATTTCTATTTTATAAGGATATAATATTGAAGAAAGTATTAGTATTGCCAATTCTTGGTGCAAATTTTCTATTAGCTTCAGATCCAGTTACGATCGACAGTCTTTTTAAAGAACAAGTAGGTCTAAGAAGTATAACAACGCTATCGGTAATGAGCACAGGAAATTCAAATTCTTATGATATATACCCAAATATCAATATAACTGGGGATCCAGTCATATACAATGACACGAAGCAGCTATCCATAAATCAAACCCTCATTTATAAAATTACACCAAAATTCGACATATTAACTTCTTTTGGTGCGTACTATGCTAGAAAAGAATTTACAAATGTGAATACCTATCAATTTGATCATAAAGATGTAACGGATTTTAATTCATTATGGTTAGGCTTTATATACAAAGGCGATAGTATCGGTGATGTAGTACCGCAACTAAAATTTCAAACAGCTCTGCTTACAAGAGAAAGGGTGATCAATGAGAAAAAGAATTTTTACCTAAAATCTTACTCTTTTGAAGCTTCTTTACGAGGTTACTCTGATCCAGTTATATGGTCACTATATACTGGGTTTGGCTATAATAGTAGTAGGAAATTTAATATTGGCAAGATTGAAAACGGCAATACATTTAATATAGGCGGTAATATGTCTGTCGTGCTAAGTCCAAAGATAACTCTCGATCTAGGCGCAGAGCAAAGATACCAAACAGAGCAAAAAGTAAGAGGTAATAAAATCTCAAATGTTCGTTCAATTCCAACCTATAGCGTCGGTTCTACTTACAGCCTAAGCGATGATATGTCAATCTCCTTTTCAGCTAATCTTGGCGGATCTAGTGCAGCACCAGATAGTATTTTTAGCGTAAGTTTATGGAAAAAATTCTAAGGGCACTTTTTCCTTTCGTCTTTATTCCATTATTCCTTAATGCAGAATTTGCTGTTAAGTCATATCATGAATTTAGAAACGAAAATGTTATAAGGCAAAGCTATGAGCAGTCTTGTGGAGCTTCATCTTTGGCTACACTAATAAGCATGCTCGACATAAAACAACTTAGCGAGCTTGATGTGCTTGAAAAAATGTCAGAAAATAAAAATTCACTAAATACGGACATGGTAAGCTTTAAAGATCTAAAAGAAACATCAGCTAAGCTTGGATATGAGGCACAAGGTTATCGATTAGATAGAAATTTATTTGATAAGCTAAATATCCCAGTCCTTGTCAAGATTGAAAATGATCCACGTTTTCCTCACTTTGTGATAGCCATAAATCATCCAGGAGATTTTGTAACGATCATGGATCCTAGCTTTGGCGAATATGTAAGCTTAAAGAGTGATTTTTTTAAACTCTGGGATAGGCAGAGTAAAGGCGGATATGCTTTGATCCTTGCTTCAAATAGCGGTGTCCTAAAAGAACATAAGCTAAATTTACCAAGCAAGAATTTATTTCTAAAATAATTCTTAAAAATTTCTCCCTTAAAAAAGAAAATCCACAGCTAGTTAAAATTTAACTATCCATGACTAAGTATCAGTAAAACCTATTTGCTATTAGTCTTACTGCTAAATTTATATACTATTACAATCAGTCATCACTAAACAAGGGATGACCAGCAATTTTTAAACTCGTGAGCCTGCCATGGACCGAGTGCGGTTTAGCAATCAAAGGCAAGGGCGCTCCATTATCGCTGTAATTTGCCAGGATCTTTAAATCGCCAATGTAGATTTCTTGACACAGCTATAAAAAATCCAGATCTTTTTATAAGACTATTAATTACTTATCAACAACACGCCTACCATTAAGCTTATACTAAATAATAATATAATACTATATGTTGATAACATACAATATTATATTTATGTTATTAACATATAAAAGGTATAAGCATGATTTTAGCGGTTTTACAATTAAAAGGCGGAGTAGGAAAAACACCGCTGAGCTTTACTTTAGCAAAAGACCTGGGCTTAAATTGGCAAAGCAACGACGACTCGGTAGTGCCGCAGTTTTATAAAAAAGGCAAAATACTGGATCGATGTGAGATCGCACCCGATACGATCTACGACTTCGGTGGATTTGCTTCGGCCGGAGTATTCGATATCCTCAAGCGCTGCGATTTTATTATAGTGCCAATCACTCCAAACCCAAACGCAATCAAAAGAGCCGCAAGCACCGTATCTCAAATAAAACCGCTCGGCCGTAGAATTTTAGGGATTGTAACAGATGTATCATCTCAAAAAGAATTCGACGAAACTATCTCCGAAATTAAAAACGCAAAAATAGTATGTAATAAATTTTTCGTCCTAAAAAGCTCAAGAGCTTTTGAAAACGCTATAACTATGGGTAAAAGCTTTACCGAGCTTTATGATGAGAGCCCGCTATCAAAGAGGCAATACCGGTCTTTTATCGAAATGTATAATAAGATCATAGATTACATAAAGGAGAACGAATAATGGCCAAACTAAATTTAGACTTATCCGAAGCCGGACTAGAAATTTTAACCACGGCGGATTTTCAAGCTCAAGACGCGGCTAGTAAAGCAAAAAAAACGGGCGGTAGACCAAAAAGCGCAAACCCAGCAGATAAAAGAACCACGATGTTTCTATCCAGCGATGAAGTAGCTTTTTTAGACGAGATGGGCTATATAACCAGGACGAATAGAACACAATATTTAAGATCAATCATCAGAGAAAAAATGGCAACCATTAAAAACAGTGCGATATAATGACGATAAATACAAGGAGCACAAAATGACAAATGCAGTTATGCTTCAAGCTAAAAGACGGCTTTACGCTGACTAGCGATATTATCAACGCTATGAAGCAGCTATTTGGCGAAAAAATCAACGTAATAGAACTTGATGGCGATATGATCGAGGCACTTAGCGGCGAGATAAACCAGGCGGATGCTGCAAAACTAAAACGCACCGTTGAAAAACTTGATAATGGTGAACTCAAATTTTATTAAGAGAAAGAATTCTCGCAGCAGCTAGCCAAGCGAGGCTATCAGTGGTAATTAAATACACCGGCGAGTTTTTGGACGAATTAGGCGAAATCGCCGATTATATCGCTAGAGATAGTAAAGCAAGGGCAGATAGTTTTATACAAAATTTAAAAGCCCAAATCATAAAAATCCTGGATATGCCTTACTCCTGCCGCAAAAACAAGACTATCGACCGAGAAAAACATAAGGAATTTAATTTTTAAAGGCTATACCGTTACTTTTTCAATAAGTGATAATGCGATAGAAGTATTAGGGATCTATAAGCAAAATTTGACGCGCTTCTCCTAAAATGGCTTTGATAAAGATCGATCTTCATAGAAAGACGGCGGCCATTAGAAACCTTAAACCCCAAACCCCCTAAAATACGACATTTCACTCTTTAAGCTTTACCGGGTCTTGCCACCCATAAACCTTAAACTAAAAAATACCCCCTTCAAAAAACCCTAAAACAGGGCTTTTTAACTTAATAGTATTGAAAATAAACATTTTCATTAGCATTTAGCTATCGATCAAAGTCTGGATCTTGCATGGAAGGCTTCTTTTTAAGTGGATTTTGAATTTCCACCGTGCCTACAGTCGGGTTCTTTGGATTTTTTACTATTTGAGCATCAAAAGATAGGCCCTATTATACGGCTTATAGCGGAAAAGACGTAATATTCGCGGTTATGGGCAAAAAAGACTTTGCTGCGCGCCTAATAGGTGGAATTTACAACGCTCTGATCTTTACGGCCGAGAACGAAAAGAAAAATCAGCTCGATCTAGATCAGTGGCAAACCGCCCAAGACAACCTAGCTCAAATCAAAAAAATAGCTAAGGAATGGGAAGAGCAAGGCAATAGGATTAAATGCTAATATATATTAAATACCAGCATTATTATAAATAATAAGAGTTATCATTTTTTACTATACTACAATTCAAGAAAAACTAAGTAGATTTATATAAATTTTTAAGCCATCCTCTGCTATAATTCCCCCTGTAATTCGGATTTAAGGCTACTTAATACATTCAAGCAGCTCATAAGCCGCCAGTGGCGGACAAAGAGCAAAAAAATCAACAAAATAGTAACATTTTACGGGCGTTTTTAAAACGTGATATTTATCAATGTTTTTTAAACAAGAGATTTCAAGCTAGGGCGTATTATGCCCTTAAATTTCGAATTACACAAAAATTGTTTGAGTGAATAAAACCCCCTTTGTCCGAATTACAATAAACAAAAGGAGTTGTTAAGTGAAAAAAACAATTATAGCATTTTTAGTTGCGCTTTCAGTGATCCTCGCGGGTTGCAGCGCTTTATTTAGCGTTGGGCATAGCAATACCAACACTATAAACCAAACAAATCATAAAAAATAAAAAAGGATAGAAACATGTCAAGATTTCCAGGAATACCGGGACAACCACAACCAACACCAGGCGTTAATTATAACAGTCTTACGCTTGAGGACAAAGAAAAATACGTTATGATCATCTCTAGGCTACTAGGCTTACGAGCCGATGCTACGATAGAGCGTATTACTCCGGCGGTAGCCAAAAAGGTCGATGAGTTTCTCGACGAGGCTGCAAGATGCACCAAAAGGATCGAGAGAGTAAATAAAATTTTTATTGCGCTAGGTAGAGGCAATATTATGAAAGCCGCCAAAGAGCTTATAAAAATGTATATAGACAAGCTAGAGGATGATAAGGCAGACTATATTAACATAGCTTGCTACGTCATTTTAAAACGTAAATATGCCCAAGAGGTTCAGTATATCTTCTTTATGGAAGGGATTGGCGGTATATTTTAACCGCTTAGATAATAAAGCCTGATTTTGCAATCAGGCTTTATTTTTTAATTTTTTACTTCATCGTGCAAGCCACTTCATTTCCTAAATCGCAAGCCCTAGTATAAAATTTCTTAGCATTAGCCATATCGCCTTTTTTTTCATAGCTAAACCCGACCAACATGCAACCGTCGGCATTTTTTAAATTACAAGCTTTTTCATGAAATTCGGATCTTTTAGGGTGATTCTCATCCATTGAAAAATAAGCGTCAGATACTTTCAAGCAAGCCTGCGCATCGCCGCCGTCGCATTTTTTGATATTATCCTCCAGTTCCCCGGCACTCAAATTTAAAGAGCATAGCCCGACAACGACCATAGCTAAAACGATTTTTTTCATTGTTTTCCTTTGGGTTAAAATTTGTAGTTCGCATTATACCGACATAACGGCCGTTTTACAATCTTTACAGAGCTCGCGGCAAGTCGCGCGAAAAAAAATGAAACAAGAGTTAAATTTACGCGGGTCGCGGACATCCGAGTCGCTAAATTTGACGCCGTAAAAAAGAAGCAAAAAAGACGGCGTAAATTTTATAAATTCGGCATTGCAAATTTGCAAGCAATAGAAGCAGCACAAACCAGTCGTCAACGCCCGCCGCACCTGGAATAAGCTCGCACTCAAACCAGAGCGCATCAAACGCCGCCCATAAAAAAGCAAAATTTAAAAAACGAAAACGGCGAATTTTAGCAATCTCGCGCAAGGATAAAGCCAAGCAAAATGCGTGAAATCGGCGCCGTAAGATCGACGCCGCGAGTAAAATTTATGCGGAAAAAACTCGGCGCAAATGCGTAAAAATAGGCCAAATTTACGCCGATTTCGCTAAATTATTTTACCTTCTTGCCGTTTTTGTAGCTGGCGAAAATTTCGGTCGTGCCGTCTTTTTTAAACGCGATCACGTCGTAGTCTTCGACGATGTCGCCCTGCTCCATACCCGGACTTCCCAGCGGCATGCCCGGCACCGAGATACCCACGACGCCCTCTGGCTTAGCAGCCAAAAGCGCTTTTATCTCCTGCGCCGGTACGTGCCCCTCGATAGCGTAGCCGCCGACTATGCCGGTATGACAGCTGTATAGCTCCGCCGGCACGCCGTATTTATTTTTTGTTTCGATTATCTCGTTTGTTTTATGCTCGGTTACCTCAAAGCCGTTTTGCTTCATTACCTCGCCCCATTTGCCGCAGCAACCGCACTCGGGACTTTTATAAACCTCGATCGTCTCGCCTAGCGCGGCAGCCGCGATCGCAGAAAATAGCGCAAAGCCCAAAAAGATCTTTTTCATCCTTATCCTTTTATAAAAATTTCGGTGCATTTTAGCGTAATGTATATAAACAGTAAATCAAGTTTTTAAAAATCAAATATAAATGATTTCTCCCTAAACTTTAGCTCGGCTTTGAAATTTGGCCTAAAGCGGCCCTTGTCGCGTCGGCGGATAAAATCGCCTAAACGGCAAGCCCAGTGCATCGTTAGCGCAAAGCGTATCGTCATTTTGGGTGCTGTAAACTGCGCCGCCAAGCGTAAAAACGACGGGCGTCGGTCTAACCGCGCTGCAAGGCTACATGCGATTTTATGCAGATATTATTCGCTTGGCTTGGATTTTACGCAAAATCAAGCTAAATTTAACCGTCGCCATTGTATCATTAAAAATAAATTTGCAAAGGAGAAAAAATGGCACGGCTAGTTTTTATTTTGTTAATTCTAGGTTTAATCACGTGGTTTTATATGGGCGGAACGAATAAAACCGTGGCCGACTACAAGGGCATGAGTAGCGAGCAGCTAGAAACGCTGTGTCTAGAGAAAAAGGACAAAACCGCGTGCCAAAAATACGCGATAGACTTCGTAAATGGCGCCAAAGCAAACGGCGGCAAGCCGCAGTTTTAGGCTCTTTGGCGCGGATCTACTTGGTAAATTTGCCTGATTAAAGCTCAGGTTTTAATTTAACCAAACGAATACCCGTAAGCCAAATTTAGCGTCAAATGCGGCCCTAAATTTAAATGCTTGACGCAAATTTAGACTCCTAAATTCGGCGTATATTTTAACCGCTTAGATAATAAAAAGCCTGATTGCAAAATCAGGCTTTATTTTTTAATTTTTTACTTCATCGTGCAAGCTACTTGATCGCCCAGATCGCAAGATTTTGTATAAAATATTTTAGCATTCGCCATATCTCCACTTTTTTTGTATTTATATGCCAATAAAGTGCAAGCTTCGGCATTATTTAGATTGCAAGCTTTTCGAAAAAGTTCAATTTCTTTAGGATCGGTTTTGCCTGCAACATAGTATTTTTCAGCAGCTTTCAAACAAGCCTGCGCATCGCCGCCGTCGCATTTCTTGATATTATCCTCCAGCTCCCCGGCACTCAAATTTAAAGAGCATAGCATGGCAACGACCATAACTAAAACGATTTTTTTCATTGTTTTCCTTTTGATTGAAATTGGTTAATCATTATATTTTTATTTGCACTGTTTTACAAGTATCGTTTTTATAATAAATGCAAGATTTTGGGCAAATTTGCGCCAAACCTAAAAGCAGCGGTTTGGCCCAAAACGCGGACAAGGGCGCTAATCATGCCGCAAAATCAAAAATAAAAGAGAAAAATTTTGCGCCGCCGATAAAGATTTAGGCGGCGATTTTTGATTTAAAAGCATAGAAAAGCAAAGCCCGTTTCGCTAAAATTTAGCAAGCAAAACAGCAAAAATCGGAATAAATTTAAGATACTATCTTTATTTACGGCTCGCCGACGACGAGTTTTGCGCGTTTTTGCCGCTACAGGCGTTAGGATAAAAATGCGGCGCTATAAATTTACCTCCGATTGCGCCGCTAGCACCGAAATTTAGAAAACGCATTAACGCAAAATCGTCTGCGCCCTTAAAAAATCCTGTTTTAGGCGCCGTTAAATTTTACGGAAATTAGTCCAAAAATAGCAGCATATGCCCGCAGCGCGCGAGTAAATTTAAGAGCGTTGGTTTAATGCGTCAAATCCAAAGCGCTAACAAATCTGCGGCGCCAAGCCCCTTTACCTACCCGCAAAAAACCGCCGTATAAAACCGCGCATGGGGGACTAAAACAAAGCCTTTTGGCGCAAAACAGGCAAGCTCTCTAAAAGCTCATCGCCGCAGTCGTTCTCAAAATCTAGCGAGAAAGGACGCGCTAGCGGGCGCAAGCGGCGATATTAAATTTAACGAACTAAACCGCGCAAGAACAAACGCGCTAGGCTAATAGATAAAAAGCCCCTCTTTATTTGCCTCGCCGACCTTGTCCGTTTTGACCCACGCTACGACGTAGATAATAAACGACGCCACGATAAAAAGAAAACTAAATATAAACAAATACCCGCTTGCTTGCATCAGCTCCCCGATAAAAAATACGAAAATATACGCCTTAAAAAGCCCGTTTCTAGTTAGCCTAGCAAGCTTAAAAAAGACCTTCGCCCAAACTACCGCCACGTAAACTAGCAAAAGCGCCGCGATAACGGCGACGAGCCTAGCTAGCGGATGCCCCGTTTGCGCCAAATAAAATGCCAACGTCTGCGTGACCTGGGCGACGAACATCGCCATCATCGCCTTACCGTAGTTTACGTGCAGATCATCGCTACCCGCAAGCCGCGCGATACCGCCTAGCGCCGCATAGGTTAGCAGCGCGCCTACGAGGACTGCTAGAGCAACGGCGATTTGTAGCTTTAGCCCCGCGTAGTCCGCGATAAAAAACGCGTAAAGTTTGATAACGGCAGGCGCGACGCCGGAAGCTATGCCTGCCGTCCTAGCCCGCCAAAATGCCGCGCTTTCTTTTAGTGCCGCCTTCGTCTCCTCGCTTCTGGCGTCTTTCGTGGTGCGCCTCTCGCCCTCGTCCGTCACCACGAATACGTCGCGGGCAAACTCCCCGTCGGCTCGAAACGCCACGCGCTCTCCTCCGTCCGGCCGCCCCGCGCGCACCTCTTCAAAGCTAAATTTATAGTATTTCCCATCATCGCCGACTATCGTCGTTTCGCTTATCGCTACGCCCTTCATCCGCTCTCCTTTTTCGTTTTACCGCCGCGCTCGGTGACTTTCGTCTCGCACGCTCGTTTAGATTTTTGGGGTGCGGGTTATGCCGCCCGTCAAATTTGACGCCGCACCACCTAATCTGCCCAAATTTTACGGTTTAGCCGCAGCTCCTCGACGATACGCAAAAAGCCGCCGATCTCGTCTTTGTAAAATCTATTCGCGCCCTTGCCCACGAGCGGACGGCGCAGATCGGGCTCGAAGTTATCGCGTCCCGTGCGGATCGCCATGCAGATTTTATCCCCGGTTAGCACGATGTTTATGGGGCGGTGAAATCTTATTTTTAGCAGTTTTAAGCTCTCCATCAAGCTTGGCGTGAGCGCGTATCTAGCCTCGATCTGATCGGTTGCGTAAACCCTAAAATACCGCTCAAACTCCGCGTCGTCCATCCTCGCGCGCTTGCCGCCGTAGTCCTTAAAATCATCCGTCCCGCTGCAAATTTGAGTGACGGCCTTTAGTCGTTTAGGAAAATCGGCGACAAACAAAAGCCCCGCAAAAAGCACTCTATGAGTCTTGTTCCCCTGCCAGTCCTCTTTGATGCTTATCGCCTCTACGTCGCTAAATTTGACCCGCACGCCCTCTATCTGCCCGAAAATCAGGTCGTTGCCCGAGTATTTATCGATGTCAAAATCATAAATCATATATAAATAATCATTTTCTACGAAGCCGCCCGGATGGTAGGTTAGGCCGCAGCTTTCAACGATGCTGCGTATAACTTTTCGTTTAAATTTAAAGGTAAAGCTATCCGTGAAAATACTCTCGAAAAAATAATAAATCGCGACCGCGCAAACTACGAAAGCGCCGATGCTAAGCGCGGCTTTATGCGAGGCTAGATAAAGCAGCCAAGATGCGGCCGCAGCGATAAAAACGCAGGCAAGCTTTAGCCTAAAAAGCGAGCGTAAAACCTTTTGTCGCTCAAGCTCTAGCATGACCAGATCGTCCATTTTTGCTCCTGTTTTATTTAATGCCCTTTTGCAAATTTGGCTATTTTGCGAGCTTTCGTTTTTAAATTTGCGTTTAAACCGCTTAAATTTTAGCTCGCCGTTTATGAGCTGTGGCGTTTTGATTAAAACCGAATTTGCCGCTTAAATTTACCGTTCGCGCCGCTTTTTTCGTTCAAATTTAGCCAGTCCGCTTGCATTTAAGAGCGCAGCTAAAGCGCCTAAATTTAGTTCAAATTTGGCGAATTGAGCGCAAATTTAGCGGTTAAAAAGCTCGTGCACGTCGTGCGGATCGTCTTGCCCCTTAGGCACCTCGAAAAATGCTGCCTTGCTAAACCTCGCCCAGCTAGCGACGATGTTTGAGGGAAACATCTCCACGGCGTTGTTGTAATCGGTCACGGCGGCGTTGTAGGCGCGGCGCGCGGCGGAGATCTGCTCCTCGATATCATTTATCGTTTTTTGTAGGTGCATTACGTTTTCATTTGCTTTTAGTTCAGGATAATTCTCCACGACGACGTTTAACTTTGAGATTAGATTTGATAGCTCGCCGTTTAGCGCAAATCTCTGCTCGTCGCCCGCAGCCTTTTGGATGCCGCTTCTAAGCGCTGAGATGTTTTCTAGCAGCTCGCGCTCGTGCGTGAGATACTGCTTGACGGTGGCGACTAAATTCGGGATGAGGTCAAAACGTTTTTTTAGCTGCGTATCGACGCCTGATTTGATATTTAGGACTTGGTTTCGCTTGCCGATGAGCGAGTTATAAGTCGAAATAACGATGAGCGCGAGAACGGCGAGGACGCCTAGAACGATATACATTTTACTCCTTTGATTTAACTTTTGTTTTGATTATATCAAAAAACCGCTGAAACCGGAAATTTATACGCGTTTTTGCCGCATTAGATGCTAGGTAGCTCGGAGTTTTGCGACCAAAACGCTAAATTTCGCTTGTCTTTAAGCCGCTTTGCGAGCAAATCTCGGATACAAGGGCCAGTTGCCGTAAAATAAAGACTTGCGGCCGATTTTTTCGCTTAAATTTAGGCTTAAAAACGCAAAATACGCTTTTAGCTTTGCGTTACGGGCTGTTAGACCTTATTTTAAACAAAAACCAAAGCAGGTACGCGCAGGCAAAACGGCTCGGCGCGAGGTCTTGCCAGGTAGCAGCGAGGCGGGTAAAATTTGGCTTATAAATTTCGCCTGCACGAGCGACATAGCCTTTTGGCGCTATAAATTCGTATCTTTTGAGTTGATTTTACGCGGCCCAACGGCTAAATCATCGCAAATTTAGCGACGTTTAAGCAGCGATAAAAAATAGCGTTTTTAAGCACGCCAAAAAGAGCGCGAACCGCAATTTTATCGCGGTTTCAGAGTTTTAAGCCGCAAGAGCAAAAATAGCTTTAAACGGCAAAATCGCCGAGCCGCCAATCTACCCCGCGCGTTTTGCGTTTAGGCAAGGAAATTACCGCTCGCGCCCTACGCGAAATTTAGCTGTTTCGCCGATTTGCCCGCTAAAGATAGGCAAATTTACGCCCACTAGCAAACCTAGAGGGCAAAAGCGCGGATTTGCGCCGCGCACAAACGCTAAA
Organism: uncultured Campylobacter sp.; assembly: GCF_905372745.1. Classification (GTDB taxonomy): domain Bacteria; phylum Campylobacterota; class Campylobacteria; order Campylobacterales; family Campylobacteraceae; genus Campylobacter_A. The sequence goes on along the minus strand of NZ_CAJPQR010000003.1, from coordinate 77,791 downwards.
TTTGCGATTTTGCGCCGTAAGGCAAAAACCAAAGCTAGCCAAAAGGCACAAATTTAGGGCGCGTATAAAAACCAAACCAAAGCGCTTTAGCCTTTTAAAGCTCGCAAATTTTGCCGCAGACCCGCTTTTACCGCATCTTGCGCGGTAAATTTCGGGACAAATCCCAGCAAATCACCACTTCATACCCGCTTCCAACCAAAAGTTGCGGCCAAGGCCGTATTCGTAGTAGTTGCCCTCGTTTGAGGCGATAAATTTTTTGTTTAAAAGATTATTTATATCAAGATTTACAAACGCTCGAAAATCGCCTGCCAGCCGCCTTTCGTAACCTATACGCATATCCCAAGTTGCGTATGCGGGCAGCTTTTGGCGCTCGTAGACGTACATCCCGCGCGTCCTATTCCATCCGCCTAGCAGCACGTCCGTTTTGCTCGTATAGTTTATGAAATTTGAAACGCTAAAGCCGCTAAATTTAGCCGAGTGGCGAAATTTGGCTGTAAAAGGCACATGGTAATCAACAACCGGTAGTTCGCTTTTTTTGATGATTTTTCCGTTATACGAGACGTCGTCGTTCATCTCGTCGTCTTCGTAATCCGTAAAGCTCCTGCTTTGCTTAGTAAAGCTTAGCGAGCCTTCAAAATCGTTTTTTACGCCCCAAATTTCGATCGGAGCGATGTTTGCCGCGCTTAAGGTTACGATGTCGCGCTTGCTTTGCCCTTCGTTGGTAAATATAGAATATCCGTTTCCGTAGCCAGGTAGCGGCTCTCTTACGTATTTCGTCGCTACTTCGTCGCGGCCTTGGCGTCTGACGTATTTGAGATTTAGCCTCGCGTTGCCGACGTCGCCGCGATAATACGCGCTAAATTCATCGTCGTAAGGCGTCTTTAGCTCCCTGATAGGACGGCGGTTATTAGCCAGTCCGCCGCACGTATACGCCCCGCCGTACGAGCTTCTCTCGCAAGTCTCATACATCCTATACACGCCGTTATACATCTTGTACGCGAAAAAATTTCGTCCGTAGTAGCGGTTTAACCCAAGGCCTATGAAGTTTTTATCCGCGAATTCATACTCGGCTAGCAGCCTCGGGGCTAAATTTACGTCGTTGTTATCGCCGTTTCGCTCGATGCGAAGTCCGGGACGAAATTTAAACGCGCCAAACCTCATCTCGTCTTCGAGATAAAGGGCGAGATTGGTTTGCGTGGCCTTGGTTTTTACGGCGTAGTAGTAGGTTTTTTTCGATAGATATTGACCGACCGCGCCTTGAGATGCGAAGCTATCGTCTATGACGCAAGTTTTATCGCCGGAGATGCACGTTCCGCTCATCAAAGGCTTTGGCGTGCCGTAGGATACGCGGGTGCGCGGTATCTCGTAGCTGCCGCTTTGTCTAGCTATCTCAAAGCCCGATTTTACCAGATGCGATGCGCCCAGCGCTTCAAATTCCTTCACGCTTGCGTCGAATTTATACGCTAGCTTGTTTTGACGTTGCTCAAAATCGTTTAATCCTCCTATGCCCGAGCCGAAATTCGGGCTAGGATTGGTTCCCCAGTTTTTGACGTTTGAGGGTTTGTAGCCGTAGTACTCGGTATCATGCTCATAGTCGCGGCTGTTTTGCGAGGCGGAGTAGCTAAGCGTCTGCTCTAAAAATACCCCCTCAAGATCGGCCTGCGCCTCGAGAGTCGCGACGTAACCGCCGTATTTTAGCGTGAGCTGGGAGTCTAGGTACCGCTTGGCGGAGGTGTAGTTATCTAGCCTGGAGTACAAAAAACTCGGCTTTAGCGTAAATTTATCGCTCACGCCCCAAACGCCTTTTACGAAAAGATTATCATTAGTCTGCCTGTCGTTTGGAAACGAGTATAAATTTTGATTTATCTGTTTTTTGTTGTAGTGGTTTTCTATGACGGATCGGTGCCTCGAGTAGTCTAGCAAAAGGCCGAAATTCTGCGTCAAATACCCCTCTGCGCCGACTCTATACCTGCGCTTTTTAAAGTCGCTCATATCGGCTAGATCGCCGTCGTCGTATCTTTGCGCGGCGGAGGCGTCTTTATAAATTTTGCTCCAATCCCCGCCCGTATAAGAGTAGCTAAGTACGCCGTGAAAGCCGCTTTTGGGGTCTCTGGTTTTAGCGTTTACGGCGCCTCCTTGAAAGCCGCCGTACCTAGCCGAGACCGCGCTATCTAGCACCTCGACGCTACCTAGCAGATCCGTATCTACGCTCATGGCTTGCGAGCCTATCGTACTGTCGCTCCAGATGTTGTTGTGGTTATTCCACGTGCGTTTTTTAGGGTCTAGGTCGTTATTTATGCTTGCGCCGTCTAGGGTAAAGTTGTTTTGATAGTAGCTCGCGCCGTTTATGCTGATATCTTGCGGAGCCAGCTCGCCCGCGCGCACGCTTTTGGCGTTTTTCGCGCTAAAGGCGACGTTTGGATTGCCTTTTAAAAGATCGGTTATGCCGTGATTTTTAGACGTTATCAGATCCATATCCGCGCGCGTTAGTTTTCCGGGTTCTTTCGTAGCGTTGGCGTCGGCGCTGACCTCGACTTTATCTAGCATGACCTCCGCAGCGTTTAGCGTACTTAAATTTAACGCCTTTAATGCGGTTAAATTTAAAGAGTCTTGATTAGCGTCGCGACTCGCTGCCGAATGCGAAAGCGGCAAATTTAACGCCGCGGCCGCTACCAAAAAGCTAGCCGTTTTTTTCATAATTATCCTTAGTTAAATTTATTCGTCGGTTTTGGACGTTTGCGTCAAAAACCGCGCATTTTAGGCGGCGATAAATTTTACTCGCCTTACGTTTTAGCTTTAAAAAGTCGCTAAATTCGGCTAAATTTACGCCGCAAAATTTGTAAAAAGGCGGCTATTTGCGGTTCATCTTCGCAGCGATTAAGCTTTGTTTTTTAAACGCGCTTTAAACCGCAAATTTAAACAAAAAACGCCTAAATTTAGTCGCCACTTAAGAAAACTACGCCAAGCAGGTTTGCTAAGCTCTAAAGCCGCTTTTGCTAAAAATATAAAAACCGCGCTAAGAGCTAAATTTATCCAGCGCGGGCGTTATTTTTCAGATTTTAAAACAGCTTGATAGCCCTGTTTTTTGAGCGCCTCTACGACCGTATTTTCGGCAAAGTCGTCCTGGACGACGATATCGGCCGTTTTAGCTTCCAAATTTACATCAAATTTCTTTACGCCCTTAAGCGTATTTAGCGTCTGCGTGATGACTTCGTAGCAGCTCACGCAGGCCATATTGGGGATCTCGTAAACTAGCGTCTTGTCCGCAAACGCCGCCGCGCTAAGCGCGAAAACCAGAGCTAGCTTTTTCATTCTTTGATACCGACTTTGTATTTTTTAGCTTGGATGGCGCGCACGACGTCCATCACGTTTGCGCCGCTATCTGCGGTGATATTTACGTCCTTGCTTTTTAGATCAAAACTCACTCTTTTTACGCCTTTGACGCTTTTTGCGGCATCTTCGATTTTCTTGGCGCAGCCGCCGCAGTTCATGTTAGGTACATTTAGTTCGTAGGTTTGCTCTGCAAAAACGCTGCCGCAAATCGCCGCTAAAAGTAAAATTTTCCTCATCGTCGCTCCTTGAAAATAATATTTGATATTAAATTGTATCAGTATATTTCTTATATATTTATTATTTTGATTTATTTTAAATGTAATGTAACCTACATTTCTATTATATTTAAGGCAAGATTCGGCGGTAAATTTAAAATCGCCGCGGGAGATAACGTTTATTTTAGTTCTAAATTTAGCCCTCCCGCGCCGTTTGCTTTTTGCTATTTTAGCGGTTTAAGATTTATTCGTTTATTTGCTAGTCGCTTAGTCTCGGGGCTCTGCTACTTCACCCTGCATCCCGTAGCCTCCGCCGCCTCGCAGACGAGATCGTAGAGCGCTTGGGCAAGTTCTGCTTTTTCCGGATATAAAAAATCTTTGGGGTGTATTACTTCATAGGGGGTTGTAGGATGTGGAGCATAATCTGATTTTGCCTCTTTTATCAACTCCTCTTTTAAAGGGCTATCGCTATTTTCGATAACGGAAAGCAAACAGCTATAAAATTCATCGGTTATCTTAAATACGCAATTGTTTTTTGAGGGTTTGACTTTATCCAAATAACAAAATGACCAAAAGTTACACATAATGATATCCGCCTTAGAAAAATCCACGCCGTCCATTCTATTATCCACTTTTTCAGGCGGGATAATCTCGCCTTTACGCAGGTCTGTTATCTTTTCGACCCCGTAAAAAGAGCAGTCGTATAGCGTCCCCTCAAAGGTGCAGTTTTTTAGACTGGAATGCCAAAAAAGCACCTTGTGGATTTCTCCGCTAAATAGGCAGTCCTCTAACAATTTACAACTATTGAATTTTAAGCGGACATTCTTTTTGATTTGAGTAAAGCGGCAGTCTTTTAGCGTAGCCCATATAAACTCCCCCCATTTGTATTTGCAACCGGCAAAACTGCACGACAAATTTGAGTTTGATTGAAATCGCCATTTTACTCCTTTGTTAAATTTATCTATTTGCGTAGATTTAAAGTAAAATTTGTGCGGCTAGCTAGGCTCTAAACGGCGTTGTTTAGATCCCAATCTATCGGCGCTTTGCCGTGCTGCGCTAGATACAAATTCGCCTTTGAAAAGTGCCTGCATCCAAAAAACGCGCCGCGCGCTAACGGGCTTGGATGAGCCGCCGTTAGCACGAGGTGGCGCGATGTGTCGATGAGCGAGGCTTTTGCTTTGGCTGGGTTGCCCCAGAGCATGAAAACAACGTTTCTGGCGCGTTCGCTAAGCCTCCCGATCGCAGCGTCCGTGAATTCCTGCCAGCCGAAATTTGCATGCGAATTTGCCTGTCCCGCGCTAACGCTTAGCGTCGCGTTTAGCAGTAGCACGCCCTGCTTCGCCCAGTAGCTCAGATCGCCCGAGTTTGGCTGCGTAACGCCCAAATCGTCGTAAATTTCTTTGTAGATATTTTGCAGGCTGGGCGGGATTTTGACGCCGCGTGGCACGGAGAAGCTTAGCCCCATCGCCTGTCCCGCGCCGTGATATGGGTCTTGGCCCAGGATTACGACTTTGACGGCGTTAAAGGGCGTTAGATTAAAGGCGTTAAATATCAGCGCATTTGGCGGATAGACCTCGCCCGCGGCCTTTGCGCGCAGGAAATTTTCCTTCACGCGGGCGAAATTTTCGCTCAAAAACTCCTCTTTTAGCGCCTCTTTCCAGCCCGCTTCGATTTGGATTTTATCTATTTGCATATTTTTCCTTTGTAAATTTGCTTTTTTGCGTTCATTTTAAGGCAAATTTGCAAAATAATAGCCAAAAAATATTTAAATTTAGACGCATTTGGCTTGCTAAATCTTTAAAATAATCGGGGCGGCAAGGCGGATATTTTAAAATTTGCTGTATAATCTAAACTAAAATTTAAACCAAAGGAATAGCGATGTCCGAGCAAATTTTCGAGAAACTAAAAGAGCTGCTAAGCGCGCAAAACGCAAACTTTCGCGCGGTATCTCACGAAAGCGTCAAAACCTCGGCCGAGGTCGCCGTAGCGCGCGGCACGCAGCTAGGACAGGGGGCTAAGGCGCTCGTTTGCGTCATAAAAGGCGGCGACGTCAAACGATATGTTTTGGTCGTGCTGCCGGCGGATTACAAGGCTGATTTGCAGCTCATCGCGCGCGCACTTGGCGGCACTAGAGCTAGCCTAGCGAGTCCCGGCGAGGTCGAGAGGCTAACGGACTGCGTACCCGGCAGCGTTCCGCCGTTTAGCTTTTGCGAGGAGCTAGAGCTGATCGCCGATCCTAGCTTATTTACGCGCTACGCCGAGCTTGCCTTTAACGCAGGCTTGCTAGATCGCTCTATCATTTTAAACGCGAAGGACTACGAACGCATCGCTCAGCCAAGGTCGGTTAAATTTGCGGTTGAACAGTAAAATCCGCATGATTAAATTTGACGCAAATTTCGGCGAATCAGGTTGAATAAATTTTGCGCGATTAAATTTAAATTAGGCAGATTTGCTAGCGCGCGCCGAATTTGCCCGAAGTAGATACGGCCGCGCGAAAAAAGCTAAATTTGCTTATTTTTGTAGCTCTTTTAGATTTTTAAAGCGGTAAATCCCGTTTTTGATACGCTCGAAAATTTTACGGCTTTCTAGCAGTTTTATCGTCTCTATGACGGTTGGTTTGCTAGCGCTCGTTTGCTCGCAGATTTGCGAAATTTTAATGCAAATAAAGCCGTTTTCGTCGGCATTTTGCGCTAAAAATAAAATTATTTCCGTCTTTTTCTCGCCCAAAATTTGAGCGAAAATCTCTCTTGCTAGCTCGTTCATCAAAGTCCGAATTTCTAAATTTTTCGCTATTATAGCCGTTTTTTACAAAGGATAAAATTTGAAACTAATCAGCTGGAACGTAAACGGACTGCGTGCCGTCGCTGCTAAAGACGGCTTTGCTTGGCTAGAGCAGCATAGACCCGATTTTTTGGGCCTTCAGGAGATTAAAGTGCGCGAGAGCGACGTGCCTGCCGAGATTTACAAGCTCGGATTTAACGAAATCAGCGTAAATTCAGCGGCCAGAGCGGGGTATTCCGGCGTGATGAGTCTGGCTAAATTTAGCTCCGTTACGCAAAAAGCGGCGTTTTTTGACGACGACGAAGGGCGGGTTTTGGAGCATAGATTCGGCAACGTCGTACTTTTTAACATCTACTTTCCAAACGGCCAAAAAGACGAGACGCGCCTAGCCTACAAGATGGATTTTTACGCTAAATTTTTGGCGTATATAGAGGAGCTCGTAAAGCAGGGCAAAGACGTGATATTTTGCGGCGACGTAAACACCGCTCACCGCGAAATAGACCTAAAAAACCCAAAAGCAAACGCCAAAACCTCGGGCTTTTTGCCTATCGAGCGAGCGTGGCTGGACGAGGTCGTCTCGCGCGGTTTTATCGATACGTTTCGGCACGTGCGCGGCGACGAGGCGGACGCGTATTCGTGGTGGAGCTACCGTTTTAACGCTCGCGCCAAAAACGTCGGCTGGAGGATTGATTATTTTTTCATTTCATCAAGCCTCAAAGACCGCCTAAAAGATGCGTTTATCTTAAGCGATATCGCGGGCTCGGATCACTGCCCCGTCGGCATAGAGATCGATCTGGACGGACTTTGTTAAAAGAAATCTTGCTTTATTTCGCGGCGGCGTTTTTTGAGATTTTGGGCTGCTTTAGCTTTTGGGCGTGTATTACAAAAGCGCGCTGTTTTTAGCTCTCGGCGGGGCGTCGCTCTCGGCGTTTGCTTATATTTTGACGCGGGTAAATTTAGACTTCGCCGGACGCGCTTACGCCGTCTACGGCGGTATCTACATCGTCTCGTCGCTGCTTTGGCTGCATTTTGTAGAAAAGCAAGCCTTTACGAAATGGGACTTAATCGGCGACGCGATTTGCCTGCTTGGCGCTTGCGCGGTGCTTTACGGCGGCAGGGGGTAAATTTAAGATAAATAACCAAGTAATAAAGGGGTGGATTCGTATGCGATTATTTATTTATCAAAACGAGCTTAACGCCATTTGTTTCGACGAGCATTTTAGTTACTTAAATGGCATCAAAAATATAATCGATAAGCCTATATACGATTTTTTGAAGACGCCAAACTTAGTCGCCGACCAAGCCGCGCCAATTACGATAGCTTTTTCCATTCGCCTAGCGAGTACAAAAAAGGGTTACGAAAAAGAGTTAAGATTTCATCTTTTAAATCTTTATTGACTATTAACGTATTTAAATAGCAATAATTTCTAGTTAAAAGGATATCTCTATGCGAGTCCGTATAAGCCGCCGCCGACAAGCCTTGTTTCGGATTGGCTAAATCCGGATAAACGACCTCTTCTTTTATTTTCCATCCGATTATTCTTACCAGATAAAACGCCTCATCGGTAAGCAAATTTCCTTTCGTATTTACCAGATACGCGATACTCTTGTCAAAATTATAATCAAACCCGTTCTTTTCTAAAAAAGACAGTAGTCTTTCTGAAACGATATAAAAACCGAGGCCGTAAGGCAAGAAATCAAAGCTAATATTTTTTATCGATTTTATACATATAGTTACGTCTTCGGGCATAGGATGGATATTATCCGTTTATACCGGTATCGACCCATTCGTAGCTAAAAGGCGGATGCGTCTTTTTAATATTAAATTCCTCCAAAATGCCTATCTGGTCGCAAAACGGTATTTTTAGTTTTTCTCTTTTTTCGTTATCTTTAACGGGATAGCCCCAAACAAGGATATTTTTCATTTTATCAATCAAACCCTCTTGCTTGCCAATTATTTTTTGCGATTTTTTAAATTCTAATTTCTATCGCTTGCGCCGCTTGTTGGCCTTTAAATTATTCGCGTTTGCGTCTTTATATACACATAATTCTTTAAAAACGAAATCATAATCTAAAAAATCGGTTAATTCGGAAAAATCATCGAATTCTTCCGGCAAAGGAAACCCGATACCCCAAATCCTATCGACCGCGACGAATCCGCCCCAAGCGACCTGTTCGGTCGTATTTTGCAAAGATATCCGCTACGCTCATCCCCGCCCAGATGCGCCCTTTTGACGTTTTATAATATCCGTTAAAATTTACGCCGCACGAGATAAGGGAAATTTCAAAATTTATAGGGTCGAAATAAATATCCAAAAACGATTCTTTTATTTTTATGCAGTCGTCGCGTATATCGTTTATTTCGTAGCCTGGTTTGTCTAACTTGCTAAAGATATCATTAACGTTTTCGCCCAAATATATACCCCCGACTCCGACGTTTGGAGCGATGACGTCGTCTAAAATTTTCATTTCGTTTGCGCCGGTTTTAGCCTGCATGCGTTATCTTGCTTCATTTTTCGCCGTATTTTGCCTTCAGCAGGTCGTGAAGCTTGCTCCAAGTGTGCGAATAATGCCCCCTGCTTTCAAAGCCGCAGCCGCTGATTTTGCTCTCTAATATAGGCGTTAGATCTCCGTCTGCTACGTATTTAAAAAAGAATTCTCGCAAATTCGGAAAATTGGCTAAAAATTTCAAATTTTCCGCGTTAAAGCGCGCATCGAAACGCTCCAGCGACTCTAGCCGCACGCCTTCTATCGCTGCGCTATTAAGCAGCCTGCAGCGTTCGATATACAGTCCCTTTAGCTTTTTTAGAGCATTTATCTCGCTTACGTTAGTAAGCCTAGGCGCGGAAAATATAAACAAAAAATTTAGTTCGCTGCAACGCTTTATGCCGTCCAGGTTCACAATCCTCGTAAAAGCCAGCTCTAGCTGCTCAAGTCTTGGCGTATCACGGAAAATGGCCAAATTTTCGTGCGAGAGTTTTGAAATTTTAGCGTAGCGCAAAGTAGGCGGCAGGCGGTTAAATTTCATCTTTTTGTTTTGCGTCGCCTCAAGCGCTTCTAAATTTTTAAACCGCAAGAAATCAAGCCCGAATTCGGCGTTTTCAAAAAATCGCAAAGCTCGCATCTCAGTATCGTAAAGCGCCTCCGCGCCCTTTACTTCGCCGATTTTAAAATCCTTCCAAATCTCTAAAATCTCTATCTCGGGAAAGATTTCGAATGCGCTAAAATCAAGCGAGGAAACAACGCTAGGGTTGCCTGCGATCCTAACGACTCGCACGTCGTGTTCTTTGGCAAAGGCTATGCCCTCGGCTAGTCTGCTAGGCGGGTAGATCACTACCGTAGCATCTCTGCCCTGCGACGGCTTTGGGGCGTAAGGATAACGCACGTCGCCTTGCACGCAAGCGTCTATGATTTTAAATTTTTCGCTCATAAATTTCCTTAAAATGTTTCTGCATTTGCCGGCCGCATTTAAATTTACGCAGGCTTAGCGATTTTAGCGAATTTTCGCTTGCGGTAAAGCTAAACTAGCCCGCTAAATCCTAAATTTAGCCTTTAGCTCAAAAACCCGTGATCTAAAAGGTGCGTGATTAGGATTTTAAAACCAAGAGCGATGAGGATCGCGCCGCCTAAAATCAGCGCCTTTTGCTCCAAAAACTCTCCGGCGAATTTACCGACGTAAAACGCAGCGACGCTAAGCGCGAAGCAAACTATCCCGATCACGGCGGCGCTAAAGTAGATATCAGCAGCCGTAAAGCTCAGCGTCACGCCGACGGCTAGCGCGTCGATGCTGGTGGCAAATCCGCCTGAGAGCAGCATCTTCGTATCAAGGCTCACAGCCTGCGCAGGTTCGTTTCTACAGGCTTCGCGGATCATCTTTACACCCAAAAAACCCAAAATCGCAAACGCGATAAAGTGATCGATCTGCGCGATAAATCTCGCAAACGCTGCGCCCAAAAAATAGCCCGCAAGCGGCATCGCAGCCTGAAAAAATCCAAAAATAAATGCGATAAATAAAATCTTTGATAGTGCGAGGTTGCGGTATTTTGCGCCGTTTGCGATGCTAAGCGCCGCCGCGTCCATAGCAAGCGCGATAGAGAGAAGTAAAAGCTCCATTTCGTCCTTTCAAAAAGGCTAATTTTAGTTTAAAATTTACTTCTTGCGGCTAATCTCGCTCAAATTTGCGGCTAAATTTGACGCCCCAAATCGCCCGCCGCAAAGACGAACGGGGCTTATAAATTTGCGCTTAAATTTAGCCCTTAAATCACGGCTCAAATTTGCGATTTAAATTTTTGCAAATTTAACTCGCCGTGCCGTAAAAATGCGGGTAAATTCGCTCTAAAAAGGCCAAATTTACCCGTTTAAAAGCTGAAATTTAATATCATAACCGCCGAATTTTACTTTAAGGAAAAAGCGATGAAGAAAAGTTTGATTTTATGCGCGGTTTTACTCGCCGCTTCGGCGCAGGCGGCAGGCTGGCAGGACGCGCTAAATAAAGAGACGCTAAATCAAGGCGCGCAGATACTGGGCGCGGCAAACTCGGGAGACTACAAAAGCGCGGTTAGCAGGGCTCTAAACGCCGCCGTTAAGGAGCTGTCAAACGGGGGATTTTTAAATAACGCCGCGGCTAAAATCCCGCTGCCAAAGAGCCTGGAAACGGCAGCAAATTTGGCTAAAAAAGTTGGCGGCGAAAAGTGGGCGAACGAGATGGTAACCTCGATAAATAACGCTGCAAGCGCGGCCGTGCCGGGGGCTGCGGACGTATTTTCGGGCGTGATAAAAAACATGAGCGACGCGGACGTGAAAAAGGTGCTACAAGGCGGCAAGGATAGCTTTACGAAGTTTTTGCAACAAAACTCGAGCCAGAAGCTGCAAGCCGTATTTAAGCCGATCATTACCAAGATGATGAGCGATAATACCTTCACAACCGCCTATAACGGGCTAAATTCGTTCGTCGCGGGTAGCGCGCTGGCAAAATCAGACGCCGCAAAACAGCTAAAAGGCATCGCTACTAGCATGGGTGCGGGCGAATACGTTCCGCAAGAAAACGAGGATCTAAACGACTACATCACGCGCAAGACGCTAGACGGGCTATTTAACGTGATGAGCGAGAAAGAAAGCTCGCTACGAGGCGGCGCGGTCGAGCAGGGCACGAAGATCCTGCAGGGCATTTTTAAGTAAAATAAGGGAGAATAGTGAAAAATAGTTTGGAATTTCGCGCCGACGTAGGCATGATATTTGTTGCGATAGTCTTTGGTCTAGGCTATCTGCCTACCTCGCTAGCACTTGCGACTAACGGCGTTTTTGGCGTTTTGTTTTGGAGATTTTTGCTAGCGGCGATCATAGCCGGGGCGATATTTTATAAAAAGCTAAAGGACGTAAGCGCGCCTGATATAAAACCCGGCGTGATCTTGGGCTTGTTTTTGTTTGCGGGATTTGTGAGTCAGACTTTTGCATTTAAATACGCCGACACCTCGTCTGTGGCTTTTATCATCGGGCTAAACGTGGCTTTGGTGCCTTTTATCGCGGCGGGGCTTTTTAGGCATAAAATTTACTCTTACGCGTATGTGGGCGTGGCGTTTGCGGTGGCGGGGCTTTATATGATAGGCGATACGAAGGTGGGCTTTGGCCTGGGCGAAATTTTGGCTCTGGTTTGTGCGTGCGCCTACTCCTTTCACATCGTGCTTACCAACCGCCTAGTGCAAAAATGCAACCTCGTAAATATGGTTTATTTTGAAATTTTAACCCTAATCGCGCTTTGTTTTGCGGCTATTTTGGTTTTTGAGGACGCTAAAATCGCGCCCGTCGTGGACAAGGCGTTTATCATAGCGATGCTAGTCGTGGGCGTGCTGGGCACGGCGTTTGCGTTTTTCGCGCAGGCGCTTATGCAAAAATTTACCACGCCGGTTAAAACGGCGATATTTTTCACGCTAGAGCCAGTCACCGCCGGAGCGATGGGGTATTTCATCGGCGCGGAGGACATTAGCGCGTATAGGCTTTGCGGCGCGGCGCTTATCTTGGTCGGAGTTTTGATTAGCGAGATAGGTAGCTACCTGCGCGCTAAAAAGGAAAATTTAGCCTAAATTTCGGCGGGTTTTGGCGTTTTGATCAAAGCGCCGATCCGCCGTAAGATCAAATTTATCAAATCGCCGCCAAATTTACTCTCGCGGCGATTTTATCTCATTTAAATTTATCTCCGTTTGCCAGCTAGCAAGGCGGCGGCGACTCTCAAATTTGACGCGATAAAGCCCGAATTTAGTCAAATTGCGTTAAATTTGCCCCTTAAATTTAGCTAAAGAAATCAGATGAAAAAATCAACCGAATTTAAGGCCGACCTCGCGCTGTTCGTGATCGCGGTGGTCTGGGGCGTGACGTTTTTGCCGATGGCGCAGACGCTAAAGACCAACGGCGTTTTTACGCTTTTGTTTTGGCGGTTTTTGATCGCGGCTGCGTTGATGGCGCTCATAAGCCTCAAATTTACGCGCAAGATCGATCCTAATTCGCTAAGATTCGGCACATTTTTAGGCGCGCTTTTGTTTGCGGCCTTTACGCTTCAGACTTTTGCTCTAAAATACGCTCCAAGCTCTACCGTCGCCTTTATCACGGGGCTAAACGCGGTTTTTACGCCGTTTATCGCGCTCGCGTTTTTCGGACAAAAGGTCGTGGTTTATGCCTTTGTCGGCGCGTTTTTATCTGCAGCGGGGCTTTATTTGCTAACGGGCAGCGAGCTAGGTTTCGGCGTCGGCGAGGGGCTTAGCGTCGTTTGCGCGCTGGGCTTTGCGCTGCATATCATTTTCACGGGCGTTTTGGTGCGCAAGTGCGAGCTGTACTGGATGGTGAGCGCGCAGTTTGCGGTCGTCGCGGCGCTTTGTTTCGTCGCGGCGCAGATTTTCGAGCCTCGCGGCGTCGTGCCCGTTTTGGACGAGGCGTTTTTCGTCGCAGTCGCGGTTACGTCGGTGTTTGCGACGGTTTTGGCATTTTTCGTGCAAACCGCAGCGCAGCGCTACACGACGCCCGTTAAAACCTCGCTCATATTTACCTTTGAGCCCGTGAGTGCGGGGATAGTGGGGTATTTCGTCGGCGGCGAGATACTAAGCGGCGTGCAGATAGCAGGAGCCGGGCTCATACTCTTTGGCATCGTCGTTAGCGAGGTGGGCAGCTACTATAAAAATAAAAGATCGCGGGAAGCCGGCTCGTAAGGGCGGCTAAATTTGACGAATCTAATCAAAGGAGCGAAAATGACGAAAGATCAGTGCTGCGTCCTAAAGCATTTGACGGCGGGCGATACGGGCGGTTTTGAGAAGATAGGCGAGATGAATGACGGTGAGTTTTTGGATGCGCTTATCGCAAAAGGGCTTGTTTGGATGCTTGACTGGGCCGGCGAGGACGAGACGGGAGACACAGGCAAATTTATCAGCTCTAGGCTTGATGCGCTGCAAAGCGGCGTGTCACTAGAGTACGATAAAATTTATGCAAAGCTCAAAAAAGAAGCGAAAAAAGAGGGTTTCGAGCGCGGCGATGCGAGCCTGTTTTTGATGAACGAGTTTCAAAAGGCGCTCAAAAAGAGCGATTTTAGGCTCTTTACTTTGGATCTTCATAGTGATGCCTACTATCTGCTCGTCGCGCACAAGGACGCCGAGAAAGATTTTAAAAAGCTAGGCAAGCGCGAGGAGCTATTTTGGGATATCGCGCCGTGGGGCAAGCGCCGCAAAAGGCAGATCCTTTACGTCATAAACTGCGAGTGCGGCGAGATGTCCGCGTGGCAGCTGGATGCAGAGGAGCCGTCGCCAAGAGATGAAGTCTGCGAGGTTTGCGGGCGGGTGCTTTTTGACGCAGACGGCAACGCAATGCAGCCTTTGGAGAAGGAATTTATCTGATTCGGCTTTGCGGGGTCATTTTGCCTGTGTCATATGTGAACGACTATAAATTGTTCTCGCAAATTTGACCTAAAATTTAACCCGAAACGCCGAATCTACCGCCTTTTTACCGCCGTAAATATAAAAAAACAAACCGAAGCGATGAGGATGATACTCGCACCGCTGGTTAAATTCGCCTCAAAGCTCAGCCACAGACCGCTCACGCAAAACGCGGCCGAGATGAGCGCGGCGTTTAGCATCATCGTGCCAAGGCGGCTTGATATCGCGCCCGCGATGTAGGGCGGGATCGTGAGTAGCGCGATAACGAGTATTAGCCCGACCGCGCGTATCGTCATCACGACGCTTAGCGCCATCATGCACGTTAGCGCGTAGTATAGCAGCGTCGTCTTCACCCCGCGAAGCCTCGCAAACTCCGCGTCGAAGCTAAGCGCCTCAAACTGGCGGTAAAATAGCGCGACGGACGCGAGTATGCCGCAGTTTGCGATCGCCATGAAAACAAGATCGCCCTGCGGCACGGCTAAAATCGAGCCGAAAAGATAGCTCATGAGATCGACGTTGTAGCCGGGCGCCAGGTCGGTGAGGATGATGCCAAACGCCATGCCAAACGCCCATAGCGCGCCGATAACGGAGTCCATTTTGCTTTTATCTTTGAGCGTGATCGTGGCGATGAGCAGCGCCAAAAATACGGAAAACAAACTCGCTCCAAGCAGTGGCTCGAGCGAAAAATAAAACGCGATGCCAAGCCCGCCGTATGCGCCGTGAGCGATGCCGCCTGCGATAAAAACCATGCGGTTTATGACCGTGAGCGTGCCGATCACGCCGCAAGCGATGCTAACGAGGATGCCCGCCAGCAGGGCGTTTTGCATAAAATTTAAGCTAAGAGCATCTAGCATTTGTTTCCTTTTTTACTTTTTTCGGCATTTTTGGCGTTACTCGCCGAGACCCGCACCGCGAAAATGCTAAATTTGGTTTGGTTAAATTTTGCTTTACAAGCTAAACTTCTCTGAGTAAAAAACAACCGTTTGAGGTTGTTTTTTACTTTGTTGTAAAGGGGGTGGGGGCTTGAATGGCGAAGTCGCTCCCCACCCCCTTTAATCCCCCTCCCCCTACGACGCTTTTCTTCGTAGAGGCAACTTGTTGCCGCCTCGTAACGAGCGAAGCGAAGTTAAGGGTGGCGACATAGCTTTGCTGACGCAAAGCGTCGCAAATTTGAATTTACATTTTCAAGGTGCATGTCTTGGCAACTCAGATTTGAAAATTTGACTTCAAATTTGAACGTAAAACGATAAGGCGAAGTATCGCGAGATGATTTTTCGAGCTTTGAAGCAAAATTGAGCGTGCGCTAGGCATATAGCCTGCGGAGCGAAAATTTTGCGAAATCTCGGAAAAGCACTCGCGAGACGAGCCGCAAATCCCCCTAACGATGTCCGCAGCCGCATTCCTTAAGCGCCACCTCCACATCGCAAAAATGCCTATGATCTCTCGCCAAATGCTCGATAAAATCCTGCTTTGAGCTGTTCGAGATCTCGTGCATGAAAAGATCGTGATTGACGTAGGCGACCTTGGTGGCGAAATTTAGCGTCAAATTTACGTCGTGGCTGATAAGCACGACGCCAGTGCCTTCAGCATTGATCTGTTTTAGCAGCTTATAAACGTCCGCTTGGCCCTTCGTGTCGATACTGGCGGTGGGTTCGTCTAACATCAAAATTTTAGCCTTCGCGCAAAGCGCGCGCGCGATATAGACGCGTTGGCGCTGTCCTCCGCTTAGCTCGCCGATCTTTCGTCGCGTAAATTCGCCCATCCCGACGCGCTCGAGCGCCGCCTCGGCCTCTATCTTATCGTCCTTGCCGTAAAATCCAAACAGCTTTTTATCTATCCGCCCCATTAAAACGACCTCGAGCACGCGCATCGGGAAGCTTTGATTTATCGGGATATTTTGCGGGACGTAGCCCACGGCCTTGCTCACGCTAGCGGGCTCCTGACCAAACACCTCAATCGTCCCGCCGCTTGGCTTGTTTAGACCCAGCATCAGCTTTAAAAGCGTGCTTTTGCCGCCGCCGTTGGGGCCTATGACGGCTAGAAAATCCTTGCAATCGTATTCTAAATTTATGCCCTCAAACACGAGGTTTTCATCGTAACCAAAGCTCAAATTTCGCACCGAAACGTCGCTCATAAAACGCTCACCTTACCCGAAATATAAAACATAAAAACGCCGAGCCCCAGCATCACAAAAAGCGCGGCAAACTCGCAGCAAGTCCGCAGCGCGCGAAATCTTACCGCGCCCTTTAGCTTAAAGCCGCAAACGGCGGCTAGAAATATCACCGCGCCCATGCCAAGCCCCATAAACAGGCCGCTAGCAAGCCCCGCCGCATAGCTGTTTAGGCTAAATGCCAGCACGAAAACCAGCAGCGTGCCAGGACACGGCACGAGCGATCCTGCTAGCACCACGAGCCACTCGCTAGCGGTTTTCGGCACTTCGTTAGAGGCCATGCAAGCCGCGCAGCCGCACTCGCTTTCGTGAGCGGCGGGATCAAATTTGACGGAATTTGCGCTCAAATTTGACGCGGAGGCTAAATTTGAACCAAAAACTTTACTCGCCCCATTTGCGCCTTTTTCGCCAGAAACGGACGCGATAGCAAAGCTAAATTTAGGCTTTAGCGCCGTTTTTTTAAGCTTGGCGTAGATCATATAAAGGCTCACGCAAACGATCGCTACGGCCGATATTTTCGTCATCGCGCCCGCTATGTCGCTGACCTTGTCCGTCAAAAACGCGTTTAAAAAAACGTAGCTAAAAAGCACGAGCAAAAACGCCCCCGCCACGTGTGCGAAGCCGACCTTCATCGCAAAAGCCAGCGCGCGCGAGTAGCTGCCGCCGTTTGCGACGAAGTAGCTAGCCGTCAGCATCTTAGCATGCCCGGGGCCGGCGGCATGCAAAAAGCCGTAAAAGAAGCTAACCGCAGCCAGCAGGGCGAAATTTAGCGCGTTTAGTTCGGCGCTATTTATCTTGATGAGCTCTTTTAAGCGCTCTAAAAACTGAAGGCTCATGCCGGAAACCGAGTCAAATTTAGCCCTATCCTCGGCGTCGATTTGCTCTAAATTCTGCTTATTTTGTGCTTTAACTAGCGAGCTAAGTTCGGGCTTTGCGGGCTCTATTTTGGGCGCTTTTGAAGTCATTTCAAAAAATGCCGCGCTCAAATTTACGTTTGGTACGAGATAAATTTTATCGGTGAGAGCGTAGGGGTCTGGCGAGCTTATTTTAAAGTTAAAAAATCCCTCGCGGTCAAAAATCTCGACCGTGACGACGCGGCCGTCTTTGACCGCTAAATTTAGCTCTAAAATATACTCGAAATTTAGCCTGCCGCCCTCCAGATAGACGCGTTGCGAGAGCGTTTTGGTATGCAAATTTACGGTCTCGCCCGCGCCGTCGTAGTAGCCCACGCTAGTTAGGTAGCCGCGCGGCACGATGTAGTCGAGTAGGGATTTTTGCACCTTCCATGCTTCGTTTTTGCTAAGCGCCTTATCGGCGTTTTCGTCGTAGCTTTGTAGCGTGAGTTCGGTGAAATTTTCAGAAAATGTCCAGGTTACGGCGGCCGTTTTTATCGTCTCGCCTTGCAGGTTAAATTTAATGTCGGCGTGTGCGGTCGGAGTGTAAAGCGCGCATAGCGCGCAGGCGTGCGCGAAGCTAAAAAAGGACGCAAAAAGCGCGAAAATAGCGAGTATGCGTCCGAATTTCATTTATAGGCTCTTTGCGAAAATTTGCGCCGTTTTGCGTAGCTCGGCGTCCCAATCAAGCGGCAGTTGATCGATCTCTACGACGCTTGCGCCGCTTTCTTTGGCGACGGTTTGCGCGGCTTTTTTAGAAAACTGCGGAGCGACGAAAATGACCTTCACGCCGTGCTCTTTAGCCTCCTCGATGAGCTCTTTTAGCTCGGCCGGTTTTGGTTCTTTGCCATCTACTTCGATTGCGATTTGCTCTAGATCGTAGCGTTTAGCGAAGTAGCCCCAAGACGGGTGATAGACGATAAATTCGCGGTTTTTGACGTTTGCTAGAGTGCTTTTGATAAAGCCGTCAAGCTCGTCAAGCTGTGCTTCAAATTTAGCCAAATTCGCCTCGAAAAGCGCCTTGTTCTCGGGATATTTTTCGCTTAGCGCGGCGGCGATATTTTTAGCTTGGATCTTTACCAAGACGGGATCTAGCCAGATGTGCGGGTCAAATTCGCCGTGGTTATGCTCGTGATCGTGGTGATCGTGATCTGCGTGTTCGTTTTTATGCTCATGCTTGGCGTCATGGTGATGATCGTGATCTGCGTGCTCGTGATGACCTTCAAATTTGATCTTTTCCACGCCCTCATCGGTTTTTACGATTTTAAGGTTTGGATAAGATTTTTGAAATTTCGGCAACCAAGCATCTTCAAACTCGATCCCGATAGCAAAGTATAGATCGCTTTTTTCAAGCGCGGTCATTTGTTTCGGTTTTGGTTCGTACGTGTGCGGGTCGGCTCCTTTGCCTACCATCACGTTTACCTCGACCGCGTCGCCCGCGATTTGCTTGACGAAATACTCCTGCGGCAAAATACTGACGCTAACTTGCCCTTTGGCGTATAGCGCTACTAAACCCAAACATAAAAACGCGAAAATTTTTCTCATTTTTATCCTTTCCGTGTTAAAATTTGGGCGAAATTATATCAAAAGCAACTTAGTTGCAAATTAATTTTTCTCAAGGTATAATACCCTAAAATTCTTAACGCGGAGGAAAAATATGAGCGAAAATTTGGAAGAAAAAGCGGGTTTTGAGGAGCTTTTAACGAAAAATGATATCAAAATCACTCCGCTTAGACTAGAGATTTTACACATTTTACACGCCGCCGCCGCGCCGCTTAGTTATGATGAAATTTTAGCCCAAATAGGCGCAAACAAAACCACGTTTTACCGCTGTATGGACCTTTTTGAAGCTAAGGGCATCGTGCTAAAAAGCGAAAATAACCGCAAAAATTTCTACGAACTTGAAAGCGGAGCAAAGGCGTATTTCGTCTGCGACGTCTGCCATAAGATGACCAATATCGACATGCCGCGCCTAAAACAAAATCACGTCAAAAGTGTCGTAGTTAAGGGCGTTTGCGACGATTGCTTTTAAAATTTTCGCTTAAATTTGACGACAAATTCCGAACTCAAATTTGCTTACTGGCATTAAATTTAAAAAACTACTTAGCGAGCAAATTTCGCCTCAAATTTATAAAAACGCGGTCTGCTAAATTTAAAGCGGTTGCTACGTCAAATTTAAAAATCAAATTTGACGCGGGTGATTTAAAACTAATCCTCGTAAAGCTTTGCAATCTCCGGCGGTATCGCGATCGGACGACCGCGTGCGAGATCATAAAATACGTAAGTCGTCACTGCGCTAGCGACCAGCGCGCCATCCTTGCTAAACTCGTAAAAGCGCTTCGAGCAGCTTCGTTTTTCGGGCTGCGTCCATGTTTTCACGCGCACCTTATCGCCCAAAAATAGCTGCCCCAGATAGTCTATCTCGTGCCTACGCACCATCCACGTGCGGTTTTGCGCGAGATTTGTCTCTATGAGGTCGCCCACGGCGTTTGAGTGCGCGTTTGCCGCTTCTTGCATCCAGATGACGTAGTGAGCGTTATTTGCGTGATGATTCACGTCGATAGCATCCTCGCCCACGGTAAATTCGTAGTAAAAAATTTTCATTTTCGCTCCTAAAAACGCTAAAATTGTAGCAAAAATTTAAAGGCAAACAAAATGAAAGAGATGTGGGACAAAAAGGCGTCAAGCTATACGAGATTTACGGGCGAGCCAAGCGTTTTTCAAAGGCAGCTATACGCTAAGATTGAGGAGTTCGGCGTCAAATTTGAGAACAAAAGCGTCGTGGATATCGGCTGCGGCACGGGCGTGCATACGCTACTTTTAGCGCAAATTTGCCACGAGATAACCGGCATGGATATCTCGGGCGAAATGCTAAAAGTCATGCTCGAAGACGCGGCTAAATTTAATATTTCAAATTTAACCGCCGTGCAAAGCGATTTTAAAAACTTTAATCCAAACCGCGTTTACGACGTTGCTTTTAGCACGATGAGCCCCGCGATCGCGGATGAGGAGGATTTTAGTAAATTTATAAATTTGGGCGAAAAAAGGGTCTATCTTTGGTGGAATAAACCGCGTTATTCAAGCGTTTTGGAGCTTTTTTACGAAGGCTCGCAGAGAGGGTGCTTTAAAGAAAAGGCTAATTTTTTTGAAGACTACCTGCGCCGCGAAAATATCGCCTTTAACTCCTGCGTGCTAGAAGAATCTCGCGAACAAAAACGCACGCTTGAGGAGATGACGCAAAACGCGCTTTGGCATTTACAGATAGCAAATTTCGCGCACGAGGAAAACGCGGTCAGATCGCGGCTAGAAAGCATCGCGAAAGACGGCCTCGTGACGGAAAAAATCGTCTCTTCAATGAAGCTTTTGGTTTTTTAAGATATAATCGCTTTATTTATTTAAAATTTAAAAAGGATTTTTATTGGCGCGAGCGTTTTTGCTGATATTTTTTTGCATTTTGCCCTTTTTTTGCGCCGAGATTTTCGCATCCTCGCTAAGTCCGGCGGCGCCGCTTGAATACGACGACGAAAAAGCGCGGCTAGGCAAAAAGCTCTTTTTTGACGCGTCTCTAAGCCCCGGCGGCACGGTATCTTGCGAGAAATGCCACAACCTTTACTGGGAGCTAAGCGGCACGAGTAAAAAAAACATAAAAATCTCCGCCGACAAAGAAGCCAGCCCGCCTACGGCGCTAAATTCGGCGTTAAATTTTATATTTTTTAAAGACGGCCGCGTAAAAGATATCAAAGAGCAGGTAAAACAGAGTCTAACCGGCAAAGAGCAGTTGGGCGAGGAGCCTAAAAAGCTAGAAGAAAAGGTCGGTCTAAACGCGGTTTATAAAAAAGAGTTCGAGCGGCTTTACCCGGGCGGCGTAAGCTTTGAAAACATCGCCGACGCGCTGGTAAATTTCGAAAAAGCCCTCGTTACGCCAAACGCCAAATTCGACAAATTTATCGGCGGCGACGAGAACGCGCTAAGTGGCGACGAAAAGCGCGGGTTTGAGCTATTTAAAAAAATCGGCTGTATAAACTGCCACAGCGGGGTCAATCTAGGCGGTAATATCTACTACGAGCTAAGCTCCGGCGATAAAGGCAAACAGATTCGCTACAAAGTGCCTAGCCTAAGAAATATCGAAAAGACCGCGCCCTATCTTTATAGCGGCGAGATAGCGGATCTAAAAGACGCGATAAAATTTATCGCCAAAGAGCGTATCGGCTACGAGTTAAGCGATGAGCAGACGCAGTTGCTTTATAAATTTTTGCTTGCTTTAAGCGGCGAACGACCGGAAATTTTAAAATGAAACACAAGATAATCTTTCACAAAATTTTACTTTTCATCATCGCTTGCATCGCGTTTTTCGGTACGGTGATGACGCAAAAAGCCACCAAAGACGTAATCAAAGCCTACGAATACAAAGGCGCGATAGAAGACATGATGGACTCCGACGACGAGATAGACTTTGCGCTAAAAAGGACGTTTTTGCAGGCTGATTACGATGCGACGATGAGATATGCGGCCAGTCTTAAAAACGATTTGTTAAATTTAAGCTCCGGCAAGCTGGCATCGTTTGAGCGGCTAGCTATCGGCGAGGGAGCGATAAACGAGATACGAGAAGCGTTTGATAAAAAAAGCGAGCTAATCGATAAATTTAACTCCCTTAGCGCTCTAGCAAAGCTTAGTTTTGAAGAAACGATGCTGAAATTTAGCTCTTTAAACAACTCACGTTTTAGCGAACTGCTGCCTAAAATTTTGCTGATTAGATACGGTATAAACGCCGATATAAACGGCGCTAAAGAGCTACTAAAAAGCTATGAGAGTCTAAATTTAAACGAGCGCGAGAAAGATTTTTTACAAAGCGCGCAAAGGCTGCTGCGTCGCTACGAGGAAGCAGACCGGACGCTAGCTAGCATACAAGATTTAAATCTAAGCAAAAAGCTATACGAGCTAAGAAGCAAAAACGATGCCTACGTAGAGCGCGTAACGTCGAATTTACGCGGTACGACGATTTTTGTGTTCGTACTTTTCGGGATTACGGCGGCGTTTATTTATCTATCGTACATTAGGGCTAGAAACAACATCAGACTGCTAAATCGCTTCGAACAAGCCGTAGATAACAGCTTTAACTCCATCGCTTTTACCGATCTAAATAAGCAAGTCAGGTACGTAAATAAAATTTTCGAGCAAAACTCGGGTTATAAATTTGAAGAAATAAGCGGCAAAAATATAAATTTACTAAAATCGGGCTTACATCCGCAAGAGTTTTATCAAAGAATGATAGACACGATAGAAAACGATAATATCTGGCGCGCTGATGAGCTAATCAGCAAAACCAAAAGCGGTAAATTAATACGCGAACAGGTCGTTTTCTCGCCGCTTTTTAACGAAAAAGGCTACAAAGACGGCTATATGGCGATCAAATTTGATAGAACCAAAGAGATAGCGATAACAAAAGAGCTCGAAGATAAAAACAAGCAGCTACAAAACGAAGCCCTCATAGACAAGCTGACGGGATTTGGTAGCTATTTCGCGCTCACGCAGCGCATGGAGCGCCATCCTAGCGGGATGATAATCTACATAAACATAAACAATTTTATGGATTTTAGATTTTTTTACAAGACCAAAACCGTAGACCTTATCATCGCCTCGTTTGCCTCTACGCTAAAGCTTTGTATAGATACTTACGCGATGGACGCGGATATCTACAGAGTGCAGTTTGACGAGTTTTGCATCTGGTATAACGGCGAAGACGCAAACAGGGACGCTAAGCGATTCGTAGATTATTTCAAAACGCAAAACCTCTACGTAACCGTAGACGGCGAGCGCGAATCCATACCTAACATAAAAATAACTTTAGGCGTCAGCATGCCTCAAGACACGGTGCAGACAAACCGCCTAACTCAAGCCATGCTAGCGCACCACGAGGCCGTGCAAAGGGGCGAAGCGGCGCAGTTTTATACCGAAAATAGCTACATCGAGCAGCAGTATTATCACAACCAAATCATGTCGCGCACCATCGAAAGCGCCCTATATAACGATACCGTTATCGTCGAGTGCCAGCCCATCTACGACGTATCCGGCCAAGGCGCGCGGATCAAATACTACGAAGTGCTCGTGCGCCTCATCGACGAAAACGGCAAGATACGCTATCCGGGCGAATTTCTTGATATCGCAAAGAAAATCTCGCTTTATAACGACATAACCAAAAAGGTCATCGAACACGTCTTTAGGCTAGTCGAGAGATTTGAAAACGTGGGCTTTTCGATGAACCTTTCAAGTAGCGATATCACAAACGAGAGCATAAGAGAGCTCATAGAGAAAAAGCTACGCGTCTGCTCAAAGCCTGAGCGCGTGTATTTTGAGATATTAGAGAGCGAAGGCGTGGACGATTATAATATCGTAAATGATTTCATCAACAAGGTTCGCGCCTACGACTGCAAAATCTCGATCGATGATTTCGGTAGCGGCTACTCCAACTACTACCGTATCTTGGAGCTTGATATCGACACGATCAAGATCGACGGCTCGATTATCAAAAAATTACCGTTTGATCAAAACGCCCGCTACTTGCTGCAAACCATCATTGACTTTGCCGCAAGACAGGGCTACAACGTCGTGGCGGAGTTTGTCAGCTCAGAAGAGATCCTAGCCGAGATAAAAAAATTCGGCATCAAATACGCGCAGGGATTTTTGCTAGGCAAACCGATGCTGCCGGATAACATAAAAGAGTAAATTTGCGTACGGCAACTATACTGCGCTAAATTTGACGGCGGCGCGCGTATGGGAGAATAAGTTTGACTAGAACGGATTTAGCCTTAGTTTGCGTACTAGCCTTTTTGTTTTATGCCAAAAGCGCAGGGATGGGCTGGTTTGCGACTATCACGATATGTTTTTGGATTATAGGCTACTTTGCAAATGATATTTTTTAGGGATTTTTTAAATTTGCTTTTTAATGCTAAATTTAACGCGGTTTGCGTCCGCTAGTTAATTTAGCTCGTCCTAGTCAAATTGGTCCGCTCAAATTTGACTAATCCTGCATCCAAACCGCCAAAAATCCGAGCAAAACGATAGCGAAAAACAATCCCGCCTGAAAATAAAAATTCTTTTTTAAATTTTCGTTTATCAGAGAGCAAAGCCCGGAGATAAAGATGTATAGTTCGCTCACGCATATCCTTTTGACTGCAGATTTTACGTCAAATTTGCCGCCCTCGCCGAGTCAAATTTGAGCGAGGCGACGAAAAGCTGCTTAAATTTAGCTTGGATTATAAATTTGAGCTTGGCTCGTCTTTAAATTTTCTTCTAACAAAAACGGCGCAAACCGCAAACGAAACCGCCGTCAAAGCATAAAATATATAGCTAAAAATAGGATTTGCCCGCGTTTGGCCCTCTTTTAGCTTTTTAACCGAAACGGCGTTTCTAAACATATCAAGCATCGCGATGCGCCAGCCGTAGTATTTGATCTGCGCCCTGCCTTCGCCCACTAGACTCTGGGCGGCGGCTTGGACGTCGGCGGAGTTAAATTTAAAATAAAGCGGTAAGCCCCAGCCCGTGTCTTCGTTTCGATACGGCATCACTTTAGTGCCGTTTAGCTCCCGCGTGTAGATAAAGTACACGTCGCGCGTCGGACCGTCGGCGGGATTTTGCGCGTCGATGAAGCCGTCTTTGTCCATGCGTTTGACCTCGCCGCCCGTAATGATCGCCTCGTCGTAGTGCGGAAAAGCGTAGTTTATCGCCGCGACCGCCGTAACGTGCAGGGCAATCAAGAAGCCAAAGATAAAATTTCGGAGATATTTTTTAAATTTTTGCATTTTCGTCCTTTGGACGAATTTTACAAGATAGAAGTTTATAATAAGCTAAGCCCCTAAAGCAGGGGCTTAGAGGGATTAGGCTTTGGCCTTGCAGCCGCAGCTTCCCGCGATAAATTTAAGAATCTGGATAAAGAAGCAAACGCCGCCGATGATGAAGATCGTATCGCCGATCATCCTTAGCCAGCGTAAATTTTGCAAGTGATCCATCTGTAAAAACTCCGCGCTTCTAGCGTACCACATGCCCACATCTATCGCGGCGACGGCTTGATAAAGACCGATCGGAAGCAGGGACGCTAAAATCATTAGCATTAGACCCGCATTTAGCGACCAAAAGCCCACTTTCATAAGCTTGTCGTTAAATTCTTGCCCTTTGAAAAGGTAAAGCGCCACGAGCCAAACAAAGCCCAAAGCCAAAAATCCGTAAACGCCAAACAGCGCCGCGTGTCCGTGCACCGAAGTGGTGTTTAGACCCTGGATGTAGAACAAAAATAGCGGCGGGTTGATAAGGAAGCCAAACACGCCCGCGCCCAGCATATTCCAAAACGCCACCGCGATAAAG
Source organism: uncultured Campylobacter sp. (assembly GCF_905372745.1). Taxonomy (GTDB): domain Bacteria; phylum Campylobacterota; class Campylobacteria; order Campylobacterales; family Campylobacteraceae; genus Campylobacter_A. Next base: position 52,128 of record NZ_CAJPQR010000003.1, on the reverse strand, counting down.
CAGTAAAGCGGCCATTTGAGGTTTTTCGCCCAGCTTTGCGCGAACTGAAGCGAATACTGATGGAAGGCCTCTGCTCCAAGAAGCACCAAAGGCACGACCTCAAGCGCAGAAAAGCTAGCGCCCACGGCCATGATCGGAGTGGTAGTTCCCGCAAAATAAAGGTGGTGGAAGGTGCCAGGGATACCGCCCATTAAGAATAAACTAGCGCTTGCCAAGGTTGAGTAAGTCGCGAATTTTTTACCCACTAGACCCAAAGAGGCAAACACGAACGCAAGCGACGCGGTCGCAAACACCTCGAAAAAGCCCTCGACCCAAAGGTGAACGACCCACCAGCGCCAGTATTCCATCACCGGTAGCGGACTTCTTTGACCGTAAAATAGTCCCGCGCCGTAGAAAAGTCCCACCGCGATAGCAGAAGCCGTAAAGATAGCTAGCAGGTTTTTATCGCCGTCAGCCTTAAATCCGCCGACGAATCCGCGAAGTACGAGCGCCATCCAGATAACAAGACCCACAAACAAAATAAGCTGCCAAACCCTGCCAAGCTCGATATACTCGTATCCTTGGTGACCAAGCCAAAAGCTAGTAGACGTTTCCATCTTGCCCGCTATCGCCATGTACTCGCCGATAAAGCTACCCACGACTAGGAAAAGCAGCGCGTAGAAAAGCAAATCCACGCCTAGCTTTTGAAATTTAGGATCCTTGCCGCCGTTGATGATAGGCGCTAGGAAAAGTCCGGCCGCCAAAAAGCCCGTCGCGATCCAGAAAATGCTCGCCTGGATATGCCAAGTGCGCGCCAAAGAGTACGGTATGTGCTCGGATAAATTTATACCGTAAAACTCCTGTCCCTCGACCGTGTAGTGCGCCACGAAGCCGCCTATCATGATCTGGAAAACAAATAGCGCGAGCGCTACGAAAAGGTATTTGCCAAGCGCCTTTTGAGACGGTGTCAAATTTAGCTTTGAAAGCGGATCGGCATCGATAGGAGCGAGTTTCTCGTGATCTTTTTCGCCGTAGAAATTTGAAAACCAAACTAGTAAGCCCACGCCCGCAACCAAAATCGTAACGCTAATAATCGTCCAAAATACGTTTTCTTGCGTCGGGACGTTGTCGATTAGCGGCTCGTGTGGCCAGTTGTTCGTGTACGTAGCTTCGCTATTTGGGCGATTCGTCGCCGTAGCCCAGGTCGCCCAGAAGAAGAAATCATTTAGCTGCTCGCGGTTTTCCTCTTTGACTAACGTGTTGTTTTTCATCGCGTAGTTTTCGCGTAGCTTCTGGTATTTCGGATCGTTACCGAAAAGCCCGTTATACTCGTCACGCACTACTTTTGCCGCGGCGATCCTCTCGTCGCTGATGGTTATAACGCCGTTTTTTAGCGTATTCGTGCGGTATTCGCTCTTGGTTAGAGCCTTGATGTTGGCTTGTTGCTCGGCGTTAAGAGCATTAAATTTAACTCCGTAAAGCTGATTTGCCTTTATATCCATAAACGCGACTAGCTCTTTATGCAGCCAATCAGCCGTCCAGTCAGGCGCCTGATACGCTCCGTGTCCCCACACAGAGCCCACCTGCATACCGCCGATGCTCTGCCAGGCCTCCTGGCCTTTATAAATTTGCTCTTGCTCGACTATTATTTTGCCGTTTTTATCGGCGAAACTCACCACCGGCGGCGCTTCGCGGTAAACCTCTACGCCGTAATAGCCCAGTATCCCGAAGGCGATAGTAACGACTGCTACCAGCGCCCACCAATACTTCTTGTATTCACGCATACTTTTCTCCTTTGTGATATGAAAATTCGGGCGATAGTTTATCCAAAACGAGAATTTAATCGAATGATTTGCGTCAATAAAAGGATAAAATCTGTCCTTAAAATATTGCTTATTTTAAAAATGTATAATTACGAAAATATATTTTGGGAGATTCTATGCTTAAAGTCGAGATTATTTATAAATTTTGCCTGGTTTGCGCGCTTATTTTGGGGCTTAGTTTGCTCGCGTTTTCGGGACTAAATTTCGCGCTTGGAGAGTACGGCGAGTTTTGGATGAGCGCGCATAAATTTGCAGGCTTTTTGGTTGCGCTCGCAGCGCTTTTGCACGTGATAAATCGCAAGAAAAAGCTCATTAAGCTCTCAAACGAATTCATAGACGTCGTCACTCGCCGCAAAAATCCCAGCATGTGCAACATGGACCGCATCATCGCCTCGCTAGAGCCCTACACGATCGCCCAAATCTCGCAAAAACTGGGCTTTGACGAGGCTGAGTTTTGCCGCACTTTGCGCGAAAACGGCGTCAAATTTAGCAGCGCCGACCAAACCCTACGCCAAATCGCTTTTTTAAACGACGAAAAGATATTTTTCGTGCTGGTTCTTATCGTCGAGGCGAAATTCGGCAAGAGATTTTGCGGCGAACTCAAATTTAAGGGCGCTAAATTTAACGGCGTCAAAAAAGCGGCTTAAGCTCGGCCGCAAGCGACGCAGGGGTTAAATTTGCATTTTTGAAAGGACTCAAATTTTAAAAATAACCGAAATTTTAATCATAACTTTTAACGTTTTGCTTTTTGGCGGGATTGCGCGGATTTGTTTTGCGGACGAGTTTGAGCAAGACGGCTCGGCCGAATATAAATTTGTGCCCGCCGTTTCGATTTTATGCCAAATTTTAAAGAGTTTTTGCAAATTTTACGCGAAAAAAATCAGGACGCGATCAAAACGAAGCTGAGATTTTGGGAGACCGTTTAACCGTAAATTTGGAACTTGCGTTAAATCGTGCTCTTTGAACCGATACAAAAAGATAAAATGCGGTCGTTTTGATAAAAAATAAAATATAAAACACTCCGGCGCGTAAGTGTATTGATTTAACAAAACGGGCTTAATATAGGACTAAAAATTTAGCGATAATTTTTAAGTTTTATCAATGCCTATAACCTTGTCAAAAATAAATTTAAGCTCCTCTTGATGCGTGATAGCTAGTACGCCAAGGCGCGGAAAGTCGTGCTTTAGATTAGCAAGAAGCTCGTTTGCTAGTGCGCTATCAAGCGCCGATGTCGCCTCATCAAGTAGTAAAAACGCAGGCTGCGCAAAATAAACTCTTGCAAATGCAAGCCTTTGCGCCTCGCCGCCGCTTAAAATCTTGCCCCAGTCTTTGATTTCGTCTAGCTCAAAGATAAATTTCTCCAGCCGTACGCGCCTTAAAATATCGGTAAAATCGGCATCGGTGCCTTGCAAATCGCTAGGATACGCGATAAGCCGCCTTAGGCTCATGCGCGCTAAAAACGGTTTTTGCGGCACGACCATCGTCCCGCGCGGAGCGCAAACATCGCCCGAGCCGTGATCCCAGATGCCCGCGATATACCTAAATACGCTGCTTTTGCCCGTTCCGCTAGCGCCGCGTAGCAGTACCCATTCGCCACTTTTTACGCTTAAATTTAGCCCGCAAACCAACCTTTCGCCGCTTGGGGTAAAAATTTGTAAATTTGTACACCTTAGCTCGTTTGCTTCGGCGTTTTCGTCAAATTTATCTTGTGCCAAATTTGCCGCCGTTACCTGAGCGGGTTCGTTCGCTCCGTCAAGATCGCTGTTTTGCTCTCTAATTTTAGCGTCAAATTTGACCTTAGAGTCCGCTGCCTGCGCGATATCGATGAATTTATACACGCGCTCCACGCTCGCAGCCCACTCCATGATCTGTTTATAATAATCCATAAACCACGCAAAGCCGTCTTGCACGCTGTAAAACGCCGAGCGTGCCCGCATCATATCGCCAAAGCTCATCGCGTGCGCGAAATAAAGCGGCAAGCAGGCGAAAATCGGGATGAGATTCGTGACCTTTAGATAGCTTGCCGAAAAGCACTCGAGGCGAAACTCGGTGTTCATGATGACGCGCCAGTTGCGCACTACCTCGCCAAAACTCGCTCTAAAGCGCGATTTTTCAGCGCCGGCGCCATTCATTAGCGCGACGGCTTCGGCATTTTCGCGGGTGATTAGCAGATTTGCGCGGTAGTCGGCCTCAACCTGCTGTTTTTCGTAGTTTAGGCGCTTTAGGCTGCGGCCTATGAGGTGCGTGATAAGCGAGCTAAAAAGCGTATAAACGAGCGCGACATAGACCAAAAAGCCCTCTAACGCGAACTCGCGTCCAAAAGCGCCAAAGCGCAGTACTTTTGACGCCTCCCAGAGGATAAACGTGAAAGCAAAAAGCTTGGAGAGGTTGTAAACCATGGATTTTATTAGATTTACGCTTTTATCGGCGAGCAGGAGGCTGTCCTCTGCGATACGCTGGTCCGGGTTATCAAAGCCCGCGACACCGGATAAGCGGTAGAAATTTGCGTTTTTTAGCCATAGATTTTCCATCTCTTCGCTTAGGCTCTCGCGCCACGAGATCACGAGCAGCTTTTTAAACCAGCTTCCTATCACGATAAAAAGCACGATAACGGCGGTATAGACGAGAAATTCGCCCACAAGCGGGAGCATGAGATCTTTTTCAAATTTTTCGATCGCGTCGTAAAATTTTTTATCCCAGGCATTCATTAGCGTCGCGACCTTGACGATGGCTAGGCTAGCCCCCAGCGTCACGGCCAGCATCGCCCACGCCGCTAGTGAGCGCTTGCCCGTCCAAAACCAGCCCGCGATGATGAAAAACTTCTTTAAAATTTGCAAATTTAGCCTTTTTTGTTTGGTTTTTTGCTATTTACGGCGAGATTTTTTACGGCGCGAATTTTATTCTAAATTTAGTCCGCATTGAGCAAATTTAGCTCCGTAAATAAGTAAGACAAATTTACGCTAGAGGCTCGTATTTATAAATTTTACGAGCCTAGCTAAGCCCGAAAAGCAGGTGCGCAATAGCCTGATTAGTATGCGTAATTAAACGTCACCATAAAGTTCCTAGGCTCGCCGTAGAAGTTATTTTGTCCGGCCACGCGGTTATTTTGATTGATAAAATACTTCTCGTCGGTTATGTTTTTGACGGATAAATTTACGTTAAAGTGCTTGTCGTAATAATACGCGATATTCGAATCCCATAGCGCGTAGGCCTTTTGGTCCGGGATGTCGTTAGCCGGATAATACGCGCCGGTCGTGATATTGTATCTTGAGTACATGTTGTTGGTCTTGGTCTGATAGCGTACGCCCGTGCCAAAGACTAGCTTTTGCTGCGCGACTAGAGGCAGCTCGTAGCTTGTGTAGACCTTGACAATATGTTTTGGTATCCAAGGCTTAGCATTTGCGCCTTTGCGGTAGTCGACACTTGTAGGATTGTGCGTTTCGTCTTTCATGTATTCGCTTTTATTATACGTATATCCGCCGAAAATTTTCCACCTATCGGTGATCGCGCCGTTTGCTTCGATATCAAGGCCGCGGCTTCGTACTTTACCCTCGGCTACGCTTCTGTTTTTATTCGTGGCGACGTAGTACTCGTAGTCTTGTATCGCGCGATTTTCTTGTTCGATCTGAAACAGCGCTACGGTCGTGTTTAGCGCGCCGTCAAAAAACTCGGACTTTAGACCGATCTCGGCGTTGTAGCCCACAATAGGCTTCAGTATCTCGTCATTTCTATCGGTAGCAGTTTGGGGCTTATATATCTCGGTGTAGCTGGCGTACAGCGAGTGATCTCTGGCAAAATCCCACGTAAGACCGATATATGGCGTTAGCTTGTGCTTTTTGACCTCTTGTGCGACCGTATGCGTGCCTCGGCGGTAGTTGTCGGTAGTGCTATTTCTCTTTAACCACGAGTATCTAGCGCCAAGGAGTAAATGCCAGTCGTCGCTAAAGTTATACCTAGTGCCGATCGTAAACATTTGTTGGTAAATTTTAGTGTTGTAGTATAGGTTGTAGCAGTTGGTACCCAGCGCGCAAAGAGCCGTCATATCTCCCCAGTTTGGTTCATTGTTTATGAGGCCTTTGTTGAAGGTATTATAGGTGAGATTTGCCGCGCCCGTAAATACGTCTCTGTCGTGCTGCGTGAAGGTCTCGCGAGACATCGTAATGCTGGTGAAAAAGTCGTGATTTTGACCAAATAAATCATAGTTTGCGTCGATACCGGTTTTAAAGCTAAATTCTTTACTTGCGTTGTCGTATCTATCGTAGCCGATATATCTGGTAATCGGATCGCGATTTACTCCGTGCCAGCCGCCGAATTTGAGGGTGCTCTTGCTATCGGTATAGTTAAATTTGGCATAGGCCTTGATGCTGTCGTTAAAATAGTGCTCAAGATCTAAAAATAGGTTATATTTTTCGTAGATCGCACGACTCCAGTCTGATATAAAGGTCGTTTTGCGGTTTAAATTTAACTCCTCGCCGTTCTTGCCGACCACGGGTACGCCAAACGGATCGTAGACGCCTCTACTTTTTTGGTAGATTATCCCGGCAAGCGCGTTCGTGGAGTCGCCTATATCGGTTTCTATCATCGCAGAGACTGCGCCTCTTTTGTTGCCTTTCATATCCCTAAACGACCCATCCTTGCCCAGAGTGCCGATTACTCTGCCTCGGACTGAGCCGTCGGAGTTTAGCCCGCCCGTCACGTCTGCTACGCTACGGTATGTATCCCAGCTGCCTACACCTAGGGATAAATTTGCTCCGAACGTCTTTTGCGGACGCTTTCTAGCTAAATTTATCGTGCCGCCGGGCTCGCCGTTACTCTGCGTCAAACCCGCCACGCCGCGAAGTACCTCCACGCGGTCATAAAACGCCATATCGGTATGCTCTTTGGACTGGCCGTAGAGCCCCTGCGCAGCAAGCGCGGTGGTGGACTGCATGCCGTCTTCTTGGATGTTATCGATGTTAAAGCCTCTAGACATCGGTAGATTCATGCCAAACCTGCTCGTAGTCGTAATGCCCGGCGCATAGCTTAGCGCCTTATCTACGTCGTTTAAATTTAGATCTTTAACGAGCTGATCAGGGATAATGGTGACGGTTTGCGGCGTTTCGCGGATAGTTAAATCAAGACCCGTCGCAGTGTTCATGTTTTGCGTCGTATATGAGCCCGTACCCTCGGTGGCCGAGATGTCTGTTTTACCGTAGGCGGTCACCTCACCGAGGTTTGCATCGACTGCGTAGAGTGAGCAAGCAAGGCAGATAGATAAGCCTATAAATTTGCATTGTACGTTCAAAATTTTCTCCTTAATATTGATAATGATTAGATAAATTATATATAAAAAAATTTAAGAAAAAATAAAGAGCAAATAAGCACTAAATCAGACAAAACATGGGTTAAATTTGGGTGGATAAATTTAGTATTTTGGGTTAAGTGATATAAATTTGGATCAAATCTAAACAAAAACAAATCAATTCAGCGAGCGCCATAAACCGCTCGCTAATTAAAAGCATTAAGCGCCTATGATAATATGGCTAGCTTTGATTATAGCAGTTACTTCATCGCCAGCTTTTAGAGCTAGGTTTTTAGCAGACTCATTAGTGATGATAGCGCTTAGTTTATCGCCGCCGGCTATCTGGATATCTACTTCAGCGTTTACCGCGCCCTCTACTACTTTTGTTACCTTGCCTTTTAGTTGGTTAGTAGCGCTTAGCTTTAGACCGTTCTCGCCTTTGGCTACTATGATAGAAGAAGCTTTAAATAGATAAACCACCTTTTTGCCCGCTACTAGATCTAGAGCCTTTTGGCTATCTACGGTTACGGTCGCTTTTACGGTCTCGCCGCCTTGTAGCTTTGCTACTACTAGAGAGTTTACCGCTCCCTCTCTTACCTCTGTGATTTGAGCTGCTAGTTGATTTCTTGCACTAAACATTATGTTTTTCCTTTGTGATTAAATTTGATTTCGTATTAAAATCTGAGCGAATATTAACAACTTATACTTTTATAAAACTTAAAAACCGAATATGTAAAAATCTAACTTTATTACTAAAAACGCATACATTAAACGATTATCGGAATTTTAGGTATTTTGATAAATGAAGTAGAAAAATTTAATTTCGCAAATTGAAATTCGGGACAAACGTTTTTTGGGTTAAATTTGAAAAGGAGGCAAAAATGCAAACGCAAAAAGATAAAATCGCCAAAGCAGCTAAATTTGAGCCTAAAATTGACGATACAAGCCGCCAAGATAAGCTAGCTTAAAGCGACAAGGAGGCCGAAGCGCTGGAATACAGCAAAGCCTTAGCGCAAATCTCTAAAATTTTAAAAAAAGCCGACTTGGTCGCTTGATTAGACTTTTATTTGCGAGTTTTAGGCAATTGCTTTTAAGCGCGCTTATTGCTACGATGCTTTTTACTCGCATCTGCCGCTAATCCCAACGCTACCCGTAACGGCCGTTGTTTGCTTAGCAAGAAATTTGAGCATTTGCAAGTAAATTTAGACTAAAATCTGCGGCAAAATCGCTACCGCAAGGCAAATTCAGTATCCAAATTCGGCGCTAAATTTAGCTAAATTTTAAAGCTAAAAATTGTATAATCTGCAAAAATTCTTAACAAAGGAGCTAAAATGGCAACAGATCGAGAGTTGGTTAACTTTTCCGAAGAACACGAGCTAAACACCGTACTAGCAAGACATGGCAAGGCTCAAAGTATAGCAAACCGAGAGGTTTTGTGCGAGCTTGGCAAAGAGTGCAAGGAAAAACTAGGCAAAAGAGTGCTAACGCAGGACGAATTTGACGAGTTTTTAAAGCCCGTTTTAAACCGCCTAGAAAATAAAAGAGCTTAATTTCGGGATAATTCCCGAAATTAATACTTGCGGCTAGATTCTCACCCCAAAAAACAATCTATCTTTTATAATAGCTAGCTTAATTTGCGACTAGCTTCTCGGACGGCTAAATTTAACCGCCCGAATTTAGCGCAAATTTGAGCCCAAGCCGCGTCAAATTTGCCGTCTAAAGCAAATCAGATAGGTAGGACGCGGATATTTGGGCTGAGGTTTTCTTGCAATACGTTTTCGATCGCGTATAGCGTGCCCGTCGCGCCGCTTGCGCAGCCGCTGCAAGCGCCCATATATCTGATATAGACGTCAAATTTACCCTCGGCGTCCTTTTGTAGATCGAGTATCTCCATGTTGCCGCCGTCCATCATCAGCATCGGGCGGATATCCCTATCTATGACGCTCTCGATAGCCTTTAACTGGCCCACGACGGTCATATTTTCAAAGCTCACGTCGTCAAATTTGCCCACAGCCTGCGCGTCGATGAGGGCTTGCTTTTTCTCCCGCTCCATCTCGGCTCTGGTGTCTGCGAGGATGTCCACGAGATAATACTCGCGCTTTTCGTGTCCGCCCGGGCGCACGCAGGATTTGCAAAAGGCGCCTGCTTTGGTGTATTGCGTGATCTCCTCGACCGTGTGTAGGTCGTTTAGACGGATGACCTCTTTGATCGTGCCTAGGCTCACGCGCGCGCACTCGCACACGATGATCTCGTCCTCGAAATGCTCCGGATCCACGCCCTTGTACTGCGCCGCCGCGGCCTTGATAACGTCGTAGGCCATGACCGAACAGTGCATCTTTTGCGGCGGAACGGCTGGGACGTCGGGCGTGTCGCGCATGGCTTTTTCCACGTCGATGTTGGTGATTTTGACCGCTTCGTCCACGGTCTTGCCGATGCAAAGCTCAGCCATTGTATCTGAGCTAGCCACCGCCGTGCCGCAGCCAAAGCTTTTAAATTTAGCGTCCATGATGCGGTCGGTTTTCTCATCCACGAGCCAGTACAGCCTCACCGCGTCGCCACAGCTTTCGGCGCCAAAATCCGCTACGATGAGCTTGCCACCCCTTGCTTTTGCCTCGTCCTGTGTTATCTCGCCCATAAATTTGGGATTGTTCATGCGGTCTTGGACGTTTTGGGAGTATTCGTCCCAGATGGAGCCGCCGATTAGATTATTTTTTGCCATTTTATTTCCTTTTTAGAGGCGTTGTCTCGCGAGCGTCTTTGAATGAGTTTGCAAAAATATCGCTGCGGCAACCTATTTGGTTAGCCTTGCTCATTTTTGCTTCACAACATTCAAATCCATCTCGCGATACTGCCGCCCGCTTCCTTTTAAATTTAACTCAAATTTGGGCTTTTAAAAACCCAAATTTGAACCAAATTTATGAAATTTAAATTGTTAAGGCAAAGTATTTTGAGATGATTTTTGGGGTTGCGCAGGTAAAATTTAGCGTAGGCTGGACAAGTAGTCCGCCGAGCTAAATTTTAGCAAGCTCCGCAAAAAGCGCTCAAAAGACAAGCCGCTACTTGCTGTTAGGGTTATAGGCGTACGTGCTTGATATGCCCCTTAACCTCTCCACCGCCTTTTTGATATGCTCTATCGTATAGTCGATCTCTTCTTCGGTGTTAAACCTTGATAGCGACAGCCTTAGCGCCGTGTGCGCCAGATCGCTGCTAGCTCCGATTGCTTCCATTATCGGATTGCTCTCTAGCGTCTCGGACGCGCACGCCGAGCCCGTAGACGCGGCGATACCGGCCTGATTTAGATCCCATAGCATCGCCTCGCCTTCGACGCCTTTTACGGCGGCTAGGATGGTGTTTGGCAGCCTGTGAGCGCGGTCTCCCACGACCGATATATCGGGGATTTGCAGCAGCGCGTCTTCGAGCTTATCGCGCAGGCGTCTTACGTGCAGATTTTCAAATTCGATTAGCTTGTTGCTGTTTTCCAGGGCTTGCGCCATGCCCACGATACCAGCGACGTCAAGCGTCCCGCTGCGTCTGCCGCCCATGTGTTCGCCGCCGTGAAGCAGGCTCGTTAGCTTTTGCGAGTCCTTGATATACAGACCGCCAACGCCTTTTGGTCCATGAAATTTATGCGCTGAAAAGCTCATAAAATCCATGCCCATCTCGCGCACGTTTATCTTGATCTTGCCAACGGTTTGCGTCGCATCGGTGTGAAATAGCGCGCCGTATTCGTGAGCGATCTGTGCGCACTCTTTGATCGGGAAAATCGTGCCAGTTTCGTTATTTGCCCACATGATGCTAACTAGCGCGGTTTTATCGTCGATGAGCTTTCTTAGGTCGTTTGGATCGAGCAGACCGTTTTCGTTTACGGGTACGTAACTCACGCGCACGCCGTATTTCTTGAGCGACTCAAACGTCGCCGCGATCGCCGGATGCTCGACGGCGCTGATTACGACGTGATCCTTTTCTTTATTTAATATATGATCGAAAAACACGCCCTTAGCCACCCAGTTGTTGCTCTCGGTGGCGCAGCTTGTTATCACGATATCGTCGTTATCGCTCGCGTTTATGCCCGCATAGAGCTGGTCCATCGCGCGGCGAAGCGCGGGGTGCGTCTCTGAGCCGAATTTATGAAGCGAGTTTGGGTTGCCGTATTTTTCGCAAAAAAACGGCCTCATAAGCTCGAAAGCTTCGGGATCGACCATCGTCGTGGCATTGTTGTCTAGATATACTCTCACGCTTGACCTTTATCAATTAGGATATATTTTATCCCTTTTATTTTCGCGAGGATAATATAACAAATTTTATAAATTTTTGATTAAAATTTTAGCTTAGTTTTTTCAAATTTAGCCGGTTTTTGATAGAGTTTATATATTGAAATTCCTTATCAAATGAGCAAAACGTCGCCCTTTCAGTCAAATTTGATATAAAAAGATAAAATATATCCTAAACTTAGTTTGATTTCTTAAGGTTTTAGAAAATTTAAAAATTAAAATTTTTGCATTTTGGGTTAAATTTATCAAAATAAGCCCGAATTTAGTACGGTGAAAAAGGGTGAGACCGGCAGTTTAGAGTTTTTCAGGTAAAATGGAGTAGAATACTAGCATGAAATTTTTTAAAAAAGCTCTTTGCGTTTTAGGCGGCGTTATTGCCGTGTATGCAGTATTGTGGTTTATATTGTGGTTTATATTGTGGTGGTTATTTGATCCGCCTTTGGGTTGTGATCCCGAATTAAGCGGAGATCCGGCATGCGATTACATAAATAAGCGGTTTGAGAGAGAATTGAAAAAATTACCCCAGGCTCCCGTACTGTCGGTAAGTGAAAAAAGGCCGGTATTTTTTCTAGGTGAAGGCTATTTTGCCAAAGGTGCGGAATTTGGCTATTTATATATTAAAGATGAATTTGGAGTCTGGCTTAGATATAAAGACCATGAATATACCGACTTTTTGTTACAAAAAGGTATGCCGGAGCACTACTATGGATATTACGAAATTAACCACTCGCCGAATCAGGATTGGGTGGGTAAAAAGCTTAGATATTATAGGTACGGCATCTATGATATTTCGCTTTTTGAGAATGAAGCCAAGATATTTTCTCAAACCGCGCATAAAGTTATAAGAAAATTTATAGGTACGTTTGATTTGCACTCTCAGCCCGGCACCTCTTTTGCGGCTCCGCAAGGCACCGAGGAAAATTTAAAAGCCATAAGAAGGCTTCAAATTCCGCTTGCGGATTTTCCGCAAGAACCGAACTACTCTGGGCTCGGTTGGGCTTATAAACCAGAAGCCAAAGGCTATGTCGGAGATGAGATAGCCAAAAAGCTCGCTCGCAATGTCTTTGAGATCAAAGGCGAGGGATGGCGACAAACTATACGTATAAACAGCAGCGCCAAGGATATCAAGGTTATCTGCGGAGATGAAATTTGCCTCGCGCTTGTCTTTAATGAAAACGAATTTAACCGCTGCGATAACGGCGCTGCATCCACGGAAATTTATACGCTAAATTTAAAGCAAAAATTTAGTAATTTTCATACACTTACTAGCAAAAATTTTGATTATGTCAAACTCGGCGATAAATACGCTTTAGACGACGTAAAATCTTTTAAAATAGTTTTATCTAGATTCAGATATATCGAAGGGTATAACAAAGGTCGCGAAATTACGGACTACGAGGTTATCTTACGAAATAGCGAGGGTGAGCAGGTCAATGAAATTTGCAGAAACCAAACCCAGAAACTTGACAACCGCACGCAGTAAATCAAAACTCGCGCCGCAGACTTGAAACAAAGGCGGTGAAATCTCGGCGCACAAAACCCATGCCTTTAATATGTAAATTTAGCGGCGATCCGGGATAAATCGTATCCTTGCTCGATAAATTTAATGCAAGGCAAACACGAAAGCCGCCGCCGAATTTAAACCCGCTTAAGGTTTTCGGCGTCGTAAAATTTGATCGTCCAGGGCGCATTCGCGATATCGGTGCCTAGTTTCGCCCTAAAATACTCCCGCACCGCGGCGCAGTCTGATTTTGAGATGAAATAAATATTTATAACGCCGGTCTCGCTAAACATGGCAAGGTTGCAAAAGTAGCTTAAATTTACGTCTTTGTCAAAGGCTCTGAGCACGCATCTAGCGATAAAAAATCAGTACATAAAAAATAAACGCGGCCAAGACGAACATAAACGGGATCACTACCGCGGAAAGCGGATTTTTCGGTATCGCTCCTAAAATTTGATAGGGCGATTTTCGCATTTGGACGATATCTGTCAAATTTATCGTTACTCCCTTTTTGGTTTGGTAAATTTTATCCTCGTAAAGGTAAACAAGCGAGGGATTTTTGAGTTTTTTCATTAGGTCGGCGGCAGCTAAAACATTTCCAAAAATAACCCCTATAAACATCGAAACAAATCTGCCGTCTCGCATCGCTTCCGCTGCGAAAACTTCCCAAAATGAGCCGCTTTCCCAGTCCACTATGCCGCTAAAAAATATCAAAAACGCCATAAAAAAGTTAGCACTAAATAAAAATGCGCAGCCAACCGAGATGCGGTAAAAATCATCCTGTAAAACCAGCGGATTTTCGTCATAATTTCTGCTCAAATTTTCTCCTTGTATTGCGCTTGCTCGCGCAAAAATAGCTAAATTTACCGGCAAGCCTCACGCCCTAAATTTAGCCTTTAAAACCGGACGCGCATCTTAAAATGGTTGCGATTTTTTCGTCCGCTTTTTGCAAACGAGCTAAACTCTTGCGCCGATTTTTTGCGGGCGCTTGCCTAGTTTTAGTAAGGCTTTGCCGCTAAATTTAACCTCAAATCAAAGTCGCCCTCGCCGCGGCAAAACGCCGCAAAGGACTATTTAAAAATAAAATCCGCAATGCCGGCAAAACCGCTTAAAACCTTGCGCGCATCCTCGCTGCCTAGGCCGGCGGCTCGTTCTACGAGTTCGTCGCTTTTTTGCTCATCCGCGCTCACGCCTACGCCAAGGCCGTAGCAAACGCCCAGCATAAACGTCCCGTCCGCTCCGCCTAGACGCACGGCGTTAGCAAAGTCCGCAACAGCAGCCTTTGGGTCGTGAAGCTTGCCTCTGCGCGGATCTAGCCTAACCATGCCGCGGCGATAATACCCGTCCGCCGCACGCTCGCTACTAAGCGCCTCCTGCCGCTCCAAAGCCTGGCCGATATAGTCTAGCGCGCGCGAATAATCGCTCATCCGCAAAAACAAATAGCCCAAATTTAGCGCCGCTTGGGGTTCGCCGCCGCTTGCGGAGAGCTTGTAATAGCGCACCGCGCGAACGTAATCTCCGTAAATCGCCTCATAAACGTAGCCCGCCTCTAGCTGCGCCTGCGCGTCCGCGCCCTCTGCGGCTTGCAGAGCAATTTCTAGCGCGGCGCCGTAGTTTTGTTCGTTAAAAAGCCTTAGATACTCGTCTTTAACGGCGTCAAAAAGCTCGCCTGAGGCGAGATTTACCGCAAGTATCGTTAGCCAAAGCGCGAGTCTCACCGCTCGTCCTTTAGCGGGCTAAACAGATCCGCAAACATCGGCTCGTAGTTAGCTATGGGCGCGCCCCCTATCTCGTCGTAGCCGGTTATGACGCCGTCCTCGTCGGTGACGAAAAACGCCGCGTTTAGTTTGCTAGGCGCCGTCTCGTCGCAAGCCCGCCCCGGCTCGCCGCTTTTTGCGCTATTTTGCAAATAATAAACCTTAGATCCGTCCTCTCGCACGCAAACGTCGGCAAAATCCGCGCGGTCTACGAGGGTTAGAATATGTTGCCCTTTTAGCTGCGCTAGATGCGGATTTGCGTAGTTTTTACCGCTCGCGCAGCCGCTAAGCATTAGCGCGCTTGCAAGCGCGGTTTTCATTAAATTTCGCATTCTTTTTCCGTTTTATTTGTTTTTTGTTAAATTCGCAAACTCTCGTGCAAATCCGCCCTAAATTTACTTAAAATAGCCGTTTCGCCTATCGTTTAGGCATTTAGTCGCCGCGCCGATTTAAATTTACCCGTCCCGCAAAATCTCGCCGCGCGGTAATTTCATACTTTGCGCTATTTGACTCAATCTTCTATCTCAAAGTAGTAAGAAATGGGCAAAATTCGGCCCTTTTTGTCGATAAACAAGCGTTTGTAGTCCACGCTAGCGGCCGTCGCGTCGCCCTCAAAAACGTATATGTCGTCAAATTTCGGTTCTATGACGACCTTGCCGTCTACGTCTAGGCAACCGCTTTTTCTATTTACGCTGAAATTTAACATTCCGCCATAAAACTCGTCAAATATATAGTCGAATTTTTGCGGCTCAAGGATAAATTTACCGCTTTTATCTATAACGCCCCACAGCCCGCCGACCCTCGCTACGGCGCGGTCTTCTTTAAAGTGATTTTCTTCGTCAAAACGCGGCTCTATCGCGAACTTTCCGCTTTTGTCTATGAAACCCCATTTGCCGCCCGATTTTACGGCCGCCAGCCCTTCGCTAAAGAGCGACGCTAATTCAAATTTAGGCTCTATAACGATGTTTGCACCCTTGTTCACAAAGCCGTAGAGTCCGTTAAATTTTACGGGCGCCAAGCCTTCCGTAAAAGTTATCGGGCGGCCCAAATTTAGCTTTGAAACGGTAGCGCCGCTTTTGTCTATCACGCTCCATTTATCAGCGATACGCACCGAGGCTAGCCCGTCAGAAAAAGACCTTGCCTCGTCGTAGCGCGGAGAAATGATAGTTTTGCCGTTTTTATCCACGTAGCCGTATTTCATCCTGCCTACAATCATCGCGCCGTCTCTAAAAGCTATACCCGTATAGTCAAATTTGGGTTCTACCACGACCCTGCCCGTTTTGTCTATGAAGCCGAATTTACCGTTTTTGACGATGGCTGCTAGCCCCTCGGTAAAGCTGGTTTTAAAGCCCGTGCCGGGCGCCAAACGCACGGCAAGTCTGCCGTTTTCATCCATAAAAAAGGTCTGTTCGCCTATAAAAACCACGCAAAGACCGTCGGAAAAGGTTCCCGTGACCATAAAATTTTTACCTACGGCTTTTATGTTGCCGTCTTTATCCACGGCATTGCCGTCCGCAAAAACCAACCCGTAGTCCGCTAGCTCGCCCTGACCGATTATCTTAGCTTCAAGGCCGAGCAAGCCTAGAAGCAGCATCGCTAAAAATTTTTTCATTTTTGCCTTTTTTGCAAATTTGAGGCTAATTTATCCCGCCTAGCAGCTCTTGCGTCTGCTCGAAGCTAAAGCCCTCTTCGGCGTCTTGTTTTAGGAAGTTATCTATAAATTCTTTTTTCGAGATAGCAAGGTCAAGCTCTTTGTCGCTGCCTTTTTGATATGCGCCGATGCGTAGTAACACCTCGTTTTCTTTGAGAAGCGAGTAGAGGCGCTTTAGCTTGGCGGCGTTTGCTCTGTGCTCTTTGGTAGCGATGTCGCTCATCACGCGCGAGGCGGAGTTTAGGATGTTTATAGGCGGATAGATGCCAAAGTCCGTCATCTCGCGGCTAAGCACGATGTGACCGTCTAGGATCGAGCGGCTCTGGTCGGCTATGGGATCGCTCATATCGTCGCCGTCTACAAGCACGGTAAAAAAGGCCGTTATGCTGCCCTTACCATCCTCTTTGCCCGCACGCTCCATCAACTGAGGTAGCAAAGTAAGCACGGAGGGCGGGTAGCCCTTGGACGTCGGCGGCTCGCCTAGTGCCAGCCCGATCTCTCGCTGCGCCATAGCAAATCGCGTCACGCTATCCATGATAAAAAGTACGTCTTTGCCTTGGTTTTTGAAGTATTCAGCCACGCTCATCGCGCAAAAGGCGCCGTATTTTCGCATCAGCGGGCTATCGTCGCTGGTGGCTACGATGACGACGGTGCCGCTTAGGTCGCCGCGTAAATTTTTCTCGATAAACTCGGGCACCTCGCGGCCGCGCTCGCCGATAAGCGCGACTACCTTGATCGGAGCTTGCGAGTTTTTTACTATCATGCCCATTAGCGTACTTTTGCCCACACCAGAACCTGCGAAAATGCCTAGTTTTTGGCCTTTGCCGCAGGTTAGCAGCCCGTCTATGCTTTTAACCCCGACGCTAAAAATCTCATCTATCAGCCCGCGCTTCATCGCATCGATCGGAGCGCGCATTATCGGTGCGTACTCGGTCGCAGCGATCGCGCCTTTGCCGTCTTTTGGATTCATAAAAGGATCGACTACGCGCCCTAAAAGAGCGTCTCCGACGGGGATTTTCATGCCTTGGTCGCTTTGATAGACGAAGTCGCCGATCTTGTAGCCTTCTACAAAGCCAAAGGGCGAGATGAGCGCGGTATTTTGCCGCACCTCAGTCACCATCGCTAGTCCGCTTTTGCTCCTATCTTTAGCGCAAATTTGCACGATGTCGCCTATGCTGGGGCGCAGTCCCGAAATCTCTATCGTCGTAGCAGAAATTCGCTCGATCACGCCAAAGACGCTAGAGAGAGATAAATTTGTGCCCAGTTTTGATTTTAAGCTATCTAAACCCACTAAAATCTCACTTCTTTGTGCGAATTTATAAGAGAGAAAAACTCGCGCCTAGTCTCGCTGCTATTTAAAAAACATCCTCGCAGCGCCGATGTTGTAGTGGTCGAGTTGATCTTGCCCACGCCTCGCATCTCCACGCACATGTGACGCGCCTCGATGACGACGCCCACACCTTTTGGCTTGATGACCTCTTGCACGGCCTGCGCGATCTGCTCTGTAAGCTGCTCTTGGATCTGCAGGCGGCGGGCGAAGATATTTACCATGCGCGGGATTTTGCTAAGGCCTACGACCTTGTGGTTTGGTATGTAGGCTACGTGCACGCGCCCGAAAAACGGTAGCAAATGATGCTCGCAAAGGCTGTAAAATTCGATATCTCGCACGAGCACCATTTCGTTATTTGAGCTATCAAACAGCGCGTCGTTTAGCACGACTTTTGGGTCTTGCGAGTAGCCGCTCGTTAAAAACTCGTAAGCTTTAAAAACGCGCTCGGGAGTTTTAGCTAGCCCCTCTCTGTGCGGGTCTTCGCCGACTAAATTTAGCATCTGCTCGACGCAGCTTTCAAACTTTTCTTTTTTTAAATTCTCATTTTTTAAATTTTCTTGCATTTACGTTCCTGACTAATTTCGCTATTTAAATTTGATAAACGATTTTACTTAAATTCGCCTTTCGCGCGCTTAAATTTATACTATGAATAAGGAAAATTTTGCTACACTCTAGGAAATTTTTATTTTTTAAAGGAATTTAATGCAAATCAAAACCAAGGCGATCGACGCCGTAAATGCTTCGCTAAGTGCGAAAATACCGAGCGCGGACGTAAAATCCAAACTCGAAAACGCTGCTAAAAAAGCTGCGAAAAATATGAAAATAGATGGATTTAGAGCGGGCAAAGTACCTGTGAACGTAGTACTAAAACGTTACGAAAAAGAACTAACCGCCGATGCCGAGCAAGACGCGCTAAAAGACGCGATCGACGCAGGTCTAAAAGAGCTAAATAGAAAATTTGAAGAGGTTATCGGCGAGCCGATCGTGACGAAATTCGACAGGGGCGAGAGCGAGATCGACGCAGAGATCGAAATCTCGTTTAAACCCGTCATAAACATCGACGGCTACGAGGAGCTGATAGAGAGCGTCAGCGCGCCGCGCGTAACGAAAAAAGAGATCGATGAGAGAAAAAACGAAATTTTAAAAATGATCGCTCCGCTAGAAAAAGTGGAAAAAGCCGCGCTTGAAAAGGGAGATTTTGCCAAATTTGACTTCGAGGGCTTCGTAGACGGCGCTGCGTTTGAGGGCGGCAAAGCTGAAAACTACCTGCTAGAAATCGGCTCGGGTCAGTTTATACCGGGCTTTGAGGACGGCATGATCGGGCTAAAAGTAGGGCAGGAGCGCGACGTGAAGGTTAAATTTCCGGCCGAGTACGGCGCTGCGCACCTTGCGGGCAAAGACGCGACGTTTAAAGTAAAGCTACACGAAATCCAAGGCAAAAAAGTGCCTGAAGAGATCGACGAAGAGACGCTAAAACGCATCATGCCGGGCGAGGAAAAGGTAAGCGTCGAGCTATTTGAAGAGAGACTAAAAGAGCAGATCAAAGCCGACAAGCACGCCAAAAACGTAAACGAAGAGCTAAAGCCTAAATTTGCCGACGCGATCGTGGCTAAATTTAACTTCAACGTGCCAAAAAACATCGTAGAGCAAGAGATGGATATGCAGTTCCGCGGTGCTTGGAGCAGCTTTACACCTGAGCAGATGGCTAAATTTAGAGAGGATAAAGACGCTCTAACCAAACAGCGCGAGACCTACCGCGACGACGCGGTAAAAAGCGTGAAACTAACGTTTATAATAGACGAGCTAGCGCGCCGCAGAGGCATAAAAGTAAGCGACCAAGAGCTGATCCAAGCGGTGTATTTTGAGGCGTATCGCTCGGGCGTAGATCCGAAACAACACCTTGAAAACTATAAAAATCAAGGAATTTTACCTGCGATCAAAATGTCGATGATCGAGGAGAAGCTATTTAACGAGATGTTCGCGCTAAAGAGCGAGAAAAACGATAAAAAAGAGAAAAAGGCGGAGTAATGAGCTACTACATCCCCTACGTCATCGAGCGCACGAGCAAGGGCGAGAGAAGCTACGACATCTACTCGCGCCTGCTAAAAGACCGCATAATAATGCTTAGCGGCGAGATCGAGGACGGCATGGCGTCTGCGATCGTGGCTCAGATGCTGTTTTTAGAGGCCGAAGACCCGGACAAAGACATATATCTATATATAAATAGCCCCGGCGGCGTGATAACGAGCGGATTTAGCATTTACGATACGATGAACTACATCAAGCCAGACGTCTGCACGATCTGTATAGGTCAGGCGGCGTCTATGGGCGCGTTTTTGCTTAGCTGCGGCGCGCAGGGAAAGCGTTATGCGCTGCCAAATTCGCGCATCATGATCCACCAGCCTTTAGGCGGCGCACGCGGACAGGCGACGGATATAGAGATCCAGGCGAAGGAAATCTTGCGTATGAAAGAAATTTTAAACGCGATCCTAGCTAAAAATACCGGTCAAAAACTAGCTAAAATCCAAAAAGACACCGACAGGGACTTTTTCATGAGTTCTGCTGAGGCTAAAGAATACGGACTGATAGATAAGGTTTTAGAAAAAAGCTTTAAATAAAGAGTAAATTTTGCTAAAGATAGACGACAAAAAAAGCGAAAAACAGCTCCCGCAAAGCGCACAAAATCCTGGACGCGTCGGCGCGGGAAAAGGCGAGGATAACGGCGGCGATATGGGTATTTACGGATTTTCCGAGGCTATCATAAAAGAGCTAGCTGAGGAAAATATCCCCTCAATACCCAAAAATTATTCAATATTTTTTGAAAAAATACTCGAAAAGCAACCGGACGACTTCAAAAAAAAAGTCGGGGAAATCATCAAAATAGAAGATGAAATCGGCAGGCTAGAAGACGATAGGCAAATCAGCATCGAGCGCGAGGTAAAAAATAGCTTTATACAGATAAAAAGTATGTTGCAAGCCGTCGCGCTCATTTATAAAAACCTATCCGTACTAAAAACAGTCGTTAAAAAGCGCCTAGACAGCCTCGATCCAAACGGAAATTTGCTGGCTAATCAAAGCGTTTTTAATGCATTTAGCGATGATCTAGCCAAGCTAAATACGCTGATGGATAAGCATATCGAGGTCATAAAAACCAGCTACGATGAGGTCGGCAAAGTTTTTAAGATAGTAGAAGAACAGTCCGTCTATGATCCTAAATTTGATATCTATAACCGAAAATTTTTCCTAAAGACGCTGGAAATGGAGGCCGGTAATATCCAAAAATACGGCTACAAATCCTCGCTGATGCTAATCAAACCAAAAGAAACCTCGCTGCAAGGCATCGGCTCAAAAGGCAAACATGCGGTGCTAAAAAATATCTCGCGTATGTTACTTCGTACCTCAAGGCGCAGCGATATTTTAGCGCATTACGGCGACGGGTGCTTTGCGATGCTGATGCGCCATACCGATATCGTCGGCGCGCAAAAGGCGTGCGAACGTATAACGGAGATGTTTTACGGCACCTCTTTTATGCTAAACGACGAAAAGATCGATTTTGATATGGAGGTAGTAGCCTGCGCTCTGGGCGGACAAAAGACCGTCGAGGAGCTGCTTTCTAGCGCGCTTGATGCGCTAAAGAACACCGGTAGAGACGGTAAACGCTACCTTATCCTACCCGGCGAGGGCGGCAAATGATACTAGAAATCCTAACCTATCCGAACAAAAAACTCTTCGTCAAATCGCTTGAAGTTAAAGTTTTTGACGAAGAGTTGCATAAATTTCTAGACGACATGTATGAGACCATGATCGCTAAAAACGGTATCGGACTAGCCGCCATCCAGACGGGCGAGGCTAAGCGAATTTTGATCGTAAATTTAGTTGACGAAGAGAGCAAAGAACAGCGCAAAGAGGATCTGCTAGAAATCATAAATCCCAAAATTTTACGCAAAGAGGGCGAGATAATATATCAAGAAGGCTGCCTTAGCGTGCCCGGATACTACGAGGACGTAAAAAGAGCCGAGTTTATAACGCTAGAGTATCAAGACCGCTTCGGACAGCGCCAAGAGCTCGAGGCCGACGGACTTTTGTCGGTTGCGATCCAGCACGAGATGGATCATCTAGACGGACACCTTTTTATCGAGCGTATCGGCTACAACAAACGCAAAAAATTCGACAAAGAGTATAAAAAGCAAAAAAACGCATGAAAGCCCTAAAATGCGCCACTTATAACGACGAATTGCGGCTTGTAGACGTCGAGTCCAGTTTTAACCGCGGTTTGCCGGCGCTTAATATCGTAGGGCTTGCTGGTGCTTCGATCAAAGAGAGCGCCGAGCGCGTAAAATCAGCGCTTTTATCGTTAAATTTTTCTTTTCCAGCGCAAAAAATCATCATAAATTTATCCCCGTCCGATATGCCAAAATCAGGCAGTCACTTTGACCTGCCTATCGCGCTTTTAATCGCCTTGCAAAAAGAGCGCGACTTCGAGCCTATTTTCGTATTTGGCGAGTTGGGGCTCGACGGCGGCGTCAAAAGTACGGCGAGCCTTTTTTCTATCCTACTTTTTTTGAGCGCGAAAGCGCCGGGCTCTCGCGTGCTGATCCCGCAAGAGATAGCGCAAAAAGCGGGCGCGATACCGAATTTAGAAATTTACGCCGTTTCAAATTTAGCCGAAGCGATCAAATTTTTCCTAGAGCCAGAGTTTACCGCTTTGCGCAAAGTCGGCAGCGTTCATCCGCTTTTTTCGAATTTAATCAAAATCGGCGAAAAAAGCTTCGTAAAAAATCAAAATTTCGAGCTAAATTTTAGCGACGTCAAAGGCCAAAGTAGAGCAAAAAGAGCCTGCCTGGTGGCCGCTTGCGGTATGCATAACATTATCTTTGAGGGTAGCCCCGGATGCGGCAAGAGCATGAGCGCCAAGCGCCTGCGCTACATTTTACCGCCGCAAAGCTTGGATGAGATCTTGCTTAGCTGCGCTTATAGCTCGCTAAATCAGCAGGAGAGCGAATTTTCCGCCCTGCGAGCCTTTCGCTCGCCTCATCACACGAGCACGCGCAGCTCTATTTTCGGCGGTGGATCGAGCTCGGCTAGGATCGGCGAGGTCGGGCTAGCTAACGGTGGGATTTTATTTTTTGACGAGCTTCCGCACTTTGCGCCGCAAATTTTAGAGAGCCTGCGCGAGCCGCTGGAAGACTACAAAATCAACATCTCGCGCGTAAATTCAAAAATCACGTATGAGACTAAATTTATGTTCGTAGCCGCGATGAACCCGTGTCCTTGCGGCAACCTACTCTCTAAAAATCTAGAGTGCAAATGCTCGGAGCTTGAGATCAAGCGCTATAAATCGCGCATCTCGGCACCCGTGCTAGACCGCATCGACCTTCACGTACAGATGGACGAGGTGAGCGCCGATGATAAAAGCGACGTTACGAGCGAATCGATGCAAGATACCGTGCTACGCGTGTTTGAGACGCAAATCTCGCGCGCTCAAAGCGAGCTAAACGGCAAGCTTAGCGACGAAGAGATTGCTAAAATTTGCATTTGCGACGACGAGGCGAGCAGGGCGCTAGATCACGCGACGCAGAGATTTTCGCTCAGTCGCCGCGCTATAAATAAAACCCTAAAAGTCGCCCGCACGGTCGCCGACATCGAGGGCTCGCGTATCATCAAAAAGCCGCACATTTTAGAGGCTTTGAGCTACCGAGTGAAGCAGGAGGGCGCATGAAAAAGCTATTTTGGGATACGGCGGAGCTTGACGCTAGAGCCGTGAGCGAGTTTGGGCTTAGCACCGAAGTTTTGATGCAAAACGCCGCGAATGCGTTAGCTCGCGCAGTACGGACTAGGCTCAAAAAATCATCGACCAAACGCCGTAAAATTTTAGGCGTAGTCGGCAGCGGAAATAACGGCGCAGACGTACTTGCCGCACTTCGGCTTTTGGGCGATAAATTTGATTGTTTTGCGTTTTTAGCGAGCGACAAACAAAATGAAATCTCAAAAACCGAGCTAACCAGAGCGCTAAAATGCGGCGTAAATTTGATCTCAAATTTGACGCAAAGCGACGAATTTGACTGCATCATCGATGGGATTTTCGGAACCGGACTTAGCCGTGAGCTAGACGAGCGGATGATAAATTTGATAAATCTACTAAATGCAAAACCCGCCTACAAACTCGCCTGCGATATCCCGAGCGGTCTTGATAAAAACGGCGTGCCGCAAGGCACGGTCTTTAAGGCCGATACGACTGTGACGATGGGTGCGTTAAAGCTAGCGCTTTATAACGACTTTGCAAAAGATTTCGTGGGGCGCGTAAAGGTCGCAAATTTGGGCCTTTCTCGCGAGCTGTACGAGACGGGGACGAGCTTTTATAAACTTGGAAAAAGCGATTTAAATTTGCCGTTTCGCGCTAAGCAAAACGTTAACAAGGGCGACTTTGGGCACGTGTTTGTTGTTAGCGGCGAAAAGGGCGGAGCGGCGCGTATAGCGGGACTTGCCGCGCTAACTATCGGTGCGGGACTCGTTAGCGTCGTGGGCAAAAATTTAAACATTGAGCCCGTTTTAATGCAAAGCGCGCGCATAACGCCCAAAATGCGAGTCGGAGCCGTCGGTATGGGACTTGGCGAGCTTGACGAGGTGCAAAAAGACGAGCTTTTTAGCGAACTAAAAAAAAAAGACGCGCTCGTTATCGACGCCGATCTTTGCTATGAGCCGCGCACGCTTGAGCTTTTAAATAATAAAAACGTCGTAATAACGCCGCATCCAAAGGAGTTTGCGAGCTTGCTGGAGCTTGCGAATCTTGGCAAATTTGACGTCCGCGAAGTGCAAAAAAATCGCTTCAATCTCGCTCAAATTTTTAGCCGAAATTTTAAATGCGTGCTTGTGTTAAAGGGCGCAAATACGCTAATCGCGCAAGGCGGCGAGGTCTACGTCATGACGCAAGGTAGCGCCGCACTCGCAAAAGGCGGTAGCGGAGACGCGCTAAGCGGTATCGTCGCGGGACTACTGGCGCAAGGTTACGATCCGCTAAATGCCGCGATCTCGGGCGCGTTAGCTCACGCTCTAGCCGCCCGCGAAATCAAAATCAACGACTACGCGCTCACGGCCGCGGACGTCATCAAAGGACTCAAATGCTTACGAAAAAAATAGCGGTTTTATTTAGTGGCGGCGGCTCAAATTTGGATGCGATTTTGCAGAATCTGCACGGCAAAGTTTTTGGCGAAACCAAGATCGAGGTCGCGCTAACGTTAACAAATAAAGCTAACGCAGGCGGCATAGCAAAAGCCGCAAAATACGGCTTGCAAAGCGTCGTTACCGAGCACGTTAATTTTGCCTCTAGAGAAGAGTTTGACGCCGCGGTCGTAGCACAGATAAAGCGTGCCAACGTCGATCTAACGGTTCTTGCGGGCTTTATGCGCATCCTTACGCCCGTTTTTACGAGGCAGATTCGCGCGATAAATTTGCACCCATCGCTGCTGCCACTTTTTAAGGGCGCGCGTGCCATAAAAGAGAGCTTTGATAGCGATATGAAGGTGGGCGGCGTGAGCGTGCACTGGGTCAGCGAGGAGCTAGACGGCGGCAAGATCATCGCTCAGCGTGCGTTTGAAAAGAGCGCGGGAATGAGCTTTGAAGCTTACGAGGCCAAAATCCACGAGATAGAGCATGAAATTTTGCCCGAAACTATCGTGCAAATTTTAACCGGTAAAATTTAGCCCGCGTTTTGCCGTAGCAAAGGCGACTGCGTTGCCAATTTTGCAAGGCTAAAAAGGTCGGCGCTTTACCCCTGCAAGCCAGCGCCACGTCGCAAAGCTTTGAGCTAGCGTAAGTGCTTCAGAAGTTACTACCGAGCTACAAATGCGCGCTTTATGCACCAAAGCCTGCAAGGCCTCGGGCCGATTTTGTAAGCAGTTCAGCAAATGCCACTTAAACAGGCAAATACAAAGCGCTCGTTTGTCCGCAAAGCTAAATTAACGTAGGCGCAAGGAAGCAAAATCACATTAAATTTAAACAGTTCTAAAACGACTTAAAAGATAAAATGCCTCAACCTAAATCTTTGCAAAAACATATCCGTGCAAGTGCCGAATTTGCTCTGCGACCGTCGCCAGTAAAGCGACGTAACTTTTCGCATAAGCGTAGAGATGGAAGTTTTCAAACATCTGCGCCCCGTGTCTGTCGGCAAAATTTAGCGCCTGGGCGATAAGGTCGGACGAGACGGTCCTGGCGCAAGAAGCTACGCGTAAATCGGAAGCTAATCTAACTAATCGCAAGCGATAAATGCGACAGGCGATGTTAAATTTAAACTCGGCGCCGACGTAAGCTACAAGCTTGCAAAGTCTGTTAGAAATTAACGACGCATAAGAGCAAAGTCTGCGGCTATTATGCGTGAGCGCAGAGTTTTAAACAAAGTTACGCCAAAAGTATGGCTTCGTAGCTAAATAACTTTATAAATTTGCTTTTATCTCGGCGCTTTTTAAGACGTTTTGATTTGGGCTGCCAGGCCTAAAAATCTTAATGCAACAATGTAAATTTACGCTGGGTTTAAATTTGTCTAAAAGAGTAAGAAAATATTTTCGGATTTAGCAAACAAAAACCGGTGCGACCTCTTTATACTAAATCAATCCGCAAAACAAACGCCACGACCGTCTAAAATATCGCAATTTATTTGTCAAAATCGGTTTACGATTTTATAAAATTTAACGGCAGTGGCGCAAAGTAAAAATCAAAATACGAATTTAATAAAAATACCCTAGAATACAACCGCTCGTAGAGTAAAAATTAAAATTACGCAAAATTTATAGCAGCTTAAATTTCAGCGTCCGAGATTGCTTCGGCTTGATAATGCGCAATCAGCGGCTCGATGATCTCGTCGAAAAGCCCTGCCGCCATTATCGCGTCGAGGCGATAAAGCGTCAAATTTATGCGATGGTCGCTGATGCGGTTTTGCGGGAAGTTGTAGGTGCGGATACGTCCCGAGCGGTCGCCCGTGCCGACTTGGCTTTTGCGCTCGCTGGTTTCTTTGGCTAGGCGCTCTTCTTCTTGTATCTCGTAAAGGCGCGCTTTTAGCACCTTCATCGCGGCTTCTTTGTTTTTGTGCTGGCTTTTGCCGTCTTGGTTCGTGACGACGATGCCTGTGGGGATGTGGGTGATTCGCACCGCCGAGTCGGTCGTATTTACCGACTGTCCGCCGTGACCGGAGCTGCGCATAACGTCGATACGAAGGTCGTTTGGATTTATCTCGATCTCGCTGTCTTCGACTTCTGGCATGATAGCGACGGTGACTGCAGAGGTGTGCACACGACCCTGGCTTTCGGTCTCGGGTACGCGCTGTACGCGGTGGGTGCCGCCCTCAAATTTGAGCCTCGAGTACGCCCCCTTGCCCTTTATCAGCAAAATAATCTCTTTAAAACCGCCCGTATTACCTTCGCTTTGACTCACGATCTCGAATTTATACCCGCGAAGCTCGGCGTATCTGGCATAGGCGTTAAACAAATCGCCCGCAAAAAGCGCCGCTTCATCTCCGCCCGTTCCCGCGCGGATCTCTAAAAATACGTTTTTATCGTCATTCGGATCTTTTGGAAGGAGTAAAATTTTAATCTCTTCTTCGAGATTTTCTTTTTTGGATTCGAGATTTTTTAGTTCGTCTTTGGCTAGCTCGCCAAGCTCGGCGTCATCGAGCAAAGCCTTGTTCTCCTCGATGTCCGCGAGAGTTTGTAGATAGGACTTTGCAGCCGAGGCGATATCTTCTAAATTTGATTGCTCTTTGGAGAGCTTGGTCATATTTGCGATATCGTTTGTGATAGACGGATCGCTAAGTAGACGAGAGAGCTCGTCGTAGCGATCCAAAAAAGGCTGCAGTTTGTCGGCTAACATTAAAAATTTAGATTAAGCAGATAGTTTATTTACGAGTTTTGCGAGACGTCCTACGCGGCGAGAAGCTGTTTGTTTTTTCAAAAAGCCCTTGCTAACGAAGCTGTGGAAATCTTTGTTTGCCACTTTAAACGCGTTTAGCGCGGCTTCTTTATCGCCTGCCTCAACGGCTACGCGCACGGCTTTAGTGATATTTTTAAGCCTAGTGCGGTAAAATCTGTTTCTTTCAGTCCTTTTGATAGTCTGTCTGGCTCTTTTTTCAGAAGATTTATGGTTTGCCATAATGTCCCTTTTTCATAATTTTAGTCCGTGATTATATAAAAACCAGTTTTAAAATCCGCTTAATTTAAGTAAAATTTAAAGCGAGTAAATTTACAACTTAAATTTGGATATTTTTTGATAGAATAGGTCGAAAATTTAATGAATTTATGGAATTTGGCGGGCAAATTTTATCTTACCATAAATTTAAAGACGCAGTGTTTGCCACCCAAAAAGTTGATAAGGCTTTATATCTTGAGATAGATTTAAAAGTTGCGACGCAAAAATAAAGCGGAGCGGACTGGTCGTCCGTGAGCATTTATTTTTGCTAGCCCTTTTAAATATACTCAAGAGATAAGGCCGTAGAAATTTTAAAAAAAGGAAAGATAATGAAACTATTCGGTACCGACGGCGTCCGCGGCAAAGCCGGCGAAAAACTATCCGCCGCAACGTCCATGCGCCTTGCTATGGCTGCGGGGATATATTTTAGACAGTTTGCGTCGCATACGAACACTATTTTACTAGGCAAAGACACGCGCAAAAGCGGCTACATGATCGAGACCGCCATCGTCGCGGGGCTCACGGCCGTGGGCTACAACGTCCGTCAGATCGGCCCGATGCCTACTCCTGCGATAGCGTTTCTCACCGAGGATATGCGCTGCGACGCGGGCATCATGATCAGCGCCTCGCACAACCCGTATTACGATAACGGCATCAAATTTTTTGGCAGCGACGGCAATAAACTGGGCGAAGAGGCCGAAGAGCAGATAGAAAAGATTTATTATGACGACGCGCTCATAGAAAGATCGCAAAAACAGATGCTTGAAATCGGCGCCGCAAAGCGCATCGACGACGTCATCGGCCGCTATATCGTGCAGATCAAAAACTCATTTCCTAAAAACCTAAGCCTGCACGGACTGCGCGTGGTTTTAGACGTCGCAAACGGCGCTGCGTACAAGGTCGCTCCGACTATATTTAGCGAGCTGGGAGCTGAAACCATCGTCATAAACGACGAACCAAACGGCAGCAACATAAACCTAAACTGCGGCGCGCTCTATCCGCAAAATTTAGCCTCCGAGGTCGTGCGATTGCGGGCCGATCTGGGCTTTGCGTTTGACGGCGACGCCGATAGACTCGTGGTCGTAGACGAGTGCGGCGAGGTGGCAAACGGCGATAGTTTGCTAGGCGTCATGGCGGCATTTTTACAAGAAAACAAAGCCCTAAAAGGCGGCGCGGTCGTGGCTACCGTGATGAGCAACGCAGCACTCGAAGACTACCTAAAATCCCACAAAATCAAGCTCCTACGCGCAAACGTCGGCGACAAATACGTGCTTGAAAAGATGAAAGAAAACGGCACGAATTTCGGCGGCGAACAAAGCGGTCACATCATCTTTAGCGACTACGCAAAGACGGGCGACGGACTCGTGGCGGCGCTGCAGTTTGCGGCACTGGTGCTAAAAAAGGGTAAAAAAGCGAGCGAAATTTTAAGCGAGATAAAGCCGTATCCGCAAATTTTGCTAAATTTAAAGATAACAGAGAAAAAGCCGCTTGAAAGCATCGCCGGGCTAAAAGAGCTTGAAGCAAGCCTCGCAAAAGAGGGCATCCGCTCGCTATTTCGATACTCGGGCACCGAAAACCTCATCAGACTTTTGATCGAGGGCAAGTGTGCCGACGCGCTAAAAACCCGCATGGACGAGGTCGAGAAATTTTTCGTAAAAGCGCTAAATGGCTAAAATTTTAGGCGTTTTTTTCGCGGCGTTTTTCGTCGTTTTAGCACTCGATCAGGCGGTCAAGCAGATATTTTTGGGCGGTTTTTCGTGGCAGGGCGAGTACTTTTCGCTAGTGCTTGCATACAACCGCGGCGTGGCGTTTTCGATGTTTGCGTTTCTGGGGGAATGGCTCAAATTTATCCAGCTAGTGCTGATCGCGGGCGTTTGCGCTTATCTACTCTGGCGACTAAAGCGCAAATTTGACGCGCGGGACGCAGCGAAAACGGAGTCAAATTTGACCCAAGATAGCGAAAAAAAGGAAATTTTAGAAGAGCACGCGCTAGGAGCGGGTATAATACTGGGCGCGGGTAGCTCAAATTTGCTCGACCGTTTCGTTCACGGCGGCGTCGTGGACTACGTCTACTGGCACAAGTGGTTTGAGTTTGCGATCTTTAACCTCGCAGACGTTATGATCGACGTCGGGGTCGTACTCACACTCTGGCAGAGCTTCGCCGTGGGACGAAAAGGGGCTAAAAATGGGCGATAACGTTTATATAGCCTACGCGCTTTGGTTGCTTACGGGCTGGTTTGGCGGGCATAGATTTTATCTAGGCAAATTCGTGAGCGGCTTTGCGATGATGGCGCTGTTTTTCATCGGATATAGCCTAGCTTGGGCGCTTGTCGGCTACGTATTTTGGGCGCTTTGGGGCGCGTGGTGGCTCTTTGATCTACGCCTAACCGGCGCGGCGGTCGAGAAAAATCAGAAAAAAGAAGCGCTAAAAGACAAACTGCGCGCGCAAGACCTCGAGGAGCGGCTTAGACGCCTCTACGAGCTTTATGAGAGCGGCGCGATAAGCAAAGAGGAATTTGAGGCAAGGAAGGAAATTTTGCTAGGGTGAGGGTCGGTTAAATTTGTTGAAATTTTTAAAATTGCTTCAAATTTAGCTTTTAATCTACTGCCTAAAATAGAACCCTGAGCCCAAATTTTTAAAATCCAAACGCTCAAAGTAGTTACCTACCGAATTTCGGCTTCGCTATCGTTTAGAGGCGATCTGCTAACAGTTGCAAGCGTAGCGAAGCAAAAAGCTTTTTGATTGTTGCGTTTTAAAAATTTTGAATCTAAATTTTAGCATTTTCAAGGTGCGGGTCTCGGTGGCTCAAATTTGCAAATTTAACTTCAAATTTGAGCGCAAAACGATAAGGCGAAGTATTTTTTCTTTTTACTTCGCGCAAGCGCTCGTAACGTTCTGCTTGCAGTAGCAAACGCAGTGAAGCTAAACTTCGCTACGAGGAGACGAGGCGGAAATGAGCCGATCGAGGGCGCGTATAAATAATACGTAACCGAGCTTCGGCAAAATTTCCTTCTGCTTGCAGTTGCGACCGCAAGGGAAGCAAAGCGAAGTATAGGGCAAAAAGACAAGCCTCTAAAATAAAAATTAAAAGGAGAAAAAATGGCAGAGTATTACAATCTCATCAAGTACTTCCACTACTTGTGTTTCATCTCGTGGATGGCGTTTTTGTTCTATCAGCCGCGCCTCTACGTCTATCACGCGGAGAATATGGACAAGCCTGATTTCGTACGCGTCGTCGAGGTGCAGGAGTACAAGATGTACCACTACATCGGCTGGGTCGCGCTGATCGGCACGTTTTTGACGGGCATTTTGATCATCGTCGCGATGCCTGAGCTTTTGCGCAGCGGCTACATGCACGTCAAGCTCACCGTCGTCGTTATCCTTGCGGCGTTTCATCTGGATCTTGGCCGCTATATGGTGCAGCTGCGCGAGAAACGCTGTAAGAAAAGCGGCATGTTCTTTCGCGCTTACAACGAAGTGCCGACCATCGCGATGGTTATTATCATCTGGATGATGGTGTATAAGCCGTTTTAAACCGCGCTAAATACTTGCCTCGAGACGAAGAGTTTCAGGATGATTTTGTATCTACGGCAAGAATGCGAGCAAACAAAGCCGCCCCGCACGGAGCGTTTTGCGCTAAATCGCGCCAGTTTCTAAGCGGTAGATCGTAAATTTACGTCGCTCAAACAAGGCAGGCAAAAATGCGCAAGATGCTGCGACGTAATTTCTTGTGCGGCTTATAAATTTAGCCTCTAGCCAAAAGCGTAGCTGGCGGCTAGCTCGGGCGCAAATTTATGCCGCCGATGTTTGCCGTCGGGATGAGCGGTTTGATCGCGGCAAACTAAGATAAATCCGTCAAAACCGTCAAATCCGCCGACTAGTCCGGATGGCAAAACCTACCCGCCGCCTCTTGAGCTAGCGGGGCATGCCTGATCATCAACCCTGCGGTTTTCAAACACCCGCCCGTTTTTGCGCCGCACGGATGGATAGCGCAAACGTTTGGGGTAAATTTAAACCAAAAATGCGAGAAATCATCTAGTCCGCGACAAAGGCGGCTAAATTTGATTTGCGAGAAATCCGTATAAATTTATGCGGACTTTAACGTAAATTTACCTTAGATATTTGTCTTATAGGCTTTATGCTTGGGTCAATATCCCTCAGCATCCCATTCATACGGAATAAATCTATACGTATAATCCTTGTCCTTATACCTTACATGAACAAAGCCAGTATCGCCCTCTATATAAATATTAGCCTCTTGCTTTCGTCCGGATATCGTAAATTTAAAACGTTTATACATATATCCCGCACCTTCTGCTTGAGCGTTCGTTTGTCCGCAATGTACGACTCTCCCGCCGTACGAACGTTGAAGAACGTGCGATATATGAGGTCTACCAAATTCGTCAAAGCTTAGTGTTCTACTTGTGTACGGGTTATTTATGCAGTTTAATCTAGACGGAGATACGTTTCCTAGGGAAGTACCGTTTAACATGCCTGTTATGGATATGCTATCTACGGGATTAGCGGCAAATCCGCCGATGTATACATGAATAACTCCTTTTCTAACAAAATTAAGCTTATTGTTAAATTTGCTTAAATCGCAGGGTAATTGGCGGGACGATGAATGTTCAAAAGCATAGCCGCTGTATAAAAAGACGTTAGGATTAGAAGGGTCTTTAGCAAATATAGGCCTAGGCGTTCCGCCGGGATTAGTCTCCTTAAAAACAGTAAGTCCAAAAGGTAGTTCTACGAGTCCAAATTGATTTTGTGCTTCTTGACAATTTGCAAGCTGTATACCCCATCTTTTTTTAAACCAATTAGGATCGTTTGGATTATAAAGATTGTCTTGTATTGCTAATTGCTGCGTATAGCGGATCAGCGCGACGATTTGATCGACCGCCTCATATAGGCGGTCTTCCTTTACCTTAGGTAGCGCAATCAGAGCCAGTATGCCCACGACCAAGATAACGATGATAAGTTCGACCATAGTAAAAGCTCTTTTTAGGGTTTTTGGGACTTGGCGGATTAAATTTAAACGAGACGCGGCAAAATCAGAGAGAGAGTAGAAGGAAAATGTTTACTTATCTTTCGCATTTGTTTCCTTTGTGTTAAATTTTAGACAATGATACGGTTTTTATCCTAAAACCGAGCTAAATTTAGTCGCGATTTTTTAAAAATTTAGGTTAAATTTGACAAAAGAAAGTGAAATTTAACGAATTTACAGCTAAAAAGGCATCTCAAACTAACCCGCAAGCAAAATACGTCTAAATTTAGTCAAATGCGGCACGCTTTCTAGCCTTTATCTCTAGCCAAAGCCACCGCCAAAATCCTCGGCGTAACAAATCTCAAAAAAAGATAAATTTGTCGCCGCCCTAACGAGCACCCGCCTCAAGAACAAGCTCGCGCCGATATCGGCCCGCCCTCTTTTACCGTGTTTAGGATTTTGCCGCTCGGGTTACAGGGCGGTATCTACGATCTCGTAAATGCCGGATCGCTCCTCGCTTCTTTCTAAGCGCGCAAAAAGTAAATTTATCGCCGTTTGCGTAAATCCGGTCATAAAGGTCGGCGCGCAAAGATAATCAAAGACTCTAAACTCAAATTTCTCCGCATCTAAAACGTAGCCTACCTCAGCGGTAAAAGACGCGCCGTAAAATTTATAGCGCCTTGCTCGCCAAAAAGCGCGGATTTAAAAAATAAAGAAATTTACGCCCGCCTTGGCGCCGGGTGCCGCTTTATCAAACTAGGCGCACCCATTTGCGCGCCTAGTCAAGGCTAAATTTGATAAATTTAGCCCGAGCGACAAAAGCGCCAAGGCGGCAAGCAAAGTTAAATTTTAGCCTTTTTTATCGCCTGAGCCAGATCGGCGATTAGGTCGTCTGCGTTTTCTACGCCGATAGCAAGGCGCAGCAGATTAGGCTTTATGCCGATTTTATCTTGCAGCTCTTTAGGGTATGATTCGTGCGTCATGGACGCGGGCTGGCAGATGAGGCTCTCAACGCCGCCAAGACTCACGGCTAGATCAAAAAGCTCCAGAGATTTGGCAAAAATTTTATAGTCGTATTTTTCGTTTAGCTCCAGCGATATAACCGCGCCGATATCGCTTGCTTGGCGGGCCTGGATCTGCTTTTCTAGCTGCGAGTGCGATCCCGCGTAGTGCACCGCATCTACCGCTTCGTGCGATTTTAAAAATTCGATGATTTTATGCGTATTTTGCGTCTGGCGATCAAAGCGCACGCTAAGGGTTTTAAGGCCTCTCATCAGATAATAAGCGTCCATCGGGCTGATTATGCCGCCAAACGTATTTCTGGCAAATTTTATCTTTTCGGCTAGCGCGTCGTCGTTTATCGTAACGATACCCGCGATCACGTCTGCGTGTCCGCCGATGTATTTCGTCGCGCTATAAACTACGATATCTACGCCAAAATCAAAAAGCTTTTGATAATAAGGCGTTAAAAAGGTATTATCGGCAATCACTAGGATGCCTCTTTTGTGCGCGATGTCTGCGATACGGCGGATGTCGGTCACGCGCAGCAGCGGATTTGAGGGCGTTTCGATAAATATCGCTCTCACGTCCTTTGCGATATCTTTTTCCTCTAATAAATTTAAATCATCCACCGCCTCGTAGCTTATGCCCTGCGACGCAAAGACATTGCTAACGTAGCGGAAAGTGCCGCCGTAGACGTTATTGTTTAGCAGCACCTTATCGCCCGTTTTTAGCAGACTAAAAGCCGCTGCCGTCGCCGCCATTCCCGAGCCAAAGCTAAATGCGTATTTGCTGCCCTCTACCTTAGCAAAAAGCTCGTCAAACGCCTGTTTAGTCGGATTTGCGCCGCGCGAGTAGGCAAACTCGCCAAAGCCGTCTAGCCCCTCTTGCACGAACGTCGTCGCCAGATAAACGGGCGGCACGACGGCTCCAAAAGGGTTATGCTTGGCCTCGATGCCTTTTACGATTAGCGTGTCTAGTTTCATTTTCTCTCCTTAAATTTATCGCTAAAATTTCAAAAATCTTATATCCATCGCCGAGATAAAGCTCATTATACGCTCGTTTCGGCTAGCGAAAAATCTCTCCGCATCGCCGTCAAACGCGATCTTGCCTTTATCCAAAAATAAAATCCTGTCCGCGACTTTGCGAGCAAAATTCATATTATGCGTGACGATGACGAGGGATTTTTTCTCTCTGGCTAGGGCTATGACGACTTTTAGCACCTCGGCTTCCAGCTCCGGATCTAGCGCGCTAGTTGGCTCGTCTAGCAGCAAAAACGACGGATCCATCGCTAGCGCCCTAGCTATCGCCACGCGCTGGCTCTGACCGCCCGAGAGTCTGTTCGGATAGGCGTTTTGCTTATCCGCCATGCCAACCTTGCCTAGCAGCTCGAGGGCTTTATTTATCGCCGTTTGCTTGTCGGTGCCAAGTACCTGCGTCGGTCCTTCGATCACGTTTTGTAAAACCGTTAGATGCGGAAACAGATGAAATCCCTGAAACACCATCCCCGTTCGCCTGCGAAAAGGCAGTAGCTCTTTTGGCGAAATTTTGCCGCCGAATTTTATCTTCTCGCCGTCTAGCTCCAGTTCGCCTTCCTCGGGGATTTCGAGTAAATTTATGCAGCGAAGCAGGGTTGATTTACCGGATCCGGAAGACCCCACGATCACCGTAGTTTGCCCATCTGCGATCTCTAGGTCGATGCCCTCTAGCACCCTTTGTTCGCCAAAGCTTTTGGTTAAATTTTTAAATTTTATCGCCATCACACGTACCTTGAAGTTCGTTTTTCTAACTTGCCTTGCAAAAAGGTAAGTAGCGTGCAAACGACCAAATAAATAAGCGCGGCCAGCACGTAAAGTAGCAGCGGCTCGTATGTGCGAGCAGCGATGCGCTGGGCGACCATAAACATATCCACCATAGTTATGGAAGCTGCTAGCGAGGTGTCTTTAACTAGCCCGATGAAGGTGTTTGATAGCGGCGGCAGCGATATACGAACGGCCTGAGGCGCGATGATACGGCGTAAAATTTGCGCGTGCGTCATACCTAGCGATGTCGCCGCCTCCCACTGCCCCTTAGGTACCGATAGGATCGCCGCCCTCACCGACTCGGACGCGTAGGCGCCGACGTTTAGGCTAAAAGCGATGATCGCCGCGCTCCACGTATCAAGCGTAACGCCGATAGAAGGAAGCCCGAAAAATACGATAAAAAGCTGCACTAAAAGCGGCGTGCCGCGAAATATCCAAACGTAGCCGCCAAAAGCCCATCGTAAAATTTTCACGTTTGAAAGGCGCGCGATAGCGGTTATCACGGCGATAATCAGCCCGCAGGCAAAAGACGCCAGCGTTAGCGGTATCGTGACCTTAGCTAGGGCTTCTAGCATCGGCAGCAGCGAGCTTGAGACAAGCTCGATTATGCGGTTTATGCGTTCCGTGTCCAAATTTACCTCCGTTTTTCACACCGAATTTAGGCTTAAATTTACTAGTCGCGAGCCTTTGAGCCGTTAAATTTTGCTTGCAAGATTTACCCGAATTTGCCGTTTAGTTTTGCAAGCGGCGTTTTTTTGCTAAATTTAAAATTCGCGGCTAAATTTAACGGCTTTTAATTTAGCCTGTAAGCAAGCCTGTAAATAGGCCATCGCCGTTAGCGTAAACGAGCGGCGAACCCGTTAAAATCTGCTGAATTTGACCTAGCAAATTTACTCCGAAACGTCCTTGCCGAAATACTTTTGCGAGATTTCTTTTAGCTTGCCCTCGGCCTTTAGCTCGGCTAGGGCTTTGTTTATCTGCTCAGTTAGCTCGGCGTTGCCCTTTTGCACGGCTACGCCGATGTAGTCTTTTTCGTTTCCGACGGCGGCGATTTTAACCGGAGCGGCGGGTTGATTCTTCGTAAAGTCCAAAAACACGATATTATCGCGCAGCACACTATCTACTCGGCCTGCGATTAGCAGCTCCATGCTTTTAGCAAAGCTATCGACCGTGACGTTTTGAGCGCCGTAGCTAGCGGCAACCTTAGCCCAGTTGCTAGTAGCCGAGTCGGCATTTTTCTTGCCGTTTAAGTCGGCGAAGCTTTTTATCGAGTCGTCGTCCTTGCGAACGATGATAGCGCCGTAAGTAACGGTATACGGCTCGCTAAGTTCGTATTTTTTCTTTCGCTCCTCGGTGATGCTTACTTGGTTAAACACCGTGTCTGCCTTGCCCGCATCAAAAGCCGCTAACATCGCATCCCAAGGCGCGGTTAAAAATTCGATTTTTAAATTTAGCTTCTTAGCCACGGCTCTTGCGACGTCCACGTCGTAGCCGGTTAGCTCGCCTTTTTCGTCATAGAACGAAAACGGTGCGTAAGTGCCCTCGGTAGCGACGGTTAGCACGCCTTCTTTGATCGTTTTAGCGTGCAAATTTAGCCCCAGAGCCAGGATCGCCGCGGCTTTAAATAAATTTGAGATTTTCATGTTTTTCCTTTTTTTGGATTTACTCAGGCGCGAATTTTACGGCAGGGCCGCTTCGCGCCTAAATTTATCATTCGGAGATATTTTTACCGAAATATTTTTCTGAGATTTCTTTTAGTTTACCGCTAGATTTTAGTTCGCCAAGAGCCTTATTTATCTGCGCGATTAGTTCGGCGTTGTCTTTGTGCGCGAGCGCGGCGGTAGGTATCGCTTCTCCGGTAAATACAACCTTGATAGGCGCGTTAGGCCTTTGCTTGACGTAATCAAGAAAGGTCACGTCGTCGTTTATCGTAGCGTCCGCGCGCTTTTGGGCGATTAGCTCTACGCCCTTACTAAATCCGTCTACGACGATAATCTGTGCGCCGTGCTTCTCTGCTATCTGCGCCCAGTTGCTAGTGGCCGAATGCGCGCTTTTCTTGCCTTTTAGATCGTCAAAGCCTTTGATATCTTGCGTATCTTTGTGAGTTATCAAAACCGCGCGAGGAACGGTATAAGGCTCGCTAAATTCATACTTTTTCTTTCGCTCGTCGGTGATGCTTACTTGGTTAAACACCACGTCTGCCTTGCCCGCGTCAAAAGCCGCTAGCATCGCGTCCCACGGAGCCTCGACGAATTCGACTTTAAGCCCTAATTTATCGGCGACGGCTTTTGCGATATCTACGTCGTAGCCGGTTAGTTCGCCCTTTTCGTCGTGGAAAGAATACGGCGAATACGTGCCTTCGGTCGCAACCTTTAAGACGCCTTCTTGGATGGTTTTTGCGTTTGCGTTAGTTAAAAGGGCTAAGCCCGCCAAAGTAAGTAGAGAAGATTTTAGTAAGTTTTTCATTTTTCGTCCTTTTTAAATTTATTGTTAGCTATTCATTTAAAAAGGCTCGCGCATGCGGATTAAGTAAAATTCTTTTTAAATGTTTAGCGACTTGCTAAGCACTTAAAAAGAAATTCGTGCCTAGCGCCCTAGCTTTTCGTCTCGCAACAACACATGTCGCACATATCGCTTTTCATGATGCACCTTTCGTTTTAAATTTAAACGACGATTTTATGCAAAAAAAGTTTAAGATAAAATAAAAATATATCAAAACCCAGCTTTTGCATAAACTAAAACTCCGTTAATTTTACGCCACACGACTTTAAGACGGGCGCAAGATAGGCGGCTAAAGTCTAATCAATCTGCTAACGGCGGCAAATCTGCCTTGCCGCCTCTAAATTTAAGCCTAAATTTACTCCGAGATATCCCTGTTAAAATACTTCATCGAAATCTCTTTTAGCTTGCCTTCTACTTTTAGCTCGTTTAGAGCCTTGTTTATCGCTTCTAGTAGCTCGGCGTTGCCTTTATGTACGATCGCTGCCGTATACATCGGCGTTTCGCCCGCCTTGATTAGCTTTATCGGGGCTTTTGGGTGCTGTTTTTTGTAGTCGTAAAACAACACGGCGTCGTCTATCGTGTCGTCGGCGCGCTTGGTGATTATGAGATTTATCTGGTCGCTTAGGCTATCGGCTACGACGAGTTTTGCGCCGTATTTTTCGACAGTAGGGATCCACATGCTATTTACCGAGTGCGTGGAGCGCTTGCCCTTTAGATCGGCAAAGCTCTTGATATCGTCGTTATCCTCGTGCACGATGATCGCCGAGTATGAGGTCATGTAGGGCACGGAGTAGTCGTACTTTTTCTTGCGTTCTTCGGTGATGCTTACTTGATTAAACACGGCGTCTGCCTTGCCCGCGTCAAACGCCGCTAACATAGCGTCCCACGAGGCTTCGACGAATTTTGGCTTTAGTCCAAGTTTATCTGCGACGGCTTTTGCTATCTCGACGTCATAGCCCATTAGCTCGTCTTTTTCGTTATGAAACGAAAACGGCGAATACACGCCCTCGGTCGCTATTCTTATGACGCCGTCCTTCTTGATCTGCTCGAGCGAATTCGCGCTCGCTAAATTTAAACAAACGGCTAATACCGCGCCTAGTTTTAAAATCTGTTTTAGCTTCATGCTAACTCCTTTTATAAATTTTAATCCTAAATTTAACCGAGCAGCTCGATAAACGCCTCTAAGCGCGTACGAATTTGCCCGACGTCTTGTTTTGAATAATCGGTCTCCAGCGACATATAGTTTGCTCCCGCTTCGCGGCTGGCTTCTTTGATCCTGTTCGTCTCGATCGCGTAGGTGTGGCAGCCGCTTAGCACTACGTCGATGACGCCGTGCGCTTGATACTCATGGATAAATTCCTTTATAATATCCGAGCGTGCGTCGTTTTGATACATCACAGAACAGGGGATTTTAAGGTAGCGCTCGGCGATATTCGTGACCAAATCGCCCTCTAGCCGAACGTTGTTTTGATAGTTTTTCGTACCGGTGCAGTTTTCAAAGGCTACCACGTCAGCGCCCAACTCTTCTATCTGCTTGACGACTTTTTCGTAGATACCTCCGCTTGGACAGCCGGTGATGATGATGCGCTTTTTGCGTTTGGCGCCGCTCATATCTTTTTCTCGCAAAGCCTTCACGTAGGAGCGTAACATGCGGACCTTTTCGCGTTTATCGTAGATATAGTCGCTCGCAAATAGCACCTGATGCATCTCGCTACCGCTAATCGGGGTCGGATTTAGCTTGCCAAGCTCCATCAGCTCGTTTAGCGCGTCTCGCTCCTCGTTAAAAAGCTCTATCGTCTCTTTTAACTTTTCGTCCGTTATTTTTACGCCAAAACGCTGTTCCAGATAGCCCTTAAACTCCCGCAGCTCCTGCGTCCAGAGCTCTAGGCTACGCTTATTCGTCATATTGGGCAGCTCTAAAACGCGGACTTCTTTGTATTTTGCCAGCAGCTCGTACATCTTTTTCTTGCCGTCGCAGGTCGTTTCGCCTATGATGAGGTCGCTGGCGTTCATATAGGGGCATTTTTTCGTAACCGCGTAGCCGTAGCTTGCTTTGATTAGCGGGCAAAGATTGCGCGGAAGCTCGGCATGAGCGGCGTTTATCGGCCCCTCATCCGAAGCGCACAGACTAACCGGAACCGCGCCCGCGGCGTAGATGAGTTCCTTTGGCGAATACGTACAAAACGTCCCCACGACGCTCTTTCCCTCGGCCTTTAGATCCTGAAGCGCCAGAGAATTTCGCTTTTTAAGCTCCACAAAATCATACTTCATATTTTCTCCTTCTTCCCATTATCGCAGCGCCCATCGCGCCGCAGTAGATTGCGTTTTCGCAAGTAAAAATTTCAGCCCCCAGATGCTCGCCTAGAAGCTGCTTAAAGAGCGGCACGTTGCTAAGTCCGCCGCTTAAAAAATAAATTTGATTTTCCAGCCGTTTGATGAGAGAGGCGACCTTGTGCGCGGAGGAATCCACGATGGCGTAGGCGATCTCGCTAGTTTCGGCTCCGTTTGCGCTTAGCGAGACGATCTCGCTTTCTGCAAAAACAGTGCACGTTGAGCTAATTTTAATCGCGGGATTTTTGCGGGCGGTTTTGTAAATTTCGCTAAGCTCAAGCCCCAAGCGGCCCGCACTGATCTCTAAAAATTTACCCGTGCCCGCCGAGCATTTGTCGTTCATGATAAAATCCGCTGGTTTGCCGTTTTCTATTTTGATCGCTTTGGTGTCTTGCCCGCCCACATCGATGACGGTGCAGTCTTGCTCAAATAAAAAGTGTGCCCCAAGCCCGTGGCATAAAATTTCGCTCATGCTAAGCTGCGCGTACTCTACGCTAATGCGTCCGTAGCCCGTAGCCGTCACGAAGCCCTCTGCGTAGCCTTTTTGCTCTAAGGCTTGCTTGATCTGGCGCGCGACCTTGACCGCGCTAAAGCCGCTTGGCAGCAAAAATAGCTCGCAAAATTCGCCGCGTTCGTCCATGACGGCGACCTTTGACGAGGTCGAGCCGATGTCGATACCGATAAAATGCATACCCTGATCCGTAGAAAATTTTTCCGACACGCGGAGCTAAATTTGGGCATAAATTTAAACCCGTCAAAAATAAATTTGCAAAAATCGTAAAAAAGTATTTGTGCAAACGTAAATCGCGACCGCGATCTGCTTTGGTTGAAATTATAGCCAAAATCGGGCGTAAAAAGCGGCGAAAAATTAAAAAATATTGTTTTTCGGGTAAAATTCTAACTCAAAAGGCGCGAAAATACGATACGCCGAGCAAATCTGAGATAAAGCGTTTCGTTTTACCTTGCGCAAGCTCTCGTAACGCTACGCTCATCGCAAAGACATAAAAATCAAATACCGCGCTAAGTCAAACACCCTTTTTCTTCTTCCGCCGCGCCGTAGTCTTGCTTTAAGTTAGCCGCTACCATGCCCGCTTGCGCGCACTCTTTGGCGGCGTATCTGCGGCTAGCAATGGCGAAAGGCCCGGCTCGCTAGAAAATAAATTTAGCGCCGCAAGTAGCGCCGGGAATAATCTTTATCGGTATCTTTTTAAAATTTAACGCGCGATTACGGCAAAAACGCGGCGGAGCGTTTTTCGGCTTGGACGAGAAATTTAGGCGCGATCGGAAATTTCAAGCAAATACAAAACGCATAAATTTACTAGACTTAAATTAATCGGCAAAGCAAAAGCCGCGAGCCTAACCCCGCGCTTTGGCGATGCAAGCGGCGACGGCCTGCATCAAAGCGCCGCGAAATCCGCCTTTTTCAAGCGCGGCAAGTCCTTCGATCGTGGTTCCCGCCGGCGAGCAGACCTCGTCTTTTAGCGCGGCCGGGTGCTTGCCGCTTTGGATCAGACGCGCCGTCCCCTCTATCGCCGCACAGACGGCGTCGTAGCAAAGCTGCCTAGGCAGTCCGCCCCGCACGCCGGCATCGGCCGCAGCCTCGATAAAAGCGCACGCATACGCGGGCAGGCTGCCTGCGATGCCCGTAAATGCGGCAAAACCGGTCTCGTCTATCTCGTAAATTTTACCGATTTTTGCGATTATCTCGCACACGGTCTCTTTCTTGGCCTCGCTAAATCCAGCGTCAAAGCAAAGAGCCGTGGCCGACGCGCCGATGCTAGCTGCGACGTTTGGCATCGCGCGAGCGATATAAACGCCCTCGCCAGCGATTTGCCTAGCGCGTTTTATGTCAAAATTCGGCGCCAAAAGAAGCAAAATTTTGCCCGCAAGCTCGGGCGCAATCAGGCGCAAGATAGCCTCGTAGCTAGCGGGTTTAGTAGCCAGCACGACCGCGTCCGCTTCGCACGCTAGATCCGTTTCGTTCGCGGCTATTTTTACGCCGAATCTCTGCCGCAAGGCTTCGTTTTTGCTTCTAGCATAGGCTATGATTTCAAATTTCGTCTTTTTTTCGCATTCGCGCGAGCTCGCGTTTTTATCCGTTTGCTCTAAATTTTCCGCCCTTTGCGCCTCGCTACCGCCGCTGGTTTTTCGCTCGCCCTCGGCCGAGCTTGGCCCCGCGTCCGCTTCGTCAGGTTGCGCGCGCCAAAGAGCCTCGATCATCGCGCCGCCCATATTTCCGCCGCCGATGAAGCCGATTTTTACGCTTTTCATTTCGCCGCCTTTTTTAGAGTGCCGATTTTGACCGCCTTGCCGGCAAGCGCCTCGCGTACCGCCGCGCTATCCGCCCAGATAGCCCCCGTAACCTGCCCTGGCGTCAAGGTATAAACGCCGCCCGTCTGCGCCTCGTCGCTAGCCTTAAACTCGTTGCCCACGACCAGCTCATAGACGTCCTTCGTGTCGTTTTCAAATTTGATCGCCGCTTTTAGCGTCGGCGCTTCGCCCTGTTTCGCCGCGCCCGCGTACTGATCGAGCATGTTTTTACTAAGCTTGCCGTAGACGTCGCCGTCTTGGCCTAGATATATCCGCACGGCGCGCTTATCCGAGTTTTTGCCGCCCTTTTCGCCCTTGCCTACGCTAACGCTCATCTCATAGGCGGTTTCTCTCGTCGGAAAATCCTTAAATTTTGCGTCCGGGACGAAAACCCGCACGTTGTCCGTTACCGTTTTCGTCTCGTGCGTCTGCGGCGTTATACCCGTTAGAACGAGCGTGGATTTCACGTCCGCGCCTTTGTCCGAAACAAGCGCGGAGATCGGCACGCGAGTAAGCAGCGTCGTCTCGTAGCAGCCGCTAAAAATAAACGCCGCGGTGAGAGCAAAGATAAATTTTAGTTTTTTCATCGGTTTCCTTTAAATTTACGCCGATTTTAGCATAAATTTCGCCTTTGCGCGCTTGCGCGCCGACTCGCGACGAGTCAAATTTTATCGCCGAAAAAGTCGTCGCGGGTGTCGCAAATTTCGATGTTTTATTGCGCCACGAAAATGCAAATTTGGTTTTCAAATTTGACTCCAAATTTGAACGTAAAACGACAAGGCGAAGTATTTTTGCCATAGACAAGGCGGATAAGCAAGGGCAAAGGAGCGTATATATAATACGCGACTGCAGCCCGCAGCGAAATCCAACGAAGTATAGGGCAAAAAGACGAGCCGCTAACGCGTTTGATAATTGCCGCGGACGATATATTTGTAAGTCGTAAGCTCCCTCACCCCCATCGGCCCTCTGGCGTGCAGCTTTTGCGTGCTGATGCCGATCTCGCCGCCGAATCCAAACTCGCTGCCGTCGCTAAAGCGCGTCGAGGCGTTGGCGTAGACGACCGCGCTGCCGACTTCGTTTAAAAATCGCTCGACGTTTGAGTAGTTTTCACTCAAAATCGCGTCCGAATGCCCGCTAGAATGCGCGTTTATAAAGCTGATCGCCTCATCCGTATCCCGCACCGCGCGCACGGCTAGCACGAGATCCAAAAACTCGGCGCCAAAGTCGCTATCGCCTGCAAGTTTGACGTTTTTAGCGCCTCGCAGCTCCGACTCGCACGCGCCTAGAAGCTGCTCGCTCACGCGAAACTCGACCTCTGGCATTTCGCGCACAAGCTCAGGCAAAATTTCGCCCGCCACGCGCTCATGCAAAAGCACGCACTCAACGGCGTTACAGACGCTTGGACGCTGGGTTTTGGCGTTTTTGATTATCTTTGTGGCCTCGCTCAAATTTGCGCTTTCATCGACGAAGATATGACATACTCCGGCGCCAGTCATGATGATCGGCACTGTCGCGTTTTGCGCGATAAAATCTTTTAAGCTCTTGCCGCCTCGCGGTATCAAAACGTC
Source organism: uncultured Campylobacter sp. (assembly GCF_905372745.1). GTDB lineage: Bacteria > Campylobacterota > Campylobacteria > Campylobacterales > Campylobacteraceae > Campylobacter_A. The sequence continues at coordinate 7,865 of NZ_CAJPQR010000003.1, read as the reverse complement.
GATATACTCGCTCATTTTCGCCATTTGCGCCACTACTTCGCGTTCGGCGCTCTCCACGAGCTGCACTGCGCCCGTCGGTAAGCCGAATTTCACCCCCGCTTCATTAAATAAATTTACTAAAAAAATGTTTGAATTTAGCGCGCTGGCGCTGCCTCGCAGGATCGCCGCGTTGCCGCTTTTTAGCGCCAAAGCCGCCGCGTCGATACTGACGTTTGGACGGCTCTCGTAGATGATACCGAGCACCCCCAGTGGCACGCGCACGCGGCTGATTTGCATGCCGTTTGGATGGCTCCAGCCGCCTAGATTTTCACCCACGACCTCTGCAAATCCCGCCACTTCCCGCACACCCTGCGCCATAGCCTCGATTCGAGCGTCCGTTAGTCGCAGACGATCGAGCAATGCCGCGCTAAGGCCCGATTTCTCGCCATTTGCAAGGTCTTTGGCGTTTGCCGCTTTTATCGCGTCCTTTTGCGCGAGCAGCTCGTCCGCCACGGCGTTTAAAATTTCAAATTTAGCCCTGCTATCAAGTCTTAAAAGCTCGCCGCAAGCGGCCTTTGCGCGCTTACAAATCTCTAAAATTTCATTCATTTTCGCTCCTTAATTTATAAAGCGCCCTCTCTTAGACGCAAAGGGTAATACGACAAAGCAAAATTTAGCGATGCGTCTACCAAATTTTAGCTTTAAATTTGACCTGATTATAGCTAAATTCGCCCGAATTTCATGCGACCGTAAAAATACGCTATAATCCTTAAAATTTTATGAAAAGGAAGTAAAATGGGCGGGATAAAAGAGTTTTTAAAACACGAAGCCAGCGGCGGGATTTTGCTGATGATCGCTACGGTCGCGGCGCTACTGTGCCAAAACACGTTTTTGAGCGATTTTTACAACGAATTTTTAAAGACCAAATTTACCGTGAGCTTCGGCGAATACGGACTAAACAAACCCCTGATCTTGTGGGTAAACGACGGATTGATGGCGGTATTTTTCTTTCTCATCGGACTCGAGCTAAAGCGCGAAGTGCTGGAGGGCGAGCTAAAAAACCCGTCGCAAATCGCGCTGCCTGCCATCGGCGCAGCAGGCGGTCTGATAGTGCCCGCGGTTATATTTTATCTTTTTACGAAACACGACTCCTTCGCGCTTGGCGGCTGGGCGATACCGACGGCGACGGATATCGCGTTTGCTTTGGGGATTTTGAGCCTACTTGGGCCACGCGTACCGACTAGTTTAAAAATTTTCCTCATGACGCTAGCGATCGTCGATGATCTTTGCGCGATCGTGATTATCGCGCTATTTTACACGAGCGAGCTTAGCGCCCAAATGCTTGCGGTCGCGAGCGTTTGCCTAGCCGCGCTTTTCGCGCTAAACAGACTCGGCGTAAAGAGCAAGGCGGCCTATCTAATCGTAGGCGCGGTGATGTGGGTAGCAGTGCTAAAATCTGGCGTTCACGCCACGCTTGCCGGCGTCGTGGCGGCCTTTTTCATACCGCTTAGCTTTAAAGACGAGCCCGGCAAATCTATGCTAAAAAGCATCGAGCACGACCTGCACGGCTGGGTGGCGTTTGGCGTGCTGCCGATATTTGCCTTCGTAAACGCAGGCATCTCGCTGCGAGGCGTCGGACTGGACGAGATTTTGTCTCCGGTCGCGCTAGGCACGGCGCTGGGGCTTTTCGTCGGCAAGCAAGTCGGAGTATTTTATTTTAGCTTTTTAGCGATCAAATTTAAGCTAGCCAAGCTGCCGGAAGGCTCAAATTTTATCCAGCTTTACGGCATCGCCGTGCTTTGCGGCGTCGGGTTTACGATGAGCCTTTTCGTCAACAGCCTAGCCTACAACGACACGGACGCCTTTGCCTACACCGATAAGCTTGCTATCTTGCTAGGTTCGGTAGTTTCGGGCGCGGTCGGGTTTATATTGCTTAAATTTAGCACCGAAAATCCGGGCGCGATAGAAAAACGGTAGCGAGCAAAACGGCTCACTACCGCCGGCCGCTGCGTAATCTATAAATCAAATCGCAAACCACTCCGGCAAACGCCGCAAAAATCGCGCCGATAACCAGAGCCGCGGCAAGATTATAAGGTGCGCTGTCGTTTGCGAGGGAGTAGGCGTCAAACCGCACGTAAATGCCCCATCTGCCGCCAATTCCTTCGGGCGCAAAGAGTAGTCCGCTAAGCGCGAGAAAACAAAATCCGCCAAGCAGGACAAAGCTTGCCGTAAGTTTGATTAAATTTACCCGCCTAAAATCCTCTTTGCCGTAGTTTAGGCAAAAAACGGCCGCGAAAAAACACAGCCAAAAACACGCGGCGCAGGCGTAAAAGGCTACGACTTCGATTTTTAATCCGTTTTTAGCCAAATCATCCAAAAACGGCGCAAAAACCCGCACGGCGCGGATAAAGCTCGGCCAAAAATTCGACCGCAAAATCTCGTCCGGGCTCAAATTTAGCGCCCAAACTCCAAGCGCGGCAAAAGCTATAACGCCCAGCGAAAACGGCGTAGCGCACGCTAAAACCGCCCTAGAAAATAGGCTTTTGCGGGGCTCGCCTGTAGTAACTTGAACGAACTCGTATCCGGTTTTATCCATCTTTTTCCTTTAAATTTGCGAGTATTTTAAAGCATGCTTAAAAAAACCGACTTAAAACCCGTCAAATTTGACGGTCGGCAAAATTTGCCAGCGAGACTTAGACGAATTTTAATCCGTTGCTTTTTAGATAAAAATTCCGCCCCGCTAAGCAGGCGGCTGCTTTTGAGATCCAAAAGTCCGTCTTTACGCCGCCGCTACCGTTTTGTATTTTCGCCTTTTTAGCAAGCTTTTTTATACTCGCGACTAGCTGCGTATATACGTGCGACATCTCGTAGTCGTCCGTTTCGTAGTTACCGCCTAATTCGCCGTTTTCGTCTCTTAGGCTGACTGTTTTAGGATAGGCTAGTCGCAGGCCAAAGACGCCGTCCGGCTCAAAATACGCCGTGCTAAGCCGCTTTTTCTCGTCGTTATAAAGCAAATTAAAAGGAGCTAGCGTAGCGCACGGCTTAGTGCTATCAAGTATCTTAAAATTCGCCTCCGGCCTTGCCCTCAAGCGAGTCGTCAAAGTAAAGCTTATCCTCGCCGTCTATGAGATATAGCCGCACCTCATCATCCCAAAGCTCGTTCGTCCGCCCGTCCTCGCGCAAGATAATTCGCTCGAAATACCTTTCGTAATCGCTAAAAACTTGCTCTTTGGGCGTAATATTACTCTGCGTTTTTTCGCGTATGCGGTTGGCTAAAAATACGAAATCCTCCCTGTTAAAAACGCCGCGAAACTCGCTTGGAGTAATGACGAAATCAAATTTTTTCCACGAAAGCGCAAAATACATACTTTTTCCTTTCTGATTTAGCTTGTAGCGTTTTTAGCGCAGGCTATAAATTTACGCGCTCTTTGCGAGCAAAGCGCAAAACTCGGCAAATCACGCCTTTTTAACCCATGCGATTTTTTCGCCCTCCGCGCGGCTAAAATTCTTAAATTTAGCAGCAAATCCGTCCGCGCTCATCGTAAATTTACGGGCGTATTTGCCTAAAAAATGATAGCCCGAGCCGCCTTGCGCGATAATGTCTAAAAGCTCGTCCGCGCGCTGCGTATATACGCCTCCCGCGTAGCTAACGCCCCTAGCAAACAGCGGCGCGGGCGACATCGAAACGGTCGGCCCTACGACTACGGTCTTGGCGCCCTCTTTTTTTAGCGCTAGGATCTCTTCTAGCGTGTCGTTTAGCAGCGTAACGCCGGTGATTATGAGATTATCGGCCGCCCTAATCGCCTCAGCCGCCATTTCTTGCGGGACGAAATACGCCGCCTCCTGCGGTTTTAGCACGCTTTTATCAAGCTCTAAAATGCGAAAATCCCTGCCGTTTTTTATCATAAATTTGATATAAGGCACGAGCGCGCCCACGATGACGCTAAGCGAACCCTCGCAGACGTCAAGCTCATGAAACGGATCGGCGTCAAATTTAACCGCATGCGCGCCGGGGTTTTGCTCGAAACAAGTCTGCGAAAGCGCGTTTAAAGCCGCTACCGCGATGGTTTTTTTGATCGCGCCGTCGCTGTTTAAATCCCGCAAAAGAGTTCTGACGTTTTTGCCGCAGATATTGCCCGCATTTGGCATAGAAGCGGCATGAGAGGGGCAACAAACGGCCTGCGGGATGGCTTTTAGCGGGGTGTAGCTCACGCCGCAAACGCCGTTGCTTAGCTTCACACCGGTAAAAAATAGCCCGACGACTACGCGCTGCACGCTTAAATTTTCGATTTCGCCTCCCAAAACGGCGTAAATTTCATCCAAAGTTTCGTTTAAAATTTGACCCATATATGCTCCTTTTTTATTAGCGTCGCGACTAAATTTAACGGCAAGCCCCCGTGCTTTTACGCCGCGTCCGTTTTATGAGGGCGCGAAGCCTAAATTTAACCCGGTTAGCCGCCGCGTCCGTTTAAATTTCACCCGCCATGCAACAAAATTTGCTTCAAATTTGGCGTAAATTTGACGCTGTTACGACCAGAGTTTGCCGCAAAAAATCGCCAAATTTAACCTAAATCAGCGCGATGTTGTCGATATGCAGCGCCTCGTCCTCATATTTGTATCCCAGCGCAGCCTCGATCTCCTCGCTCTTGCGCCCTTTTATGAGGGCTAGCTCGGCCGAGGAGTAGTTTGTTATGCCGCGAGCCAGCGTCCAGCCGCCTGCGTCTTTGATAGCTAGCGTTTCGCCGCGCTCAAACTCGCCCACGACCTCGCGGATACCGACTGCTAGCAGGCTTTTGCCCTCTTTTAGTGCCTTCGCCGCACCCGCGTCGATAGTGACCGAGCCCTTGTCAGCGGCCGAGTAGGCGAGCCAGTATTTGCGCGAATTTATCCTATTTTTGCCCGCCAAAAAGAGCGTCCCGACCTCGTAGCCGTGTGCTGCTCGCACGATGTTTCGCGGGTTGGCGCCGTTTGCGATAATGAGGTGCGTGCCGTTTTTGGTCGCCATTTCGGCTGCTGTTATTTTGGTGCGCATGCCGCCGGTGCCAAATTTGCTGCCCTCCGCACCCGCAGCGGCTCTAATGCTATCATCTAAATTTTCGACTAAATTTATAAATTTAGCGTCGGCAAAAATGCTTGGATTTTTATCGTATAGCCCGTCGATATCGGTCAAAATCACGAGCAAATCAGCCTCGATTAGCCCAGCAACCAGCGCGCTTAGCGTGTCGTTGTCGCCCACTTTCACGCCCCTTATTCCCTCGCCCACGACGGGGTCGTTTTCGTTGATGACGGGGATGATTTTTTTAGCGAGCAGGGAGCGCAGGACGCTGCGCATATTTAGGTAGCGGCGGCGGTCGCTAAAGTCGTCTTTGGTCAGCAGTAGCTGCGCGACCTTTTTGCCGTGCGCCCAAAATAAAATTTGATAAAGATGAATGAGCGAAACCTGCCCGATGGCGGCAAGAGCTTGCTTTTCGACGATGGATTTTGGCTTGTGCGCGAGCTTCATCTGACCCATGCCAGCGCCCACGGCGCCAGAGGTAACAAAGACCACTTCGGCATTTTCGTTTAGTTCGCTTAAATTTGCCACGATTTGTTTGATTTTGTCCTCGTTTAACGAGCTGTCCGCGTTTGCCAGCGTCGAGGTGCCGACCTTTACGACGATGCGTTTTACGCCGCCTAGAAGCTCTTTTCTGTCCATTTTACCGCTCCGAAATTTTTGAAAATTATACCCAAAACGGCTTATTTTAAATTTTAGCTTTATAGCGCGGCGATGGAGCGCAATCTAGGTAAATTTAACCAAGCGGCGCGAACTTGCGGGCGGTTACCGCGCAAATCAAACGCCTGATAAAACCCGCGCGAATTTAGCAAGGCGTTTTGTTTGCGGCAAATTTACGCCAAAGCGGTCGAGCGTTTGCAAACTAGCGGGCGCAGTTAAAAATTCGGAGCTAAATTTAAGCCTCGCCGCGTTCGTTCGCGCGCCATTTAATCCGCGCCGTAAATATCTAAAATGCCGATGCGAGCGCAGCAGGCAAGCTAAAACGCGCGGCGAATTTACTCCGCAAAATCCGCATAAACGCCTAGCCTGCTCTAAGATTCAAACTCGCGGCAAATTTACGCTAAACGGCCAAGCGCAAAATTTAGCTTAAATTTAGCCCGTAGACGCACATCTTGCACGAGTTTTTGATCTTGCTAAAAATGCGGAAAATTTTCGCTGTGAGGCACCATTTTTCAGGCCTTATGTCCATCATCACGCCCGTTTTTAAAAGCTTAATGCGCTCGTCCCACGCTTCAAGCGACCTCTCGTCGTCGATGCCGAGTTTAAATTTAGGCGGATTTGCGATATAGCGCAGTACGTCGTGCTTTTTAGGCTCTATGCTAGCGGCGAAACGACTGAGCAAATCAAGCATAACTACGCCGCTAAATCTCTGCGCTAAATTTCGCATAAACGCCGAAATCTCAGGCTCGCTAAAATACATCGCCACGCCTTCTAGCACGAAGATAAACTTCGCTCCCTCGTGCCGCGCGCGCAGTTCGTCCATCCACGCGGTCTCAAACATCGAGGCTTTGAGGCTAAAATTTAGCGCGGATTTTGGCACTAGCTCGCCCCGCAGGTCAATGACGTCGGGTAAATCAAGGTCGTAAAACAAGGCGCCCGGTAGCTGCTTTTCAAGCCTTAGCGGACGCGTATCAAGCCCCGCTCCGACTTGGACTACGACTAGCTTTTCGCCCGCGTTTTTGCGAGCGAAATCTAAAATCTCGTCGTCGAAAAACCGCGCTCTAATCACGGTGCCGGTTTTGCTAAATTTGCCGCCTTTAAATTTAGCGAAATCATAATCTATGCGCTGCATAACCGGGCGCGAAAAGGGATCGCCCAGTATAGGATCCGGCTCGTCGTTATCCAGCGCGCGGAAATACAAATTTATAAACAGCGTCTCTGAAATCGCGTCGCTAAATTCGACCTTTTTTGCTTGCATAGCTTCTCCTTTATGATAATCTATCGCAATTATAACTCAAAAAGGAGAAATCCGCGCTTTCATTTTACGCGGCGGCGTAAATTTAAAAATAGCGGCGAAAGACGGCGTAAATTTAGCGGGCTAAATTTAGCGCAAAAGACGGGCGCATTTACCCGTCTATGCTATATCCGATACTGCGCACGGTTTTGATTAGCTCAAAGGGCAGCTTCGCGCGCAGCTGACGCACGAGCGAGCGCAGGCGATCGGACGAGACCTCTTCGTCTTTATAGATACTCCACTCAAGCTCTTGGATCGTTACTACGTGCGGGGCGTTTTTGGCCAAAATTTCTAAAAACAACCCCTCTTTTTTGCCCAGCATTATATTTGTGCCGTTTATGTGCAGAGTGAGGCTGTTTTTGTCGTAGACGGCGCCGTTTTTTAGCTCAAATTTGCTTCCGAGCAAAATCCGGCAGTTTCTAAATACCCGAAACAAAAACTCCTCCGGCAAAAAAGGCTTAACCATAAAATCGTCGTATTTGGCGTAGTAAATTTTCTTATAAAGCGCGGGAATGGCCTTATCTATAAGGATCATAACGGGAGTTAAGCTCCCGTTATCTCGCAAAAATTTGACCGACTCGAAATTTGCCAGATCCTTCGTCTTTACGTCGATGACGTAAAAGATGTAGCGGTTGCCGCTATAATAATCCTCTTTTAGCTCGCTTAAATTTTCAAAGCGAACTATGCGGATGTTAAAGCGGTAAAGCGCAGCATTGAGGTTTAGCTGCATCTGAGCGTCGTCGCTAACGAGCAAAATTTTCTTCATTTTAGCCTACTTTTTGGCGGCATTGCCTTCTTTATTTTCTACTTTCGGTGCTACATACTCCTCCCCAAAATATGCCTTCTTTATCTCTTCTTTTTTGATTGCGGCTTTCTTTT
>NZ_CAJPQR010000002.1 GCF_905372745.1 uncultured Campylobacter sp. | reverse complement strand
AGGTGGGGGCTTGGGGGCGGAAGGGGCGACGCTTCGTAAGTAGAAACCCCCTTCCGCCTCCAAAGAAATAGAAAAACTAAAATTTGACACCGATATCGTTTGTTACAAATTTGGCTTTATTAAATTCGACCGAAATTTTCGCTAAAATCATACTCAAATTTTACTAAAGGAAAGCCAAAAATGATACTTTGCGAGGACGATTATCCGAGGATTTTGGATCAAATTTGCGACTATTTGACTGCGGGCGAGGTGGAGCTTAGCTTTGTTGACGCCGAGGAGATGAAGGAGATAAACGTCCGCCAGCGCGGCATCTACGAGACTACGGACGTGCTGAGCTTCCCGCTTGAGATGCAGCTGCATGCGCCGCTTGGCTGTATCGTGATAAACACCGAGCTGGTCGCCGCCAAAGCCGCCGAGCTAGGCCACGGCGAGGATGACGAGACGGCGCTACTTTTCACGCACGGGCTGCTTCACGTGCTGGGTTTTGACCACGAGAGCGACGCTGGCGAGATGAGGGCAAAGGAGTGTGAGGTGATCGAGAAATTTAGTCTGCCAAAGAGCCTCATCGTGCGAACGGAGGATGCGGGCGAAGAATAGGCAAAATCTCGGTAGCTTCGTAAAGGCGCTGGTCATGCCAAGCGTAAAACTAAGCGCGGCGGTAAAGCTTGGATTAGCTGCCTGCTAAAATGCGTTTTAAGCAGCCAGTAAAATCAAATTTGCATTTTGGCGTCGTGAATCAACGCGGCGTTAAGCGCTAAATTCGTTCAAACAAGCTATCAAATTTACCCTCCGTCCGCACGGATATCGCCGCGTAAAAAAGACGTTTCTAGCGTATGCTTTGCCTCTGCGTTTAAATTTCCTCAAATTTGCCGCGCGTAGTGGTTAGATATTTAATAATTTTGGCTAAATTTACGAAATGTTTTATGTTTTATCGTCTTTGATCATCATTTTTATGAATTACGTTTCTTATCGCGGGCTTTTCGCCGATGCCGCGCTCAGGCCGCTTGCCACGCATAAAAGGGCGCTTGGACTATTTTTCTTAACGCTTGCTATGGGCGGCGTCGCGCTGGCTTTTTCGCTGCGGTTTAACTTTTTAGGACCTAGTCTTCGCATCGCCTGTTCGCTGATGTTGGCGCTGACGTTTATTATTTTTTCGTTCGTGCTTTTTACGAACGTCGTCGCGCTCGCGGTTCGCCCCGTAACCAAGCGTGCGTTTAGCGAGAGCAGGCGTAAATTTTTGCGCCTATATCTTGACGTCACGATACTTATTTTGGCGTTTAGCTACTTTTTTAAAGGCATCTTTAACGCCGTAAAATTGCCCGAAGTAAAAGAGCAAGATATCGAGCTAAAGGGGTTAAAGGGCGAGCTAAAGATCGCGGTTTTAACGGATATTCATTTGGGCGATTTTTTAGGAGCGGACTTTGCGCGGGCGGTAACCGGGCGCGTAAACGAGCTGGATGCCGACGCGGTCGCGATCGTAGGCGACATCGCGGATCTACCGCCGCGCCGTTTGGCCGAGTTTATCGCGCCGTTTAACGAGCTAAAGAGCAAATACGGCACCTTTTACGTGCCGGGCAACCACGAGTACTATAACGGCATCGACGGCACGCTAAAAGCGATCCGCGAGACGACGAATTTTAAAATTTTAGGCAACGAAAACGCGCGAGTGGGCGGGGTAAATTTAGCCGGCGTTTATGATATCATCGGTTTAAGATTTAAGGCATACGAGCCTGATCTGGTCGCAGCTCTGGACAGTCGCGACGTAAATTTGCCTACCGTTTTGCTCGCTCATCAGCCTAAGTTTTTAAAATACATGGACGAAAGCGCGCCCGTGGATCTGGTGGTGAGCGGACATACGCACGGCGGGCAGATTTTTCCGTTTTCGCTACTAGTAAGGCTCGATCAAAAATACGTCGCCGGGCTATACCGCGCGAACAAAAATACGCAAATTTACGTTAGCCGCGGTGCTGGATTTTGGGGGCCGCCGGTGCGCGTGATGGCGCCTAGCGAGATTTCGTTATTAAGATTAAAAGGAGTTGTATGAGGGGACTTATTTCTAGGATATTCGGGTTTGTAGCGGCGGTTAAATTTCCGAGATTTTTGCAAACATTTATCAATGAAAAATACGTAAGCGGCTTTAAGATCGACATGAGCGAGTTTAAAGAGCCAAAGGAATACGAGAGCCTGACGGCGCTTTTTACCCGCGAGCTACAGCGTCCGCGAAATTTTGATGTTTCGCCGCAGGCCTTTATCAGTCCTAGCGACGGCACGTGCCTGGAGCGCGGAGTTAGCAAGGAGCTAAAGGCAATCAGCGTCAAGGGCCACGAGTACGGTATAGCAGAGCTTCTGGGCGATAGTATGGACCGCAGTGAGCGAGATGCCGAGCTAGAGTACGTAAATATTTATCTGAGCCCGCGCGACTACCACCGCTACCATGCGCCTTGCGATATGAGGATTTTGTCCGCGCTCTACGTGCCTGGCGAGCTATATAGCGTGGCCGTCAGTGCGCTGCTAAAGGTGCCAAATCTATACGCCAAAAACGAGCGCGTGGTGCTAAAATGCGAGCTTGCAAGCGGCAAAAAGATGTGGCTGGTCTTTGTCGGCGCGCTAAACGTGGGCAAGATGAAATTTGGCTTCGACGCGCGCATACAGACTAACGCCTGCGCCGGCAACGTCGCGCTTTATGAATACGAAAATTTAAGCGCGAAAAAGGGCGAGCAGCTGGGGATGTTTGAGCTGGGCTCTACGATCCTAATCCTTAGCGAGCAGGGCGCGGTCAAATTTGATCTAGCAGCCGAGCAAAAGCTAAAATACGGCGACAAAATAGGAACTATCAACTAAGGAGGCGTGATGGGAATGCAACTAGTCGAACAAAACGAGCTAAAAGAAACGCTAGAACTAAAAGAGCGCATCGAAAACAACACGGTGGTCGAGCTCTGGGAAAACAGCGAGGACTACGAGCGCCTGGCTAACGCGACGCGCAAGACCATGCGATATATCAACGACGAACAGATAAAGAGCTTTGCCGATGCACTAAATCAAACGAACGAAAAGATCTTAAATTTGACCTTTGAGGGCGTGAAAAAGCATCACGAAAAGAAATTTGAGCAGATCAGAAAAAAGCAAAAACTCTACGTCGCTTTGGCCTTTGCGGGCGGCGTTTTAGTCGGCGCTCTTTGCGTCTGGGCGGCATTTAGAATTTTTGCTGGATAGATTTGGTTTTGGGCTCGGTCGCTTGCGATGCTTGCGCGCCGGGAGTTTATTTTGCTCGGTTTTTGGCAAATTTGACTTTTAAACCGCGCGACTGCTTGCGGCTTGGGCGTGAGGGCTTAAATTTTACGCTTTGATTTTCGGATTTGCTTGGGTGTTTTTGCTTTAAATTTGAGCACGGCGGCTTTTAAAATTTGCTTGTTATTGCGTGCTTGGCTCAAATTTGATTTCGGACTGCGGCTGTAAATTTGATCTTTTATCTTGCACTGCTACCATCAAGCTCGGCTCAACTTTTTATGTGGCGGATTGAACCGCTTTTTATTTATAAAATGCGTTATAAGTTTATAAAATTTACATCTCAAATTTAGCCGCCGACTTGCGTATCTGCGCAAAAAGCTAAATTTTGATTTTTCTTGTGGCGTGACGGACGATTTGCTGCGTGTTTTTGTTTTGCGAGCTTTGCCAGCGCACGAGCAGCTCTTTTGCGGCGGCGAAATTTACCTTTAGATAGTCTGTGACGTTGTTTGCGACCGAGCGCTGCACGAAGCGCACCTCGTCTTCTTTTAGTATCTCCAGCACCGCAAAAACAGGGCTTGGGTCACTCACGAAAAGCTCCAGTTTACTAGCCCACGGCAGCTTTGGTCGTAGACCTTCGGACGCTAGCCTGCGCAGGTGGAAATTTGACGAACGCGCCCACTGCGTCATGGTTTTGAGCGAGTTTTGCGGATATTTTTTGATAAAGGCGCGCACCGCATACTCGCCCGTGCCGCGCTTCGTGATTTCCTCGATCGCGCTCATCGAGGTTTCAAAGTCGTCTATGCCGTAGATTTCGACGTATTTTGCCAGCGGCAAAGTCCAGTAAAAATGCTTAAACATGCCCGTTTCGTTCGGGTTTTCTTCGCCTAAAATCGCGACCAAAATCTCTGCCGCGCGCCTAAAATCCGGCGGCAAAAGTTCATTTAGCGTGTTTGCGTGCGCCAAAATCCTTTGCGAATAGCCGAAATTCGGCGTGCTTTCAGCGATTTGTCCGCAGTAGCTCTGCGCGTCAAATTTAGGATAAACCGCCTTTATCTTTTGCGATAAAATTTGCGCCAAATTTTCTCCGAAATATACCGCCAGTCCGCCGTTTTCCATGTTTTTCCTTTGGGTAGTTTTATCTAGCCTTTAAGCAGGCATGAATCGTAAATTTGTCGCCTAAAACCAGGCGGAGTTAAATTTGCAGCCGTTACGCTCGTCAAATTTGACCGCCCGCGCAAGCAAAGCGTCAAATTTGTCGCGGTTTTTTTGGGTCAAATTTAAATATCGACCCAAAAAGAGGGCGCTAAATTTAGCGGCGGCTAAAATAACGCCCGAAAGTAAATTTATTTACACTCGACCTGCGGCATTTGCGCTAAAAATATCGGCATTTTTTGCTTGATTAGCGTGTGAAATTTACTTCTATCGGCGATATTTAGAAACTTTAGCGCGTAGTGCGTGACTCTAAGCCCGCAGTTAAGGCTTTTTACGTTGATTAGATTGATTTCGTAGTTGTCAAAATCGGGGTTGCCAGCGATCGGATAGTAGATCGTGTAAGCTTGATACTCTTTGTCGTTTATAGACTTGAAATCATACTCCGCTTTGCCGAATTGTCCACTTTTTAGCGCGGTCATAAAGGTCCTTTGGTATTCGTTGATATCGGCGTTTTCGTCGACTGTGACGCTTACTAGCTTGCTCCACTTAAAGCCCACTTTTTCGTTTGGTAGATAAAACTCAGCCGTTCTTGCGTTTTTTTGCTTTAAGACGAATTTTTCGCCGTCTATGGCTACCTCGTTTGGCAGATTTACGCTATCTAGCGCGCTTTTTGGTAGCTCTATCTGCACGGTTTTAGGCTGGGTGCAGCCGCCCAAAAATAGACAAAAGGCCGCAACAGCGGCAAACGAAACTTTTTTAAAACTCATGTTTTGCTCCTTTATTAGTTGATTTTTTAAACTCCATGCACTTTTTGGCTAGCCCAGCCTCGCACTCTTTTTCGTGCAGTTTTTGCGCCTTTTGGCGTAGCGTGGCGGCTTGTTTTTTGTCGCTGCGCTCAAGATGGCGCGCTAGATTTAGGCACCCGCGCGCGTCGCCGGCTTCGCAAGCCTCGCTAAAAAGGCTATCGGCTTCGTTTTCGTCCGCTTTTATCGCTTCGCCTACGCCTCTTTCGTAGATCGCGCCTAGATTCGTGCAGGCCGGTTTTAGCCCGTTGTAGCAGGCAATCCCGTAAAAGTTAAAGGCCTTTGCTATATCTTGCGGCACGTCTGATCCATCAAAATACGCATCCGCTAGGCTCTCGCAGGCATCTAGTCGCCAAAGTAGGCAGGCTTTTTCAAAAAGCTCCAGTGCGCGAGAAACGTCCTTTATTGCGCTGCGTCCATGAAATAACATATCACCAAGCTCGGCGCAAGAAGCGCCAAAGCCGCCTTCGCAGGCTTTCTCGTGAAATTTGACCGCCTGCTCGCTATCTTGCCGCGCTCCGCCAAGTCCTTTTGCGTAGAGCTGCGATAACGCCGCGCAGCCGCTTGTTACGCCTCTATCGCACGCCTCTTTGCCTAGCTCGTAGGCTGCCTCAAACTGCCCGCTTTGATACTGCGCCCAGCCGCCGTATAGCTCGTCCAGCCGCTCGCTGCCGCTGCATTTGTAGGCATTTACGGCGCAGGCCTTGTCGTAGTAGGATCTAGCGGCCTTGATATCCTGCGCAAAACCCGCCTCGCCGTCCTCGTAAAGCCGTCCCAAAGCCTCGCACGCTTCGTAAATTTTACCATCGCAGGCAAGCGAGTAAAATTTGAGCGCGTTTTTTGAGTTTTTCGCGGCTTCGTCGTTTTTGCCCATTGCGCCGTCCGCATACACGCCGCCTAGATGGTAGCAAACTACAGCGTATCCGCGCTCGCAGGCTTTTACGTAGAGGTCTAGCGCTTTGCTTTCATCCGGCGCGACGCCGACGCCCGCTTCGTAAATTTGAGCTAGATTATAGCAGCTTAAACCAAATCCTTTTTCGCAGGCTCGCTCAAAAATCATGGCGGCTTTGGCGTGTTCGCCGCTGTTTTGATAGAGCGAGGCTAGGGTGTTGCAGCCGCTTAGCTCGCCCGCGTCGCAGGCTTTTTCGTAAAATTTGCCGGCTTTTACGTCATCTTGCTCTACGCCTTTGCCGCTTTGATATAAAAACCCAAGCCTTACGCAGCCGCGTGCTTCTCCTGCTTCGCATGCTTTTTGCCAAATTTGAGCCGCCCTTTGCTCATCGCCCGCGTCATAGGCTGCTTGACCTTCGCTCGTCAAATTTGCCAAAGCTAAATTTAGCGCAAAAAGTAGTAATAAGACCGGTTTTATCATTGCGCTCCTTTGTTAAATTTTACTTATTTTGTTTTTCAAATTTGATCTATTTTGCCTATTTGTATGCCACAGTCCTGTTTGTATCGGACGGGTAGGTTGTCGCGTCTTGTGCTGCCTTGATAGCGCGACGATATACTAAAATCGCGCGACATTGGCGTTCTTTAAAATTATTTGAGTGCGGAGTAAATTTGGCGCGGTTACGAAAACGGCTATGATCTTTTTCAAATTTTTCCTTAAATTTAGCGCGAGTCAAATTTGAGCGACAAAACCGCGCCGAGCTGAATTTAACGCGCTCTTAAGGACTAAAATAAATTTTGCGGCGCAAGTTGTTGGGGTAAATAAAACATCGGCACAAAAGGGCGTCAAAATTATTTTGATCACGTTTAGACTCGTAGCTGCGCGGCATAAAACAGATAGCGGTCAAATTTAGCCAAAAACCGCTCGGCTATAAAGCCAAATTTGACCGATTTTGCGCCTTAAACGTTAAATCTAAAATGCATCACGTCGCCGTCTTGAACGACGTAGTCCTTGCCCTCTAGGCGCATTTTGCCCGCCTCTTTGGCCGGGTTTTCGCCGCCGCACGCGATGTAGTCCTCGTAGCCGATGACTTCGGCTCTGATGAAGCCCCTCTCAAAGTCGTTGTGGATGACGCTGGCGGCTTTTGGCGCTTTCCAGCCTTTTACGATCGTCCACGCGCGCACCTCGACGACGCCAGCGGTAAAGTAGCTGATCAAATTTAGCTTCGCAAACGCCGTTTTGATGATCTTTTCTAGGCCGCTCTCGTTCGTGCCGAGCGAGCTTAGAAATTCATGCGCCTCTTCGTCGCTAAGGCCTACTAGCTCCTCTTCGATCTTGGCGCAAAGCTTGATGACCTCGTGCCCTGAGCGCGCGGCAAACTCGCGAAGCGCCTGTACGTATTTATTATCCTCTGAGATGCCGTCCTCACCCACATTTGCGCCGTAGACGACCTCTTTTGCGCTGAGTAGCCTTAGCTCTTTGTTTAAATTTATAAACGCGTCGTCGTCCTTGCCACCGAAACTGCTCGCGCTTTTGCCGTCATTTAGGTGAGCTAGCAGCGCATTTGCCGTCTCTAGCGCCTCTTTTGCGCCTTTTGCGTTTGCTTTGGCTTCGCGGGTTAGGCGTTCGATTTTTTTGTTTAACTGCTCGATGTCGGCAAGGATGAGCTCGGTCTCGATGATCTCGACGTCCCTGACGGGATCGACGCCGCCTTCTACGTGCGTGATGTTTTCGTCCTCAAAGCAGCGCACGATGTGCAAAATCACCTCGGTTTCGCGGATGTTTGAGAGAAATTTATTTCCCAGACCTTCGCCCGCGCTTGCGCCCTTTACGAGCCCCGCGATATCGACGAATTCGATCGTGGAGTATTGGATTTTGTTTGGATTTACGATTTTGGCTAGCTCGCCTAGGCGCTTATCGGGCACCGGCACGACGGCTTTATTTGGCTCGATCGTGCAGAACGGATAGTTCGCGCTCTCGGCGTTTTGCGCCTTCGTTAGCGCGTTAAACGTGGTTGATTTGCCGACGTTTGGCAAACCTACGATACCTACTGCTAGTCCCATTACAGCTCCTTTGCCATAGCGCATAGATAATAAAGATTCATTCGCACGCCCGCTCCCGTCGCGCCCGCCTGGTTATATCCCCAAGCTTTTTCGGTGTATGCGGGACCAGCGATATCTTGGTGTATCCACTTGTCTTTAAATTCGTCTTTTATAAATTTATCGAGGAAAAGCCCCGCCGTGATCGCGCCGCCGTAACGACTGGATCCAGTGTTGCTGACGTCTGCGATCTGACTTTTTATTAGCTCGCGCAAATGAGGGTTAAACTCTAAAATCGTATTTAGCTCGCCGCTCTTTGCCGCTTTTGCCTTAAATTCGGCCTTTAGCTCCTCGTTGTTACCCATTATGCCGCTTGTGTATTCGCCAAGACCGACCACGCAAGCGCCAGTTAGCGTCGCCATGTCGATGAGGATATCGGGCTTAAAATCCTGCGCGTAGCTGAGGCAGTCGGCAAGTACCAGTCGCCCCTCGGCGTCGGTATTTCGCACCTCGATACTAACGCCGCTGCGAGAGATCAGCACGTCGTCCGGTTTATAGGCGTTGCCGCCGATCATATTTTCCGTCGCGCCTAAAATCGCGTGAATTTCAAACGGCAAATTTAGCTCCGCCGCGCCTTTTATGATACCTATCGCCGCAGCTGCGCCGCTTTTGTCGGCTTTCATCGTTAGCATATAATCAGCTGGCTTTAAGCTAAGCCCGCCGCTATCGTAGGTTAGTCCTTTGCCGACGAAGATTACGCGTTTTTTCGCGTCTTTTGGTTTGTAGATGAGGTGGATGAGGCGAGGCGGATGGACGCTGGCTCTATTTACCGCTAAAAATGCGTTCATCTTTTCTTTTTCGAGGAATTTCTCGTCGTAAATTTTGCAGCTTAAATTTGGGCTAGACTTAGCTAGATTTTGCGCCTCTTCAGCCATTTTTTGCGGGGTGTAGATTTCTGGTATTTCGTTTACGATGTCTTTGGTGAAATTTGTCGCAGAGGCGATTATCTCGCCGTGAGCAAAGCCATCCTTTGCGTCGTTTTCGCGGACATCCTTGTTGTTATACTCCTCAGAGCTAAAAATAATATCTTTTAGCGCGTATTTTTCTTTTTTTTCTTTGTATTTGTTAAATTCGTAAGCGCCTAGCAAAAAGCCCTCGGTTAGAGCCTGAAAGCTCATTTTTTGGCAGCCTGCGACGTATGAGGCTAGTTTTAGGCTTTTGACGTTTAGCGATTTTACCGCGTTGTAGGCTTTTGCCGCAGCTATGCGAAGCTCGTCGTAGCCAAGCTTATTTAGCGGGACGTAAACCCTGCCGCTTTCTAGCAAAAGCAAGACGCTCTCGCCCTTGTAGTTGGCAAATTTAAACGCCTTTTCGTCTTTTATAAATTTATGTTTTAGGTTTTTATCTACGACGAAAATAAGCTCCAAATCGGCCTTGATTTCTTCTAAATTTTTATTTACTATTTGAAATTGCACCTCTGTGTTTCCTTTCGTTTAAAATTTTATTTTCTATGCGCTTAAAGCCGTAGAGCAAAGCGCCTAAACATAGCGCTACTACCGGCACGGCGACGTACCAGTGCTCTTTTGCTTTGTGTAAAATTTCAAGTATGTGCTCGCCCAAAACCCACGCGGGAATTATCGTTATCGCGGCCCAGCACCACGCGCTTATTAGGTTTATAAACGCGTATTTTTTTGCGCTGTATCCAGTTAAGCCTATGGTCATCGGTATGATGACGCGAAAGCCGTACATATAGCGCTGGATAAAGATGATCGGCCAGCCGTATTTTTTCAGCATTATATGCGCGATGGCGAATTTTCGGCGCTGGGTATGAAGCTTTTTGGCGATATATTTTTTGTTGTAGCGGCCTAGATAAAAGTAAATTTGATCGCCGACAAAGCCGCCCAGACCTGCTACGAAGATGGCCGGCACGATATGCATATGCGTTTGATGAGAGAGGATACCTGCCATTATGAGCGCCATTTCGCCTTCCATTATGCACCAGACGAAAAGTATGATGTAACCGTACTCGATGAGTAATTTCGTAAAAAATTCTTCCATCATAGCTCCAAAATGCTGTAAATTTTAGTTAGCGGGCGTAAATTTGCACTACCGCCCAGATCCTTTAAATCGATCAAAAAGCAGGCCTCTACGCAAACGGCGTTTGTTTGATTGATTAGCTCTGCTGAGGCTTTGGCCGTGCCCCCAGTAGCGATTAGATCGTCGATTAAAAGCACTTTTGCGCCCGCTTTTTCGCCGAATGCGTCGACGTGAATTTGCACTTCATCCACGCCGTACTCTAGGCTGTATTTTTGCGAGATCGTGATGTAGGGTAGTTTTTTTGGCTTTCTAATCGGCACGAAAGGTAGTCGCAGTTTAGCCGCCAAAGCCGCTGCGAATATAAATCCGCGCGACTCGATGCCCGCGATGAAATCGATATCGGCACCCTCGTATCTGGCAACTAGATGATCCATTAAAAAATTAAACGCCTCTTTGTTGTTTAGCAGCGTCGTGATGTCGCGAAATACTATGCCCGGTTTTGGAAAATCGTTTATGCAGCGGATAGAATTTAATAAAAACTCCTTCCCCGCTTTGTCTAGTCCTTTCATTTTTTGCCTTTAAATTTGATTTATAGTAGCGCTTCGATTTTGCCCTCTAGCTCGCGGATGCGCTGGCGGAGTTTGTCGTTTTCCAGGCGGTACTGCGAGTTTCTGGTGCGAAGGGCGTTGGCATCGTTTTTGACTTTGTTTAGTTCGTCGGTGAGTATGTCGATGTTGCCAAGGCCGCGCTGGAGCTGGATTTGTAACTTGCGAATTACGACTTCGGTATCTTGGAGATTGTTTTTCATAAAATCGCGCGTCGTGCGCTCTTTTTTAAGCAAGGTTTTAAAGTAAAACACCATCACGGTGAGATAGATACAAATGCAGATCAAAATCGTAAGTACGAGCCAATCGGTCATTTCTCGCCTCCTAGTTTTTTCACGCGCCTTTCGTGTCTGCCGCCGGCAAATTCGGTAGCGAAAAAGGCTTTTATCATATCAGCAGCTACGGCGTCGCCGATAGTTCTAGCACCCATGGCTAGCACATTTGCGTCGTTGTGCTCGCGCGCTAGTTTTGCCGTGGTGACGTCGTGACAAAGAGCGCAGCGAACGTGCGAATGACGGTTGGCCGCGATACTGATGCCGATACCCGTGCCACAGATTAGCACGCCGTATTGGTTTTTGTGCCGTAAATTTTGCGCTAGAAGCTCGGCAAAATCGGGATAATCGACGCTATCTTTGCTATGCGTTCCTAGGTCGCATATGTCAAAACCTTCGTTTTTTAAAAGCTCGCAAATTTGCGCCTTAAGATCAAAGCCCGCGTGGTCGCTCGCGATAAAAATTTTGTCTATTTTCATGAAATTTCCATAAGCTAAAAAATGCTTAATTATAGCAAAAAAGCATTAAAGTAAAATTTCGCCGCGAGCCTTTAGGAGCGAAATTTGGGCTAAATTTTAAAATTTGCCGTTTACAAAAACATCCTCATGATCGCCACGGCATATCGTATGGGCTCGAAAAAGTAATCTTTTAACGGCGAGATCACGATGATAACTAGCGCGATAAAGCCGTATCTTTGCATGCTATTTAGCCAGTTTGCCGCGCCGTGAAGCCCGAAAATGTGCAAAAAATACTCAAGCGCCTTTGAGCCGTCAAGAGGCGGGATAGGGTAGAGGTTAAAGAGAGCTAGGACTAAATTTACGGCTGCAAGCATAAATGCAAACTCCGCTATCGCGCCGTCAAAAAATCCCTCGAAGCCTATAAATTTAAATAGGCAAAACGCTAGCGCAAAAAGAGCAAGGTTGTATGCGATGCCAGCAAGCGCGACGACGATAGCAGCCTTGTAGCCGCCGTTATAAAGCACCGTGCGCAAATTTATGGGTACGGGTTTAGCCCAGCCAAACGTCACTCCCGTGCTAAGGTACATGAGTGCTGGCACGACGATAGTGCCTAGCGGATCGACGTGTTTTATGGGATTTATGCTGAGCCGCCCCAAATTTTTGGCGGTCAAGTCGCCGAATTTAAACGCTGCGTATCCGTGCGCGATCTCGTGTCCGACGACGGATATAACGAGTACGGCGACTAGGATCGCTACCTGAGCGAAGTTGATACTGTCAAGGTTCATTCGATCTTGTTTCCGTCGTTTTTAGCTTCTGCTCTGGCGGCGTTTAGCAGCTCGGGCGAGTTTTGTATAAAATCCACGCTCTTGCCGACTCTGTTCCATCTGATTTTGTATTCGTCGTCCCAGCTAAAATATACAAACCAAGGCTTGCCGACGATATTTTTGTAGGCCACGGACCCCCAAAATCGGCTGTCGTTTGAGTGGTCGCGGTTATCGCCGATCATAAAAAACTCGCCTTCAGGGACCTGAAAATAAAATGCGTTAAACGGATAGTTGCCTACGCTTGGTAGTTCGTTTACGATAACGGGTTGCATGGCGAATTTGCTTGCGTTTAGGTAGTTTACGGCTAAATCAAATAAATTTACCTTCTCGTCGTAGTGGATGCCGCCGAATTTATAGGGCTCTTTGACGAAAAGTTTGCCTCCTAGTTTAACGATATCTTTTTCGTCGAAATTTGCCTTTATAAACTCCTCGCCCTCGTGCGGATGCAAAAATAGCGCCTTTTCCGTAAATATCACTTCATCGCCGCCGACTGCGAAATTTCGCTTGACGTAGTGGATCTTTTCATCGTGCGGATAGCGAAAAACCACGATATCGCCGCGCTGCGGCTTTGCTCCCTCGATGAGATGACCGTTACCGTTAAAATCTGGCAAAACCTTGACCTCGATCCACGGAATGCGCGGAGTCGAGATGCCGTAGCTAAATTTTTTAACGAAAAGATGATCGCCGACTAAAAGCGTATCCTTCATCGAACCAGACGGTATCACGAAGGCCTGCGCGACAAAGAAAATCACGAGCAAGACGATGACGACCGTGCCCGTCCAGCTGTTTGAAAAATCTAAAAATTTATTAAACGCTTTTTTCAAAATTTATGCCTTCTTCGCGCGGTTTTTGGCCGATTTTATGGTGTTTGACAGTAGCATCGCGATAGTCATCGGGCCTACGCCCCCGGGAACGGGCGTTATAAACGAGCATTTTGGAGCTACTTCGTCAAATTTGACGTCGCCTTTTAGCTTGCCGTCGTCCATTCGGTTTATGCCTACGTCGATCACGACGGCGCCCTCTTTTACCATATCAGCCGTTACGAAATCGGCTCTACCGATAGCAGCCACTAGGATGTCGGCCTCCGCGCAGATTTCTTTTAAATTTCGCGTTTTGCTATGCGTCACGGTTACGGTCGCGTTGGCGTTTAGCAGTAGATTTGCCATCGGTTTGCCCACGATGTTGCTACGTCCGATCACGACGGCGTTTTTGCCCTCTAAATTTATATCGTATGCTTTAAAAATTTCCATTATGCCTAGCGGCGTGCACGGTACGAACCCGTCAAGCCCGCTAGCTAGCTTGCCGACGTTTATCGCGGCAAAGCCGTCCACGTCTTTTGCGGGGCTAATGGTTTCTAAAATTTTATTCGTATCTATGTGCTTTGGTAGCGGCAACTGCACTAATATGCCGTCGATGCCGTCGTCTAAATTTAGCACGTCTATTAGCGCGATTAGCTCGCTTTGCGTCGTAGACTCGGGCAAGCGGTGCATCACGCTTTTTATCTCGCAGGCTATGCAGGCTTTTTCTTTTGCCGCGACGTAGGTTTGGCTGGCTTTATCCTCGCCTACCAGTATCACCGCAAGTGCAGGCTCTATGCCTTGATTTTTCAAATTTAGCGCTTCGTTTTTTACTCTTTCTTTTACCTGCGCGCTTACGTTTTTTCCATCTAATATCGTCATTTTCGTCCTTTATTACTTTTTAATCGCAAAGATTGTATGATAGCTAATTTTAGATTAAATTTACGAAAAAGCGAAAGAATTTATGAAAATTTGGCTGATTTCAGCGCTACTTTACGGCGCGGCGTTTGCGAGCGATTTTATCACGAAAAACGAATACGCGAAGATGCTCTATCAAAACCCGCGCGGCATCGGCTGCGACAAGTGTCACGGCAGCGGCGGCGAGGGCAGCGTGATCGCAAAATACAAAGAAGAAAATAAAAAAACAAAAGTAAAAGAGGAAAAAGAACTGGTAGCTCCTAGGATAAATAATCTTGATTTAGAGACGTTTAAAAAAGGCGTACTTGGCGCAAGGAGCATGATGCCTAGCTACTTTTTAACCGACGAAGAGATAAATTTGCTTTACGAATACGTGATAAATTTCAACAAGGATAAAAAATGACGAACAAAGAAGCTTTTGAACTAGCCAAAATTTATATCCCTGGCGGCGTAGATTCGCCCGTTCGCGCGTTTGGTAGCGTCGGCGGCGAGCCTTTTATAGTAGATCGCGGCGAGGGGGCGTATCTAGTCGATATCGAGGGAAACCGCTATCTGGACTTCATCCAGAGCTGGGGACCGCTCATCTTTGGACACTGCGACCCGGATATCGAGAGCGCGGTAATAGCGACGGCTAAAAAGGGGCTTAGCTTTGGCGCCCCGTCAAATTTAGAAACAAGGCTAGCTAAACTAATCTGCGACGAGTTTAAAAACGTAGAAAAAGTACGCTTCGTAAGCTCCGGCACCGAGGCCACGATGAGCGCGATACGCGTAGCGCGCGGCTTTAGCGGCAAGGACGGACTGATAAAATTTGAAGGCTGCTATCACGGGCATAGCGATGCGCTTTTGGTAAAAGCGGGCAGCGGCGCTACGACGTACGGCAATGCTTCAAGCGGCGGAGTGCCTGCCGATGTGGTAAAAAACACGTATCTAGCGCGCTACAACGATTTAGAAAGCGTACGGGCGATATTTGAGGCAAATAAGGGCAAAATAGGCGCTCTAATCATCGAGCCTATCGCCGGAAATATGGGGCTAGTGCCTGCTAGCAACGAGTTTTTAAGCGGGCTTAGACGCCTTTGCGACGAAAACGGCGCAGTTCTGATATTTGACGAGGTCATGAGCGGATTTCGCGCGAGCAGGCGCGGATCGTTCGAATTTAACGGTATAAAGGCCGATCTAGTAACGTTTGGCAAGGTTATCGGCGGAGGCTGCCCGGCGGCGGCGTTTGGCGGACGAGCCGCTATCATGGACTGCCTAAGTCCGCTAGGCGCAGTGTATCAAGCAGGCACGCTAAGCGGCAATCCCGTAGCTATGGCCGCAGGCATCGCGAGCCTAAGTAAAATTTTTGCCGACGACGGTTTATACGCCGAGCTAAGTAAAAAGGCTAATTTGCTAATGAGAGGCTTTGCCGAGGCCGCTAAAAAGCACGGTATCGCGCTGCAAACGACGGTGCGAGGCTCGATGTTCGGGTTTTTCTTTAATCAAAACGAGGTCAAAAACTACGACGACGCGCTAAAAAGCGACGTAAATTTATACGCCAAATTTCACGCAAGTATGCTAAAACGCGGCGTTTATCTAGCGCCTAGCCAGTTTGAGACGGGCTTTGTTTGCAAGGCGATGAGCGACGAGGATATAGTTTTTGCCGTTAGGGCCGCAGACGAGAGCTTTGACGAGATCACGGACGAGATGCACGACGAGCACGAGAGGATGCAAGGCGTAAAAGCCAGGATCGCCGAGCTGGAGGAGCGGCTAAAAGAGGCAAAACTAGAGCGAGAAAAGATAAAAGAGCAGATAAAAAACAGTTGGGGATTTGTCTGATGGCTAGGATAAATTTAGGCGAGATCGTAAAAGGCGCCGAGCAGCTAAGCTTGGGCATCTCTATCGTCGTGGCGCTTGCTATCGGGGCCGGGTTTGGCTACTGGGCGATGAAGGAAACGGGCTGGACGTGGACGCTGTTTGCGGGCATAGCCGTCGGTATCGCCGCAGCCGCGCTAAATGTCAAAAAGGCCTACGACGCGCAGATAAAAAGCCTTGACGAGCTAAAAGATAAAGGTAAATTTAAACCCGCGAAAGACGACGACGAGGACGATGAGTGATTTTTAGGCTCCTTGCCGTTTACGGCGCGTTTGAGGCTTTGCTCTTGCTGGGCTCGGCGGTGTTTGGCCGCGCGTGGTTTTACAGCTCGCAGGTCGCGTTTGCGGGCTCGCTTTTGGTGCTGGCGGCGACCTTTAGAGCCTACAAAAAACGCGTAGAAAACGGCGTGCGAGACTATGACGCCTCCGCAGATGACGACATAGACGAGTGGGGCGAAAATCACGAGGAGTTTCCGGACCGCCCCGCTGAGTCTAAATTTGACGGGCATGACCCGCACTGCGAAAATGCTAAGCGACTAGATGCGTCAAATTTGGACGGCTCGGTAAAAGCGGACGCGAAATTTGACCAGGCGGCGGAGTTAAATTTAAACGGCGAAAACGAGCGGGTTAAATTTGACGCGGCAACAGAACAAAACGAAGCCGCGCAGGGCAAATTTGACGAGCAGAATTTAAGCGGCGCAGGCCAAAGCGGCGAGTCAAATTTAAGCCGGGCAAATGAGTCAAATTTAAACGAATCAAATCAAAACAGCGAAACTAAGCCGTCAAAAAAGCAAAATTTCGCGCGTAATTTAAAGCAAAATTCGCCCAACTATTTCACCGCCTTCGTGCCTTTTCGGCTGATCGCGTATGCGGTTTTGGTCGTCGGATTTTTGGCGCTAAAAAGACAAGACAACCTTGATATCGCCGCGTTTTTGATCGCGCTTGCGGCGATGCCCGCGGGCGCTTTGATATATGGAGTAAAAAGCAATGAGAAATAGCTCGATAATAACGATTAGATCGATGTTTGCGCTATTCGTCGGGATGGCGTTTTTGTTTGTGGGAAACGGCCTCATCATCAGCTCTGCGGGCGTCGAGCTAAAAAAAATGGGCGCGGACGAGCTAGAGACGGGATTTGTTATCGCGGTATTTTTCGTTGGAGCTATGATAGCTACGATATTTTCGCATAAAATCGTCTCAAAAGTCGGCCACATCAGGAGCTTTGGGATATTTGCGTCGCTTTTTGGTATCGCGGCGATGTTTCACGACCTTAGCCAAAATCTCTATTTTTGGGCGTTTTTGCGCGGGTGTTTGGGATTTTGCTACTACTCGATTTTAATGATAATCGAAAGCTGGCTCAACGCGCGCGCTAGAAACGAAGTGCGCTCGCGAGTACTGGCATTTTACGAGATCACGTTTTACGTATGTTTTGGACTGGGTATCCTCGTGCTATCGCTAAATTTATCCACTTCGCACGTGCTTTTGCTTAGCGCGGCGTTTATTTTGTTTTCGAGTATTCCTTTAAATTTAATCCGCATCAAAGAGCCGCCTATCCCCGAAAAAAAGAGCGTCTCTATCCCGAAGGTCTTTGCGCTCGTGCCTTTGGCGCTCATTACCAGCATCGTAGCGGGCATCCTCATAAACGGCTTTTTTGCGATGGCTAGCGTTTATATCCTGCTGCAAGGATACGGCGCGAGGGAGGTTTCGTTTTTTATGACCGTCGCAATGGCGGGCGGCTTTATCGCTCACTCTCTCATCGGCGGCTTTTCGGATAAATTCGGTCGCCGCCCCGCGATAATGTGCTGCGCGGGCGTGTCGCTATTTGCGGCTATTTGTTTTTTGGCGCTTAAGCCCTCCATCTACGCGCAGTACGTTTTGTCGTTTTTTTTGGGTTCCGGCGCTTTTTGCCTCTATGCGTTATCGCTTGCTCGCGCCAACGATGTTTTAAAACATAAAAATCAAGGCATCGAAGTAGGGCGCGCCGTGCTTTTTAGTTACTCTTTCGGCTCACTTCTTTCGTCCGTGATAATGGGCGCTAGTATGAAAATTTTAGGCTTTGACGGCTTTATGTGGGTTTATGCGGCGCTGCTTGCGTTTCTCATCGCGTTTTGCCTCACGCAAAAGACCGTTCCGCTTGAAAGCAGGCGAGGCTTTGAGCATAGCCCCGGCACGATGGCCAATAGCTAATGAAAATCTCAAATTTGACGATATAGCCGTATGGAATCAGTAAATAACGCTATAAGCTCGCAAATCGCGACCCAAGCCGCAGTCGGCGGCGCGCTACCCAAAACAGGCGGAGTAGGCGGCGCAAACGCCGGACAGACGGGTCAGGCGGGCGAAACCAAAAATCTTTTTAAAAATCAGCCCGCGCCCTCGCAAAATTTAGGCTCCGAAGCCGCAGATAACGCCGTAAAGGATTTAGACAAGCTCGTAAATAAGCTTTTAGACGAGCTAAAATCAAGCCCTACGCAGGCCAAAGAGCTGGCCGCGCAGGCTAAAAATCTCCAGCTCTCGCCAAATCTCGCAAAAGATATGAAAAGCCTCGTCGCGCTTGCCGAAAATGAGCCCGACCTAAAGGAATTCGCGCTTAAGCTAAAGGAGTTTTTAAAACCCGTCGCCGACATAAAAAGCGCGCCGCTAAACGAACAGATAAAAAACTCGGGCATCATGCTGGAGGCAAATTTAAAGGACGCGCTAAACGGCAAATTTAACCTACCTAGCGCGATAAATAAGCTGTTTGGCGATATAAAAAATCTCTCGAATCAGCAGCTTTTGGAGCAAATTTCAGCCTTGGCTAAGGATGACAGCCTAAGCACGAACGAGAGCTTTGCAAGGCTTGATCAAATTTTACAAAACGCTAAAACCGCAGCCAAGGATACGCTAGCGGGCTCGCCTTTTAAACAGCTTTTTGAGATCGCTGACAAGCTCGAAAATGCGGCTAAATTTATGGATAAACAAGCAAGCGCCATGAGCGGCAGCGGGCTAAGCCTAAACGAAAAAACGCTAAACGCCGAGCTAAATAAAGTCTCGCAGCTACTAGCAAACGCGGGCGAGAAAATGCAAAATTTAAACAGCGAAAAACTAAGTCAAAACAGAGGCTTTGCTTTAAATTTCGCCGAGCTAAAAAACGCGATAAAAGATCTAACGGACGAGCTTAGCGCGCTTGCGGCCTCGCAGGATAAATTTAACGATTTCGCGCAAAAAATCGTCCGAGACGGCGCGGAAGGAAGCGAGGGCGCGACGCTGCAAGACAAGCTGCAAAATGCGGCTAG
Organism: uncultured Campylobacter sp.; assembly: GCF_905372745.1. Classification (GTDB taxonomy): domain Bacteria; phylum Campylobacterota; class Campylobacteria; order Campylobacterales; family Campylobacteraceae; genus Campylobacter_A. The sequence goes on along the minus strand of NZ_CAJPQR010000002.1, from coordinate 79,769 downwards.
AAAGTTAAATTTCGCCCTGCAAATCGCCGATAAAGCCGGCTTTGAAGCAAAAAACAACTTAGATGAAGTCGGCAAGCTAATAAAACAGCAAAACATCGCCCGCGGCGAGCTTGGCGCCGTGACGCCAAAAAGCGCCGAAGAGACGGCGAAAGTCCTGCAAAACGACGTAAAAAGCGCACTTTTAAACATGCAGTCAAAGTCCTCTGACGCTAGCTCCGTAAAAGACGCCGCCTCAAAGCTACTCGCTCAAATCGAGATGCACCAGCTAGCCTCCGCGGTCGCAGGCGGCGTGCAGACCTATCTGCCATACGTCTGGGAGGGCGTAGAGGGCGGAAACATCAGGTTTAAGCAGGGTAAAAAGCAAAAACACTACGCGCAAATCGACCTAAATTTTCAAAATTTCGGCCAAATCAACATCATGGTGGCGCTTAGCGAAAACAAATACATCGACCTTGCGATCGCGACGCAAAAAGAGGAGTTTAAGGAGCTCATCTTAAGCGGCGCAAAGGAGCTAAAAAGGGCTATCGGCGAGCAGGGGCTGATAGTGTCGAATTTTAGCCTAAAAACTATACCTAAACTGCGTCTTAGCGGCGTTTACGGCGGTCTGGATAAGCTTGATATGGGCTTTGATAAAAAGGCGTAAATTTGGCAAAAGTACAAAAAACTAAAAAAGCCGTGGCTCTTGGCTACAACCGCCAAAAAGATAATGCTCCAAAGGTGCTAGCTACGGGTTCGGGCGAAGTGGCGAAAAACATCATAAATCTAGCCAAATCTCACGATATCCCAATCAAAGAGGACGCCGATCTAATCGAGGTTCTAAGCAAGGTCGATCTAAACGAGGAAGTCCCGCCAAATCTCTATAAAGCAGTCGCCGAAATCTTTAACTTTTTGTATCAAATGACGAATAAAAAATAGGGCGCTTGCGGCAAAGTAGAAGCGAGGGCAGGCTTATCGCAAGTGCAAATTTGAGCGCGAACTAGGCAATTTAAATGAAAAAGACGGTCGGGATAATAGCGATTTTAGCCTTGCCTTTGTTGATCTTATTTTCGGCTCTAGTTTTTGCTAGCGGTAACGGCTCAAAAGGTGCAAACTACCCAAAATACGCGCTAGAAAAAGCGGTAACGCACGATAAAAAAGAGCCTCATCTAAAGAAAATAAAACCGCCCGCTATCAAGTAAAATTGACGACTATTCCGCCGCTACTGCAAGCGCAAAAATCTCGTCCAAAATTTGCCGCAGCACCCAGTTATCATAAAATTATTTGCATTATTTTATGTATTTTGCCTTATAGCTAAATTTAATATAAATAAAGATAAAATAGCCGTAAAATTAACTTGAAAAACGGAATAAATTTGAAACAAAAACTGGTCTTAGTCGGCGCCTCGACGGGCGGTCCGGGACATTTAAAAAGGCTTTTTAAAGGGCTTGAGCTAAACGGAGCTAGCGTCGTTATCGCGCAGCATATGAGCCTGGCTTTCATCCCTAGTTTTATCTCGCAGTTTGACAAGGAGTGCGCGGCGCAGGTCGCGATGCTAGGCGCGCCCACGCAGCTAAAAAGCGCGATATATATCTGCGAAAAAAACTCCGAGATAATCTCTGCTAGCCCCCTAACGGCCGGCATGTGCTCGCCGGCAAAGGAGACCACGTATAACCCCAACGTAGACGTGCTTTTTCACTCCGGCGTTCAGGCTTGTAAGTTTGCCGACGTCATGGCGATACTGCTAACTGGCATCGGCGACGACGGCGCGCGCGGGCTAAACGAGCTATATAAAGCCGGCGCTAAATGCATCGCCGAAAATGAGGAGAGCGCGATCGTCTACGGCATGCCAAAACGCGCGAAAGAAATCAACGCAAATTTAAGGTCGCTACCCATCGGCGGTATAAGAGCGGAACTGGAAAGGTTTTTACATGCTTGAAAATGCAAATTTGACGCCCGCTCCTAGCGATGCGGCGGGGCTAAATAAATTCGTCGAAGTTATCAAAAATATGTGCGGCGTGGATCTGGAGTCCAAAAAGGACATGATAAAGCAGCGCCTAATAAATTTCTGCCAAGCAAGCGGCATTCCAAGCTTTGAAGCGTTAAGCTCAAAAGTCGTCGTAGACCGCTTTATGAGGCAAGAAATCGTAAATTTGATCACCACGAACGAGACTTATTTTTACAGAGAGTTGCCGCAGCTACAAGCCGCGATCTACTACGCTAGAGAGGAGCTTGATAGCGTGCGTATACTGTGCGCGCCGTGCTCGACGGGCGACGAGGCGTACTCACTAGGTATGCTAGCACACTCAAATTTGCTTGACGTAAATCGCGTCACTATCGTTGGTATCGACATAAACTCCGAGGCTATCGATAGCTGTAAAAAGGGCGTTTATAACGAGCGTTCATTGCACCGCCTAAACGACAATCAAAAAAATATCTACTTCACAAAACGCGACGGCAAGTACGAAATCAAGCGCGAGATGCTGCCTAGATGCGAGTTTAGCGTGGCAAATATCTTTGACGACGCGATCTTTAAGCTGGGCAAATTCGACATCATTTTCTCGCGAAATATGATGATTTATTTTAACGAGGAATTTAAGCTAAAAACCGTCGAGCGCTTTCATAAAATTTTGAGCGATCACGGCAGGCTCTACGTCGGACATGCCGATTTGGTGCCGTTTACGACGCTCTATAAAAAACATATTTCAAACGGAACGACTTATTACGCCAAGGCCTGAGCGAGATAAATTTGAGGTCAAATTCGGCTCAAATTTGCTTAAATTTGACGCGAGCGGACGGCTGCATTTTTGGTGTGGACGGCAAATTTGCCACTTGCCAAACCCGCGCCGCAAATCAAATTTATGCTAGCTCGTCTTTGTAAATTTTACGCACGAATAGCCAATAAATCGCTCCGGCAAAAAACATACAGCCTATTAGCGCAGTGATCAGCCAGAGACTAAGTCCTAGCTCAAAAAGAAGTCCTATGCCGCTAGAAATCACCGCCGCGACGCCTAGATAAACCATATCGTTATAGGCGATGATACGGCCGTAAAATGCGGGATCGCACTTTTGCTGGATGAGCGTGTAGGTGTAGCTCCAAAGCGTCGAGGTGAAAAATCCCGCGCAAAAAATCCCTATAAATCCGATATAAAAGTTAAACTGCAGCGCGCTCCATGCTATGACGCCAAGGCCATGCCCGGCGTAGATATAGACTAGGTTTGCGTTTGAGACGAATTTGCTAAGCACGAGCGGACCGACGATAAGGGCGACGGCGCGGCAGGCGTTTATGTAGCCGATGATGAGCGATGCCGAGAGCAGGCCAGCGTACGGATAGTCGGCTAGCAGAGCCACGAGCGCGTCATAGCTGGTTACGCCCACAACGGCGTGTAGCATGATGAGATGTGCGATGAGCGGATTTTGTTTTACGTATTTTAGGCCGTTTTTTAGCATCTCGCGGACTCTTTCGCCGCCTTTTTTGGCTCGCACGGCGATGTCCGTTTTAAGCAGGACGATGAGTGCTACGCCGTAAAGAGCGCAGTCTAGCAAAAAGGCGCTTTTTATCCCGAAAAAATGGATATAAATGCCCGCTAGCCCCATGCCTGCGGTGTATGAAAATGCCCAGATAAGCGAGTGGATCTCGTTTGCGGTTTTTAGGTCGTCTTTGTTTAAAATTTTAGGAAACAAGCTCATCTCGACCTGAAAATACGTTCCGCCGGCCCCGACTCTGATAAATATTATCGCAAATAGTAGCCACATCAAGGAGAGCTTGTCAATAAAAACGAGCATAAAAACCGTCGCCATCTCTACGACCGTGAGCGCTATTAGCATAGGTTTAGGGCTAAATTTATCCACCACGATACCGCTAAAAGGCGATAGCAGCACGCCCGGCACGAAAGCAAGCGCTGCTGCCGCCGTGATCGCCCAAACGGGCGCGTCAAGCTCGATAAGCAGCGTGAAAATGCCCGTGTGCGAGAACCAAACGCCAAAATAGCAAATCAGTTGTATGAGCGAGAGGCGCGCGAAAACGGGCTGCGTTTTTAGTAGGGTTATAAATTTATTCATTTTGGCTTCGGGTCAAATTTGAGCGCTAAATTTGCTGCTTAGTTGGCTTCTAGCTTTTTGTAGATGCGCTCCTGGGCAAAATTTTCTTTGATAAAGCTGTTTTGGTTGCTTATCTGGCGTAGCGTATCGCCGCTAATCTCGAAATTTAGCTTTTCGCGGTATTGATTCGTCACTCTTAGGGTGTTGCCCTCTATCTCGTATTTGCCATTTTGTAGCTCTCTTTGCGCGATCTTTTTTTGATAAACGGTGTCGATTTTAAACGTGCCGTCCGCGTTGAGCGTTAGCGTGCTTTTTGAGTTTTCGCTACATCCGTCGCAAAGCACCTTGGCCTCGTAAACGCCGATCAAATTTTCCTTATCTATTTCAGCACCGCACGTTTCAAAAACCTCCGTACCGCCGCATTTTTTGCTATTTACCGCACTTGCGCCGTCGCTTGCCGCACAGCCTGCAAATATCATCGCAGCCGCTGCCAAAAATAAAATATTTTTCATGATTTATCCTTAAAATTTTGGCTAATTATACTAAAAATTTTCCGCTAAAATGGCGATTTTTTAGCAAAAAGCGGCTAAAATGATGAAAAATATTTTAAGGAGTAGTCATGGAAGAGAGCATCCCGTTTATCGTATTTGCCGTGGTCGTGCTGGCCTTTGCGGTCTTGTTTTTAAAAGCCGGTATTAAGATCATCTCGCAGTCTGATATTTACATCGTCGAGCGTTTGGGTAAATTTCACAAGGTGCTTGACGGCGGATTTCACATCATCATCCCTTTTGTCGATCAGATCCGTGCCGAAATCACGGTAAGAGAGCAGCTAGTAGATATAACCAAGCAGCAAGTCATCACCAAAGATAACGTAAATATCAGCGTCGACGGCATCGTGTTTTTAAAGGTCGTGGACGGCAAAATGGCTCTGTATAACGTCGATAGCTACAAGCGCGCGATCGCAAATTTAGCCATGACGACGCTGCGCGGCGAGATAGGCGCTATGAACCTCGATGACACGCTTAGCTCGCGCGACCGCCTAAACTCCGCATTGCAAAGAGCGCTCGGAGACGCCGCCGATAACTGGGGCGTAAAGATCATGCGCGTCGAGATCTCCGAGATCTCCGTGCCTCAAGGCATCGAAGAAGCGATGAATCTACAAATGAAAGCCGAGCGAGAAAAACGTGCGATCGAGCTAAAAGCGCAGGCTGAAAAAGAGGCGCTCATCCGCAACGCCGAGGCGTTAAAGCAAGAAAAAGTATTGCAAGCCGAAGCCATCGAGCGTATGGCCGATGCGAAAAAATACGAGCAAATAGCGCTAGCCACGGCTCAAAAAGAGGCTATGGACATGATAAACGAAAGCATGGCGCAAAACGCAAAAGCAGCCGAATTCCTGCTCGCGCGCGACCGCGTCGGAGCCTTTAACGAGCTAGCCAAAAACGGCTCGAAAGATAAAATTTTAGTCCCTTACGAAGCGACCGAGCTTATCGGCTCTCTAAGCGTCTTAAAGGACTTTTTGGGCGCTAGGGCGGCGAAATGATACCCGCGTACTTGATGCTGGCTGCCGGCGTGGGCCTAATCATGCTCGAGTTTATGCTCGGTAGCTTTTTCGTGCTATTTTTCGGGCTTGGATTTTTAGCGGTCGGAGTGCTTGGATTTTTTGTCGATATCGCTTGGGAGTATCAAATTTTACTCATCGCTATCGTCTCATTAGTTCTGCTTTTTGCGCTTAGAAAGCCTTTAAAGGCTAAATTTAACCGGCACGAAAGCGAAGTTAAGGACGACTTTTTAAACGAGAGCGGCGAGGGCGAGATCAGAGAGGGCATGGTTTATTTTAAAGGTACTTTGTGGCGCTATGACGGAAATTTAGCCGAGGGCTCGAAAGTGCGCGTGCTTGGCACCAAAGGCAATAAAGTCGTTTTACAGCGGGATTAAATTTTTATTATTGCGGTTTAAAAACGCTTTTAAATTTTTCAAGGAGTCAAAATGTTTATCGTAAATTTAACTTATGTTAAAGAGTTAAGCGAAGTAGATAGCTTCATAAGCGAACACAATGCATTTTTGGATAAATTTTACGCAGAAAATAAATTTATCTGCTCGGGGCGTAAAATCCCGCGTAGCGGCGGCATCATCTTGGCAAACATTAAAGATCGCTCGGAGCTTGACGAGATTATCGGACAAGATCCGTTTTTTAAAAACGGTATCGCAAAATATGAAATTACCGAGTTTTCGCCGACGAAATTCGTACCTGGTTTTGAGCGGCTTTTAGGCGAGTAAACGAACTGGGCAAGCTAAGGTTAATCGGCTTGGGTAACTATTAATAAAATTGCAAAAAGGCAAACGACTGCGACTGGATTTGCGCGTTTGCCTGCAATAAAATTAACCTTTAACGGTGCAGTTTAAAATACGGTTGCCGTTTTTACAACTTTTATAAAATTCTCGTTTAAAATTTAAAATCAAAAAAGTTGGTTTCTCTTCGTAAACTTAAAATCTAGCCAAATTTAACAAACGGCTAGCTTAATTTAATATACGTTTAGTCACTAACGCTCATTTAAGATAAATTTATAACAACCACTCCGGCTACTATCATGTCTATGGCGATGATTGCGGGCAAATCAAGCTTTTGCCACATAAAAAATAAGCTATCGCCGAGATGAGAACTATGCCCGCCTCGGACCGTATCGCGTAAGCGATACCCATGGGAATGTGCCTAAAATATCGCAAGCAGGTAGAATAAAATCCCGAATAAAACAAGCGAACCAACGGCGTATAAGGGCTTTGCAAAGCTGCAGCTTAGCTTTAAAAGCGAAGTTGCAGCCGCCACTAGCGTGATACTTATGCCTATAAATACCCGGTATTTGATCATTTTTTCTTCTTTGAATTAATAAAGGAATTATAAACTCAAATTTTAAATATCTAAATTAACTATAAATAAATTAAAATTTGACCCTCTGCGTGCTTTTGCAGGCTTAAATTTGATGGAGAAAGCGATCAAATTTGACCTTGACCGCATTTAAATTTTAGTGTTTGTGATGAGGACAGGCGTGCGCTTCGTCGCTTGCGCGGCTTTTGCCGTGATGAGTGCACTCTTTATGTTGTGCACATCCTTGCGCTTTCGCGTCGCATTTTGGGCACGGCTTTGATTTGGCGCTCTCGCCGCTACAGCCGAGATTTTTGTCCGCTCCGTGATTTCCGTGATGAGGGCACTCTTTTATCGCGCCGTGAGCCTGGGCGCAGCTAGCGTCTTTTATCTGCGTAGCGTGGCGATACTCCTGCGCGTTTTGCTCTGCAGGAGCCGGTTTGTTTGCCGCGCAGCCTGCAAAAAACAGCGCCGCAATCGCAGCTAAAATTAAATTTTTCATCTTTTCTCCTTTGGTAAAATGTCTCGCGATTTTATCAAATTGAAGCTTTATAAATCGGGTTAAATTTAAAAAGCCGCGGCAAATTTACGCCGCGGTTTATATAGGCGTCTATCTGCGACGGTGCGGACCATAGTGCCTACCTTGGCGATGCCTAAGCCCGTTGCGGCCGTCTCTGCGGTCGGGCTGTTTTATGACGCAACGAGACTCAACACCCCGTCTAGCGCCAAATGGCTAAATTTCTTAGCTTGGTTGCGTCTTTTCCCTTTTTTGAGGCGCGAAACGATATCCGCAAGAAGTTAAAAAACGCTTTTATCAAAGATAAAAGCGTTTTTCGCTAAACTCGCATAAAAAATTTAAAGGAAAAATTTGAATAGACTAAGCGTGGACGAGGCGGTAAATTTGATAGAAAACGCCGAGCTAAACGAGCTTGGAGCGATGGCTCTAGCACGCAAGCGCGAGCTGCACTCTGACGGCGTCACGACCTTTATCGTAGATAGAAACATCAACTACACGAACGCGTGCTGGGTGGACTGCAAATTTTGCGCGTTTTACCGCGATCACAAGGACGAGGACGCTTATGTGCTTAGCTTTGACGAGATCGGGCAAAAGATCGAGGAGCTCATCGCTATCGGCGGGACGCAAATTTTGTTTCAAGGCGGCGTGCATCCGAAACTAAAAATCGAGTGGTACGAGGATCTCGTGGAGTTTATAGCAAAAAAATATCCAAGTATCACGATTCACGGATTTTCCGCGGTCGAGATCGACTATATCGCTAGGATCTCGCGCATTAGCACCAGGGAGGTGCTTCGTAGGCTGCGAGAAAAGGGTCTCTACTCGATGCCCGGAGCCGGAGCCGAGATACTCAGCGACCGCGTCCGCGACGTAATCGCGCCTAAAAAATGCGACGTAGAAACGTGGCTACGCATCCACCGCGAGGCGCACGAAGAGGGGCTAAAGACGACTGCTACGATGATGTTTGGTACGGTAGAAACCACGCGCGAGATCGTGGAGCACTGGGAGCACATTAGGAGTTTGCAGGATGAGACTGGCGGCTTTAGAGCGTTTATATTATGGAGCTTTCAGGGGTTAAACACGCGCCTAGCCGCCGAGCATCCCGAGATCAAAAAGCAAAGCTCGAATCGTTATTTGCGCCTGCTTGCGGTATCTAGGCTGTTTTTAGACAACGTACCAAACATCCAAAGCAGCTGGGTCACGCAGGGCAGCTACATCGGGCAGCTAGCCTTGCTGTTTGGCGCAAACGACCTAGGCAGCACGATGATGGAGGAAAACGTCGTCAAGGCCGCCGGCGCTAGCTACCGTATGAATCAAGACGAGATGATACGCCTCATCAAAGACATCGGCGAAAAACCCGCCAAACGCAATACTAATTATGATATTTTAGAAAGGTTTTATTGATGAAAATCATAAATTTAAAAGCCGCAAATTTACAAATCCCGGCCGTCTACGAGGCGAGCAAAACCTTGCCAGCGGTGAGCCTAAAGCTCATTTTCAAGGTTGCCGGAGCTTGCGCGGAGGAGAAGGCCGGACTTGCTAAATTCGTCGCGAAAATTTTCGACGAAGGCACGCTAAGCAAGGGTGCGGCAGGCTTTGCCAAAGAGCTTGAAACGCGCGCGATCAGCCTTTACGCGAGCGCGGGATTTGAGACGTTTGCGTTTGAGCTAAACTGCCTAAAGGAGCACTTTTCTTTTGCGCTTGCTAAGCTAAAAGAGCTTTTAGAGGAGCCAAATTTAAGCCAAAAAAGCTTTGAAAAGGTTCGAACTCTGACTCTGGGCGAGATATCTAGCAATGAAAGCGACTACGACTATCTAGCTAGAGTCGCGCTAAACGGACTACTCTATCCCGGTACGAATCTAGCAAGACCTAGCATCGGCACGAAGCAAAGCGTGGAGAGTATCACGCTAGACGACGTTAAAAACTTCATCTCTAGCAAGCTTGATCTAGCAAATTTATTTGTAGTGCTCGGCGGCGAAGTGGCGCCGGGGGAGCTAAATTTGGACGAAATTTTAAGCTCGCTAAAGCATGGCGAAGCGCGCAAGCTAAAACTACTAAAAACAGATGAAAAATGCGGCGAAAAAGCCATCATCAAGCCTAGCGAGCAAGCCTATATTTACTTTGGCGCGCCTTTTGACGTTTCCCGTGAGGAGCGGTATAAGGCCAAAGTAGCGACGTTTATTTTGGGCGAGGGCGGCTTTGGCAGTAGGCTGATGGAGGAGATCCGCGTGAAGCGAGGGCTAGCGTATTCGGCGTATGCTAGGAGCGAATTTGCGCTGAGCCACTCGCAAATTTGGGGTTATCTACAAACCAAAAATGAGAGCAGAAGCGAGGCGGTCGCAGTCGTAAAAGACGAATTTGCAAAATTCGTCAAAAACGGCGTAAAGGCTGGCGAGCTAGCGCAGGCTAAAAGATTTTTGCTAGGCTCGCAGCCGCTACGCCAAGAGACGCTTTTTAACCGCCTAAACATCGCTCAGAGCGAGTTTTATAACGGCTTTAAACTAGGAAATTTTAAAGACGAGCTAGAAAAAATCTCGAAGCTAAAGCTTGCCGAGCTAAACGCGTTTATCGCGGAGCACGCGGAGATAGAAAAGCTCAGTTTTGCCGTGCTTTACAATGAAATTTGATGAAAAAGACAGAATCAATCTAAAAAAAATCGGCGTAACCACTCTGCTCGATCTAGCACTTAAGCTTCCTAAAAGCTTCGAGGATACGAGTCTAGCCGCCGCACCAAAAGACGGGTACGTGAGCGTCGCCGTGGAGATAAAAAGCGCGTATCGCCAAGGCGGAATGCTGCACGCCGTATGCTGGTGTGAGGCGTGGGGGCAAAGCGTAAAGATCGTGATTTTTAACGCCAAACCTTGGCATCACGGCGCTTTTAAGGTCGGCAAAAGCGTATTTGTAAGCGGCAAATGTGCCTACGCCTACGGCTCGTGGCAGCTAACAAATCCAAAAATTGTCACGAAAATAAACGAAATCATACCCAAATACAAGCTTTCTCTCAGAGACGATTCGTTTAAAAATTTGATCCAAAAATACGTAAATTTGCCAAATTTGATCGAGGCGGGACTCGCGCCTAAGGAGGCTCGGTTTTTGCTAGATCTGCACAGAGGAGACGAAAAAAGCGTGGCGATGCTAGAGGCTCTCGTGCGAGAAAAAGCTGGTGAAGAGGTGCTAAAATTCGTCGAAATTTACAACTACCTAAAAAAGCTAAACGTCAAAAAAACGCATTTTAAAGCGCCTAAAATCAAGCTTTTTGATATCTCGGAGTGGCTTAAAAATTTGCCGTTTGCGCCCACGGATGACCAACTAAATGCCATCGCTGATCTGCGTGCGGACTTTAGCAGCGAGGAGGCGGTGCGGCGCGTCGTGATGGGCGATGTGGGTAGCGGCAAGACACTTGTTATGCTAGCTGCCGCGCTTAGCGTCTATCCCGGCCCTGCGCTCATCATGGCGCCCACGTCGATACTGGCCGAGCAAATTTACGCCGAGGCGGCGCGTTTGCTGCCTGATTTTATGCGAATTTTGCTTGTTAAAAGCGGCGACAAGCCTGAATTTGACGGCGTAAATCTCATCATCGGCACGCATGTTTTGCTCTATCAAAGCTTGCCCGCCGCGCCTTTAGTTATGATAGACGAGCAGCACCGTTTCGGCTCAAATCAGCGCGAGAAAATCAACGCTCTAGCTAGCGGAGGGCTTGGGCAAGAGACGCAACTTGACGGGGCGGAGGGCGAATCTAGCGGTAAATTTGACAGCGGCGAGCGGGCAAATTCGACCGCAACCGAGCCCGAAAAAAGAAATAAACAAACAAAAGCGGCGAATGAGACCAGAGCTCACGTGGTGCAGTTTTCGGCGACGCCGATCCCGCGCACGCTAAGCATGATACAAAGCAGCTTCGCGGAGTTTAGTTTTCTAAAGCAGATGCCTTTTGAAAAGCACATCCATATGCAAATTTTACAAAGCGCGAACTTTGGCGAGCTACTGACGCATATCAAATCGCAAATCGCCAAAGGCAAGCAGGTTGCCGTGATCTATCCGCTGGTTGAGAGCAGCGAAAACTCGAACTATCAGGGACTAGAGGAAGCGCAGGGGTTTTGGCGGACAAATTTTACAAATGTCTACGTCACGCACGGCAAGGACAAAGAAAAGGAGCAGGTGCTGCGCGAATTTCGCGAGCGCGGAGACGTGCTACTCTCGACGACGGTTGTTGAGGTCGGTATCTCGCTGCCGCAGCTTAGCACGATCGTGATCGTGGGCGCAGAGAGGCTAGGACTAGCGAGCCTGCACCAGCTGCGCGGGCGCGTAGGGCGAAACGGCGGGAGCGGATTTTGCTTTTTGTTTACAAAGCTCAAAAATCCGCCGTCGCGTTTGAGGGAGTTTTGCGAGACGCTGGACGGCTTTAAGATCGCCGAGATAGACCTCAAAAATCGCCAAAGCGGCGACATCCTAAACGGCGCGTTTCAACACGGTGCAACGTTTGAATACTACGACTACGAAGAGGAAATCACGCAAGCGGCCAAAGATAGGGCGGGGCTTGGGTAAAAAGCGATTTAACGCTAATTTCAAGCCCTTAAATCTCGTATTTTTGTTTTATAAGAGCCTTAAATTTAGCCTGTTTGGATTGCTTGATGTAGCTCTAGATTTGACGAGTTTTAGCGACTTTACGCGGAATACTAAATTTAAAACCGCCAGTAAGCCATCAAATTTGATTCGGCTTTTTGATATTTCAAGTTGCGTTTTGCGTCGCTTGCGTAAATTTTAGGACTAAAATTTACTCGGTATCGCGTTTTTGGTATTTGATTTTACTCGGCGCGCTGCAGATTTAAGCTTGCTGCGATTTTTAGCTTTAAATTTGACGGTACTTGCGACCTTGTAAATAGCACGCGGCTAAATCGCACGCTAAAAACGGCCACATGATTTGGCTTGATTTAAGCTATTTTTTGATTCTACCGCCTCGATGCCTGCCCTAAATTTATCCAAATCAGACTATAATCGCGAAAAAGGATAAATCATGCAAGAGTGGGCTTTATGGGCGCTAGCTTCGGCGGTTTTTGCCGCGCTTACGGCGATTTTCGCCAAGGTCGGGCTTGAGGGCGTGGACTCAAATTTCGCGACTTTTATCAGGACTCTAGTTATCGCAGCGGCTCTAATTTTGTTTCTAACCTATACTAAAAAGTGGCAGCCCCTTGGCGAGCTTGGTGCGCGGAATTGGCTGTTTTTGACGCTCAGCGGACTGGCCACCGGCGCGTCGTGGCTGGCGTATTTTAAGGCGCTTCAGATGGGCTCCGCGTCGCAGGTAGCGCCCATAGATAAGTTTAGCGTCGTTTTGGTCGTTGTTTTTGCGGTTATATTTTTAGGCGAGCGCCCGAGCGCGCGAGAGTGGATTGGTATCGCGCTGATCGCTAGCGGCGTGTTTACGCTGGTTTTTGCCAAGGCTAGCTAGATCGTTGCTTGCTACCGCGAGGCTTAAAGAATCTCGCCAAGCACCGCCGTACCGCGCGCTTTGCGAAGATACCGCGCTTAAAGTCTAAAATTTGCGCTAAATCCGACGCATTTTTAAATTTAAAATCCAAATTTAGCAAATATGCCGCCAAATTTCGCGCTCTATCTTCAAAATTACCGCCTAAATTTTGCGATTATTTTTCTTAGCCTAGCCGCGTTTTTCACGCCCTCAAATTTACCTTCGCAGTACTGTCTTGCGCTCGTTCCGGCGTCGTTTATCGCGTCCAAGTCGGCGCCCGCCGAGAGCAACAGCTCAAAAATCCTCTCGCTATCGCAAAAACATGCGCGTTGTATTGGCGTGAAACCGTCTTGGCCGTGCAGATTTGCATCCGCGCCTTTATTTAGCAGTATTTCCACGGCATATTCATCTACGTCCGCAATCGCTAAGTTTAAAATCGTTTCGCCGTTCGCGTCTTTTTGATTGGGCGAGACGATTTTACTATCAAATTTGCTCTTTAGAGCGAATTTCTCGTAAACCTTGTCCACTAAGTCGCAAACTATAGCACCGCGTAGCCGCACAAGATACGCACCGAACGTAAAACCTCCAAAATTCGGCTCGTAACCGTGACTATGCGAGATCTCTTTGCTTTTGTATTCGACCGGTTGCAGTACGCGTCCGTACGGTCCGTCGCATGGTTCGTAGCGAAAATATATCGCCGAAATTCCCGTCACGACACCCGTTATCTCGCACTCTTCTCCGCCGTGCGCCTTGTAAGAGTAGTCGGCATCCTTGAAGATGAAATCCGAATCCGCTTTAAATTTTGCCGTATACCAATTTACCTTGTCGCCGAGCTTAAACGCATCGCCGCAGCACTCCATTTGCCAGTTGTCGTAGAATATTTTTAGATCCATTTTTTCCCTTTTAAATTCGTCGCAATTTTGCCGAGCGAGCTAAAGTCGCCGCAAATTTTATTTAAACGACAGCGCTAAATATAAATTCAAACGGTCGCTACGCGCGTTTGACGAGGTATTTTGCGCTGCTAAACTTTATCTTTAAATTTCGCTTCATGCTCCAAAAGCCAAATTTTAGTCGCCAGCCCTTCGCCGCCGCTGTATCCGCCAAGGCCGTTTGAGGCGACGACTCTGTGGCAAGGTACGATGATGGGGATTTTGTTTTTTGCGTTTGCCGAGCCTGCCGCGCGAAACGCCTTCGGTCGCCCAGCCATCGCTGCAAGCTTGGCGTACGTGACGCGCTGCCCGTAAGGGATCTTTTGCAGATTTTCGTAAACGCACCTCTGAAATGCCGTGCCGCCGATATTTAGCTGCGTTTTAAAGGTTTTAAGCTCGCCTTTAAAATAGCTTTCAAGCTCGCTTAAGCAGAGCTTTAAATTTGCGTCCGTTACGTCAGTGCGGACAAAATCTCGCACGAAATTTATCTCGCAAACGCCGCTCTCGTCGCCGCAAATCTCCAAAACGCCGATAGGCGAGTCAAAATACGCTTTTTGCAAAATTTACTCCTTGGGTATCAAGTAACGCAAATTTAGCGAAATTTAGTTTATATTATTATCTGTTTTTCGCTAAAATCGTATCGTTTAAAAAATGGATTAAGGAAAAACGATGGATTTTTTCACAGAGTACGAAAAACACGTAAAAGAGCGCGAGGCCCTAGGCGTGCCGCCGCTACCGCTAAACGAGGAGCAGACGAGGGAGGTTTGCGAGCTTTTAAGGCTTGAAAGCGCGCACGAGAGGGAGTATCTAGGCTTACTTTCAGGTCGCGTACCGCCGATGGAGCTGGGCGGTGAGGGCGAAGCGATTATCGCCGCAAAGCTAGACGAAAATCAAAGGAGGGTAAAGCGGCTCGTAAATTTACTAGCAAATCGCGTAAATCCGGGCGTAGACGACGCGGCGAAGGTAAAGGCGGAGTTTTTAAACGAGATTATAAATCACGGGCTTGAGATAAGCGGCCTTGACAAAATCGGCGCCGTAAATTTGCTGCGGCCGATGCTAGGCGGATACAGCGTCATCGTGCTGCTTGAGAGCCTAAAAAACGCCGACGAGGCCGTAGCGCAGGCCGCCTGTAACGTGCTAAAAGAGACGATTTTCGTGCATGATTATTTTAACGACGTGACAGAGCTTGCAAAAAGCAATAAATTTGCGCTTGAAGTCTTGCGCTCGTGGGCGGAAGCCGAGTGGTTTAAGGCGCGCGAGAGCTTGCCGCGACGCATTAGAGCGGTCATATTTAAGGTCGCCGGCGAAACCAACACCGACGATCTAAGCCCGGCTAGCGAGGCCTACACGCGCTCAGACATCCCGCTGCACGCAAACGCGATGCTAGTTAAGCGTCAGCCGGGCAGCCTAGAAACGATCCGCGAGCTTAAAAAAGGCGGGCTCGAGGTCGTCTACGCGGGCGACGTCGTGGGTACTGGCAGTAGCCGAAAGAGCGGCATAAACTCCATCCAGTGGCACCTCGGGCGCGAGATAGAGGGCGTGCCGAACAAAAAAACGGGCGGCATCGTGATAGGAACGGCGATTGCGCCGATATTTTTCAATACCGCCGAGGATAGCGGCGCGTTGCCGATCGTAGCCGACGCGAGCGCACTAGAGACGGGCGACGTCGTCGATATCTATCCGTACGCGGGCGAGATTTTCCGCGTCGGGCGGGTAAATTTGAGCGCCGAGGGTAAATTTGACGCGGTTCAAATTTGCGGTGAAGCTAAATTTGATAATTTAAACGAAAATGCTAAGCCTCAAGGCGAGCCGGTCGCTCGTTTTACGCTTGCACCAAACACGATATTTGACGAGATCAGAGCAGGCGGGCGTATACCGCTCATCATCGGCCGCTCGCTTTGCGGTAAGGCCAGAGCCGCGCTAAATTTAGGCGCGGAGGATATATTTGCGAGGCCCGTGCAGCCGCAAGCGGACGAGAGTGAGGGCTATACGCTAGCTCAAAAGATCGTGGGCAAGGCCTGCGGCGTGCGGGGCATTAGAGCCGGGCAGTACTGCGAACCGGCGACTCTAACCGTAGGCTCGCAGGATACCACGGGGCCGATGACGCGCGACGAGATCAAGGAGCTGGCAAGCCTCGGATTTTCAGCTGATTTCGTGCTGCAGAGCTTTTGTCATACGGCGGCCTATCCAAAACCTAGCGACCTTGAAATGCAAAGGACGCTGCCTAAATTTATGAGCTCGCGCGGCGGAGTGAGCCTAAGGCCCGGCGACGGCGTCATACACTCGTGGCTAAACCGCATGGTGCTGCCAGACACCGTAGGCACTGGCGGCGACAGCCATACGCGGTTTCCTATCGGCGTGAGTTTCCCCGCGGGTAGCGGGCTAGTCGCGTTTGCGGCTGTATCGGGAGCTATGCCGCTAAATATGCCGGAGTCCGTGCTCGTGCGATTTAGCGGGCGACTGCAAAGGGGCGTGACGCTGCGCGATCTGGTAAACGCGATCCCGTACTACGCGATCAAGCGCAGGCTGCTCACGGTTGAAAAGAAGGGCAAGAAAAACGTATTTGCGGGTAAAATTTTAGAAATCGAGGGGCTAGAAAATCTAAAAGTCGAGCAGGCCTTTGAGCTAAGCGACGCCTCAGCCGAGCGCTCTGCAGCGGCATGTGCGGTAAATTTGAGTATCGAGAGCGTCTGCGAATACGTCCGCTCAAACGTTGCTCTAATTGAAGCGATGATAGAGGCCGGGTATGAGAGCAGGGCTAGCCTTGAGCGGCGCGCGGCGAAAATGCGCGAGTGGCTAGCGGCACCTAGCTTGCTGCGAGCCGACAAAAACGCGCGCTACGCCGAGGTGATCGAGATAAATTTGGACGAGATACAAGAGCCCATCCTAGCCTGCCCGAACGACCCCGACGACGTCGCGACCCTGAGCGAAATTTTGGCTAGTAGCTCGCGCCCGCATAAGATCGACGAGGTGTTTGTGGGTAGCTGTATGACCAATATCGGCCACTACCGAGCACTCGGCGAGGCTCTGCGAGGGCTTGGGACGCTGCCTACTAGACTCTGGATAGCGCCGCCTACCAAGATGGATCAGGCGCTACTAGAAAAGGAGGGCTATTATGATATCTTTCGCGCTGTGGGCGCTCGCACGGAGGTGCCCGGCTGCTCGCTTTGTATGGGTAACCAAGCCCGCGTAAACGACGGTGCGACCGTGTTTTCGACCTCAACGAGAAACTTTGATAACCGCATGGGTATGGGCGCTCGCGTGTATCTTGGTAGCGCCGAGCTGGCCGCCGTTTGCGCCGTGCTAGGCAGGCTACCTAGCGTCTCAGAATACATGAGTATAG
Source organism: uncultured Campylobacter sp. (assembly GCF_905372745.1). Lineage (GTDB taxonomy): Bacteria > Campylobacterota > Campylobacteria > Campylobacterales > Campylobacteraceae > Campylobacter_A. The sequence continues at coordinate 62,645 of NZ_CAJPQR010000002.1, read as the reverse complement.
TACCCCAAAAGCTTGCGGGCAAAGAGGCGCAAATTTATCGCTATCTAAATTTTAACGAGATAGAAAATTTTAAAATTTAGCGATTTGGAGGCGGAAATTTCGGCGTTAGCTTCGTTGCAAATTTTGCCAAAAACGGTTAAGTCTGCAGCATGCGGGTTGTTTATGGATAGACGGCCTGGCTCTTGCTACGACGGCAATATCGCTAGGCGCGAAAAACCCGCCGACGATATCTTCTCTTGCGCGAATTTTAGACGACTATAAGTTTTCCTGTATGGTTGTAGTATCATATCTAAACTCTACTTCGCTACGCCCGTAACTTTTCAGGAGGTAGTAACAAAGCAAGTCGCAGCTAAAAGGTTTTCTATGCCGTTAATATGATTTTACTGTTTGCCTCTTGTAAAGTATCAAGCGTAGCTAAAGAATGCTTTACTCTATAATGAGCTTTCGGCTCCGTAATCTACTAATCCGCCATAAGCTTTCCAGTAATCAAAATATTTTACGCTCTCATTCAGATAGCTCTTATACTTAACTTCGCTATGAACACTAGTTCATTTATAGAACAGTTTTAACTACCCAGGTATAAACTCTGCCGTCTATATTTTGCTCTACTTTGCTACGCTAGTTGCTTTTAAGACCTCGCACTCTTTAAGCATCAAAAATTCTGATATTTTTAATTATTTTGGTGATTGTTTGTTCTGAGATAGTAGTAAATTCGGCTATTTTTACGGCTTCTATGTCAGATGAAAAATACCATAGAATTTCTCTAAATTTCTTTTCCGAAATTCTAGAACAGATTATATACTTATTTTTTAACCTCGTTACGCTTTTTACTCACAAGAGCATCAATAAAATCATAGTTTTTGTACTTGCACTTTCTTTCTTTAGAAAAAACTTCTTTGAGGTTTTTGGGTCAAAATTTCAAGCAAAAAGTATTTGCATTGAAATTGGGTTTTAAAAAGTGAAGAGGCATAAAATTTAGAAAATTTGAAAATAAAAGACAAGCCCTAAAAAGGGCTTAAAAATTATAGTCCCTCAAAAGGGTTGGTCACCACGTTGTCGCGATCGACTACGTAAGGTATCAATGCTGCTTGGCGAGCGCGCTTGATAGCCTTCTCTACCATCTCTTGATATTTTTTAGAGGTTCCGGTTAGACGCCTTGGCATGATTTTAAATCTCTCTGATAAGCAGTACTTTAAAAGCGAAGTATCTTTATAGTCGATAAATTCTATCTTTGCTTCCGTAAATTTGCAGTATTTGCGTGAATATTTTCTTTTTTCAGCCATTGTTTTTCCTTAATTAAAATGGTATCGTTTCATCGCCGTCATCGTATTTGTCGGCATCTATATCTATTTCTCGGACGTTATCGCCATAGTATTCTTCTTTTGGCTGTTGCTTTTGTTGTTGTTGTTGCGGTTTATTAAAATTTTGCCTTTGCATACCGCTTTGAGCGTAGCTATTTTGCTGATTCTGACCGCCTTGATAGCCGCCGCTGTAGCCGTTATTTTGATATCCGCCTTGCTGATAGCCTTGATTACTATTTTGATTATATCCGCCTTGTTGCTGTCCGCCTAGCATCTCCATATTTTCCACGCTGATCGTGTGTTTGCTTCTATTTTGTCCGTTGTTGTCCGTCCATTGGTCGAATTTGAGGCGACCCTCGACCAGAAGCTTTGAACCTTTGGAAAGATATTGGTTTGCTATCTCCGCTTGTTTTCCAAAAAATGTTATGTCAATAAAGCACGTTTCTTCGCGTTTTTCGCCGTTTACGTTAAATTTTCTCGTTACGGCGATGGCGCTGTTGCCTATGGCTGCGCCCGCAGTCGTATATCTAAGCTCGATATCTCGTGTTAAATTTCCTACTAAAACGACTCTATTAAACATTTTTCGTCCTTATTCTTGCGCTGCCGGAGCTTCTTCTGCTTTGACTTTCGGTTCTTTTTTGTTTAGTTTGATACCCTTGCTCATCTTTTCCCAAGCGGCGATCTCTTTTTTGTTTTCAAATTTGACCGTTAAGAATTTGATGATATCTTCGGTGATTCTGATGATACGCTCGACTTCGGCGATAGCTTGGGTCGGAGCCTCGAAATACACGACGAAATAAGTTCCGCGCTCATATTTTTTTACGGTATAGGCTAATTTTCTAGTACCCATAGACTGCACAGACGCGATATTTGCGCCGTTTTTGGTTAGGATTTCTTTAACGAAATCAACTTTTGCGCTTACTTCTTCTTCCGTCAAAGTAGGCTTCAAAATAAATAAAAGCTCGTAATGCTTCATTGATTCTCCTTGTGGGTATTAAGCTCGTTTGCGCGGTTGCAAACGGGCAAGGAAGTCTTTCGACAAGAGCTGATTTTATCTTTTTTTTACTTAATATTTGCTGTTTTTGCCGATAAGATTTTGTAGGCCCAGCACGCAGGAGAGTAGAAAAGTTTTTTTATCGAGCGCAGAGTTTGTTTTTAGCTCAGATTCCGCCAAATTTAGCGCGGTGAATATTTCTTTATATGCTTTTAAATTTACCGCCAGACACTGTCTTTTTAGTTCATTTGCGACGTTTGGCGGCGGCGCATAGCCGAGCGTTTCTTTGATGTCGAATTTGCCTGTTATTTTGATGCCCGCATGTAGTTTAAAGAGTCTAAAAAACGCGCGGTAAAGCGAGTTTATAAATAAAATTTCATTAAAATTTCCATCGTCCGCGCAGGAGAAAAAATCGGCCCTTATATCTTTTAGCGCAATAAATTTATCGAAAAAATCGTCAAAACTCACGCTTGATAGCGAAAAGACCAAGCTTCTTACGATATTTTCGTTTATAGACTCGTTTAGAGAGGCTAGTTTGTTTAGCTCGCTCGCGGCTAAATATAAATTTTCGTTATGTATGCGGTAGAGTTCAAAAAGCGCGTTTTTTGTAATATTTAGGTTCATTTTTGCGGCTTGTCTGCCGAGTAAATTTACGGCCTCTTCGGGTGAACCGGGTTTAAAAAATCTCGCAAAATTTACCCCGAAAGCCTTTTGCGTATCAAAAACCGCTTTGGCGTCGGGCTCAAAAAGCTCGAAAACGAATGCGCCGCCGTTTTTGCAACCCTCTATCAGGGTTTTTAGCTCTTTTGCGGGAATTTTTTTATCGCTTTTTACGTGTAAAAGCGGGCTGCCGCCAAATAGCGAAGGCTCGCAAAGGTGCGCGCGTGCAGCGTCAAAATCGTACTCGTCGTAGTAAAGGCTCAAAATTTCAAGATCTTTAAATTTGGCTAAAATTTCCTTCGCAAAAAGCTCGATTTGGTATTCGTCCGCACCGTAAAGCAAAAAATAATTTGGAAATTTGGCTGCATTTAGCGTGGCTTCAAGCTCTTTTCTATACATCGATTTTCTTTACGACCTTGCCGAAAATTTCGGCCGTTGCGATATTTGCGTCCGTGATTTCGACGATGACTTTTTTCAGTAAATTTGCGCAGTACGCGCCCAAAAATATCCTGGCGCCTTTTATCTCGTCGTCAAGCCTAGCGACCGCGACGTTTTGATTTTCGCTGATATAGGCATTAAATCGCTGTCCGATGCGCTCTTTTGCCCAGCGCGCAAATTTCCTATCCATAAAGTCAAACGCAACCCTGTCGGCCTCGCGCTCGAGTTCGCTTAAATTTGAGCAAGTCGATTCTATATTTAAAAGCAGATAGTTGAAAAACTTCTCATCATTGCGCAGTTTGGCCTTTAAAAGGCGGTGTAGCGTGAGGTCGGAGTAGCGGCGGATTGGGCTCGTAAAGTGCGTGTAGCGCTCAAATCCCAGTCCGAAGTGGCCTAAATTTTGCGCGCCGTATTCGGCCTTTTTTTGCGATTTGATGATGAGTTTGTCGATTTCCTCGCGGTTGCCTACGGCGTCGGCCTGCGCTTGGATTTTGCGGACCAAATTTGCGATGTCGCTTTCATAAACGAAGTCAAAGCCCAGAGCGCCGAGGTCTTCGAGTAAAATTTGTATTTTTCGCAGATCCGGCGAGCCGTGATTTCTAAAAACGCCTTTACCGATGCGTTTTGCCGCAGCGACGTTGGCTAACAGCATGCAGTCCTCGACGAGTCTGTGCGAGTCGGTATCGGTCTCAAATCTCGTAGAGGCAAGCCCGCCATCTGCGTCAAGGCTCATGCGAAGCTCCTGCGTTATAAAGTCAAACGCGTTTTTTAGACGTTTTTTGCGTAGGCGCGATGTGAGCGCGAAAAGAGGCTTTATCCAGCCGGTTTCATCCTCGCGTTCGCCGCGTAAAATTTGATCGACCTCGTCGTAGTTAAAGCGTCTTTTTGAAGCGATTAGGGCTTCTAGGAGCTCTTCTTTTACGACTTCGCCGTTTTCGTCTAGCGTGATTTTGAAACAAAATGCAAGGCGTGCGGTATTTGGCTTTAGCGAACAGATATTTTCGCTCAAATTTCGCGGTAGCATCGGCACGGCTTTGTGCGGAAAATATATAGAAAATCCGCGCGTTTTGGCTTCTGCGTCTATTGGGGAGTAGGGCGTAACGTATTCGCTCACATCGGCGATCGCGACGTAAATTTCGCGCTTTTTTTTGTCAAAATATATCGCATCGTCAAAGTCTTTGGCATCGACGGGATCGATCGTGCAAAAAGGCAGCTCCCTTAAATCTACCCTTTGCGGATACATCGAGGCATCGACCTCGTCGCCCCACGCTAGAGCTTCAGCTTCGCACTCCTCGCTAAATTCGTCATTTTTGTTAAATACGGCGAGCGAGATTTTTTCGTCGCTAAGTGGGTCGTTGATATTGCCGATAACCTCTACTATTTCGTTATTTAAATTACTAATTTTTAGTAGCGTGCCCGGCGGCAGCATTTTTAGAGATTTTTGCGAGGCTTTTAGAGCCGAGCTAAGTCCGGTTTTAACGTTTACGCCAAGGATTACCGAGCCTATTTGCTTGGTATAGACTACGCTCGTTTCGTTGGCGAGTTTTAGCGTCATCACGACTTTGGCGCTTTGGCGTTTTTTCTTTAGCGGTAAAAGCTTTGCCAGCACGATGTCGCCGTAGTGCGAGGCGTTTAAATTTTTATTTTCTATTATTATATCTTGCTTGAAGCGTTTGTCGTAAGGCGCCAAAAAGCCCGTGCCGTTTGCGCTTATATCTAGTTTTCCGCAGACAAAGCCGTTGTTTAGATAGTAGCGATCTTTGTGGCAGCTTACGGCGTTTAAATTTAGTAAATTTCGTAGGATTTCTTTATCGGCGGAGGCGACTTCCTTTTCGTTCGCTCCGCCAAGTAGTTTGGTTAAAAATTCTTTCACAAATTCGCTTTGACTTTTGCGACGGCTTCTAAAAATTTATCTTGCGCAAAGCCGTATTCGTCGAGGCACATTAGCGTATTTTGTAGTCCGTCGTCGCCAAGTTGGCTAAAGATATTTACGGCGTTTTTGACGACTCTGAGCGCTTTTGAGTAGTCTTTGATATGCTCGGGCGCATCGTCCGGATCGTTTGAATAATATATCGCCTCTACCAGCTCGGTTTCTAGGTTCCATTGCTCGAAAATTTTAGCCGTTACCGTTTCGTTTGAGATGCCTACGATCTCGGTTTCTAGATCGGATAGATCAAACGGATTTGAAATTTCTTTTAATCTTTTTCTAAATTCGTCCACCTTGCCTTTTTCGTTTAACTCATGAGAAATCACGATTTTGCCGACTTCTAGCATAAACGAAGCGGGGCTTAACACGGCGAGTTCTTTTGCGTCGATCTTAGAGTACCAATTGTAAGTGAGCGCATTTTGCATTATGGAAATATTTAAAAAGTCGTGGCTAGTAATGCCGTAAGGGTCTAAATTTATCTTAAAGTTCTTTTTAACGGCGCTTGAGAGCGCGAAACCGCGTACGGTCGCCATACCAAAAAGCGATACGGCCTTTTCTATAGTCGTTATTTCGCGACTAAAACCGTAAAGCGGGGAATTTGCCGAGCGTAAAATATTTGCCGTTAGCATCGGGTCTTTAGCGATTATCTGGGCTAGGTCGCCTAGCGAACTATTTTCGTTTGAACAGACGGCTTGGACTTTTACTACCGTATCGTCTAGCGGAGGAAGTGCCTTTATATGCTTGTAGATTGAATCATTCATAATCTTTACACTCTATATCTATAAATTTTTATAATCGGCAATTTTACACTAAAAGGCTTTTTAATAAACTTAAATCGAGTCTAAGTCAAGTTTATTTCAGCGCGCAAATAGTATAATCACGCAAATTTATCTTAAAACAAAGGAATGCAAAATGGCTGTAAATATTTATTATGACAAAGATTGCGATTTGAGCTTGATTAGAAGCAAAACCGTCGCGATGATAGGTTTTGGCTCGCAAGGACACGCGCACGCCGAAAATTTGCGCGATAGCGGCGTAAAGGTGATCGTGGGTCTGGCAAAAGGCGGCAGAAGCTGGGCAAAGGCCGAAGCAAAAGGCTTTGAGGTAAAAACGGTAGCAGAAGCCGCAAAGGCCGCCGACGTCGTTATGATTTTAACTCCCGACGAGCTTCAGGCCGAAATTTTCGAGCGAGAGATTAAACCTAACCTTAAAAGCGGCGCGGCGATCGCGTTTGGACACGGATTTAACGTGCATTTCGGACAGATCAAAGCTCCAGAGGACATCGACGTCATCATGATCGCTCCAAAAGCGCCCGGCCACACCGTAAGAAGCGAATTCGTCCGCGGCGGCGGCATCCCTGATCTAATCGCCGTAGAGCAAAACGCGAGCGGAAAGGCTAAAGAGCTAGCTCTAAGCTACGCTAGCGCGATCGGCGGCGGCAGAACGGGCATCATCGAGACAACTTTTAAAGACGAGACCGAGACCGATCTTTTCGGCGAGCAGGCGGTGCTTTGCGGCGGACTTTGCGCGCTGGTAAACGCCGGATTTGAGACGCTGGTCGATGCCGGATACGAGCCTGAGATGGCGTATTTTGAGTGTCTTCATGAGCTAAAACTAATCGTGGATCTAATGTATCAAGGCGGCATGGCGGATATGCGCTACTCTATCTCAAACACTGCAGAATACGGCGACTACGTAAGCGGACCGCGCGTCATCGGCGAAGACAGCAAAAAAGCGATGAAGGAAATTTTAAAAGAGATCCAAAACGGTAAATTTGCAAAAGACTTCATCCTCGAGCGCAAGGCCGGATACGTCCGCATGAACGCAGAGCGCGGCATCGCCGAAAGAAGCCTGCTAAATCAAACCGGTAAAAAACTACGCTCTATGATGCCTTGGATTAGCTCTGGCAAACTCATCGACCAAAGCAAAAATTAATTGAACCCAAAATCCAGAAAAAGATCCGCCAAAAAGCGTCCTAAAAAAGGGCGCTTGCGAGGCGGATTTAAGCTACTGTTTTCCGCTATTTTTATCGCCTGTATCTTGCTCGTCGGCGCATTTTATTTTTTGGACGTTAAATTTAAGCCGGATGCCGCCGAAAAACTCATCGCAAAGGCGCAAGAGTATCTAAGTGTTTCTAAAAAAGAAGAAACGGCGAATTTAGCATCGTTTAAGTCCGGCGCCGCGGATGCGGACGAAGTCCAAAATAGCGACTCTGGCGTGCATTCTAGAGCGAATTTAACGGATATCAAAGCTCTTTTTGCGCAAGCTTCGGTAAATGAGGCGAGTTTAGAAAAAAACGATGACGGCGCAGGCGCGGCTTTTTTACAGGCTTCGCATACGCAAAGCGAGCTTGGTTCGGATTTTTTAAACGACGATCAAGACGAGCGAACGAAATTCATAAAGCGCCAAAACGTCATCGTGCGCGATAAAATTTCTCTTGAGTCGCGCGATCATTCCGAGCTTGAGGGCGCAGTAAAAAACAGCCTAGCTAAAAAGGACGGACGAGGAAATGAAAATCTAAACTCGCCAGATCCATACGGCGAACAAAACGACGAATTTAACGGCATTCAGACCTCAAAAAGCGCAAACAAAACGCAAAGCGAGGCTCTAGAACAGACGCTAAAAAGTCCTAAATTTACTATAGATTTCGGCACGCAAAACGCGGGCGAATCAGGACTGGGCGATGCCGATGCCGCGGGCGTAGACAAAAGCGCGCAAACGCAAAACCAAGAAGGCAGACAAGAGGCTAAAGTAAGCATCCAAATGAGCGGACAAAGCGCGCAGGATAAAGAGGACGCGCAAAGCGCTAAAAACATGGACAAAGCTAACGGCAAAAAGGACGAAAATCCGCAAAAGCTCGCAGACTCAATTAGCGAAGATAAAAAATCTAAAATTTACTCAAAATTAGGCGCTAAACCGCGTCTAGTCATCATCATCGACGACGTGGCGTATAGACACCAGGTAGACGCGATAAAATCGGTAAATCTAAAGCTCACGCCGTCCTTCTTCCCGGCAACCTCCGCCCACCCCGAGACGCCTGTTTTGGCGCGGCGTTTTGGCTTTTACATGATCCACCTACCTATGCAGGCTCTAGGCGGTTTTAAGGGCGCTGAGATCGGCACTCTTACTGTAAACGACGACTACGAAAAGATCGCTAAAAAACTGCAAAGCATCAAGCGAGACTTTCCGAATCTAAAATACATCAACAACCATACCGGAAGTCGCTTCACTAGCGACGCGACCGCGATGGATAGGCTGATGCGAGCGATGCGGGACGAAAATTTGATCTTCGTCGATAGCAAGACGACCTCGCCGACCAAGGTTTACGGCGCGGCAAAAAAATACTCGATGCCCTATATAGCGCGCGACGTGTTTTTGGATCACGACGGCTCAAAGGCGGCGGTACGAAAGCAGCTAAAATACGCCGTCGAGCTAGCTAAAAAGCGCTCCTACGCCATTGCGATCGGCCATCCGCACAAAAATACGATCGAAGTCCTGCAAGAAAGCGCAAAACTCCTGCAAGAAGTCGATGTCGTCTATCTAAAGGATCTTTTTTGAATGTTTTAACCAAGCTTCCTAGCGGCCTTTTGCGTCTTAAAAAGCCGCCGCAAAAGCTCTATTTCGAGGGAAATTTGGCCCTGCTTGAGCGCCCGATGGTCTCGATCGTGGGTTCGAGAAAGGCCAGCGCCTATACCAGGCAGTGCGTAGAGGCGCTGGCTAGGACGCTGGCAAACAGCGGCGTTTGCGTGGTTAGTGGAGCGGCCATCGGCGTAGATATCGCCGCGCACAAGGGGGCTTTCCCGCATACCATCGCCGTTTTTGGCAACGGACTAAATAAAATCTACCCGCCAAGTAACGCCAAAATCATCAAAGAAATCTACCAAAACGCGCTGGCTCTGAGCGAATACGCCCCCGATGAACCGCCGCTTGCTTATAGATTTTTGGAGCGAAACCGTATCGTAGTCGCGCTTTCGCAGGCTCTAGTCGTGGCGCAGGCCGACGCTAAAAGCGGCTCGATGCAAAGCGCGCGCATGGCAAAGGAGCTTGGCGTGCCGATATTTACGCTGCCTCAGCGCCTAGGCGAGAGCGATGGGACGAACGAGCTGGTCGCTAGCGGCGCGGCAAATTTGATAAACGATTTTGACGAATTTGCGCTTCGTTTCGGCGGCAAACCCGCGCCCGCGCAAGAGGATGAGGTGATAAAATTTTGCAAAAACGGCGCGAGTCTTGATGCGGCCTTAGCGAAATTCGGCGATAAAATTTACGAATACGAACTGGAAGGCAAGCTGCGAATATCGGGACTTACGGTGTTTGCGGAGTAAAATTTAGCGTTAAATTTATGCCGCGCGAGTTTTTGTTAAAGAGGCGGTAAAATTTGAAGTAAATTTTGGCGGCTTGACGGCGATAAATGCGTTTTGGCGACGTTTTATTTTGTAAATTTGTCGTAGCGGAGGTATCAAATTTGAGCTTGCCGCCGTCAAATTTATTGCTAAATTTAAGAAAATCTAAAGGACGAAAATGAGCATAATGGCCATCGACGTGGGGCTAAAACGTATCGGCGTGGCGCTATCCGTCGGGCAAACCGTGATGCCGCAAACGCCCGTACTGCGCAAAAATCGTAACCAAGCAGCGCGCGACGTTAGCGCCGTTTTGCGCGAATACGGAGCAAAAAAGCTAGTCGTGGGCGTTCCGCTTGGGGGATCCAGTGAGGACGAGATGCGAAGGCGGATCGCGCACTTCGTGTCGCTGCTCGAATTTGAGGGCGAAGTGGTCTATCAGGACGAGGCGATGAGTAGTTTTGAGGCGAGCGAAATTTACGCCGAAGGCAGACGCGACGGGCGGCTCGATAGCATCGCTGCGATGATTATTTTAAAGCGGTATTTGGGGCTTTGAGGCGGTTTGTAAAATTTGGCGCGCGGCAAAACGGCGGCAAATTCGAGTTTTGCGCTAGGGGGCTATGTCGGGGGGCGTCTTGGCCGGTTGCTATTAGCGTAGAGGTCGAGTAAAATTTGAGCTAAATTTTCGCCTCCGCGGTAAATTTGACCGAGGTTTTTGCGTAAAATTTAAAAGCGGCTTAAGCAGAGGATTTGCGAGTCAAATTTGACTTGCTGGTTAGGCACGCTACGACTTGAAGTAAAATTTTATCCAAAAGTCAGCTACTATCAGCTATAGCTCCGTATCCAATCATCTAAAAAACGCATTTGCTCTGCCGTGTGAAACCAGTGTTCGCCGTTTTTCATGACTGTAAGCGTTGCTTGGGCTTGGTTTGCAAACTCGCAAATCGTTTCAAAAGAGGTCAGATTGTCATTTTCGCCGTATAAAATATGCGTCGGCGCCGTCCAGAGGGTAGGATGTTCTCTAGCGTAACAAAGATATTTCCACGAAAGTTTTTCTCCAGACCCCGTGTCCAGCTCGCCTTTATTTCGCAGCTCCTCCTCGCTAGCGTTTGCCCGCGACAGCATGTTTAGTATCAAATTTTTCATGTTTACGATAGGGGAGATAAAATACGCCTTTTTGATACGCATGTCCTGCAGGGCGTGCATGGCAAAAAACGCTCCGATACTGTTTGCTAAGATCGTTACGGATTTGCGGCTTTTAAGTATATACTCAAAAAACGGTACAAATTCCTCTTTTGCCTCCCACGGAGTACGCGCTTCGTAATCAAATCCCAACACGTCTCTATCAGTAAAAAATTGTTGAAAATGAGCCGCTTCTGCCGCACTTCCATTTTTTCCGTGTATGTATACGACTATGTCTTTCATGATTTTGCCTTTTTGCGGCGGTTAAGCAGCTAAAATCAAAGCGCTTTGACGCCGCAACTAGTTAAATTTGAGCAGCACGTCCTTGTCAAATTTAAAACCGGGCCCCCAAGCCACCTCCCGGTAGTATCCGTCGGGATCGGCAAAATAGCGCGGTATCAGCTCCAAAACGCATCTTGGGACTTTTTGATTATGACTCCGCCCGTTTTTTTTACTAGCTCTATGCCGCTATCCGCGCCCTCTTTGTTTTTTACGTTGCAGGCTAGCGCAATGCCGCCAGATCCGCTGCCTCTGGGCGGATCGTTCTCGTTGATATCTCGCGCCGACACGCCAAAAAAGGGGGAGGGTAGAGCTCAAATTTAGCCACTGGAGTTAAAAGCACGCTGCTGGTCGTCGTCTTTATAATCCGTCTCGTAACCTAGGCCGTCTCTGTAAAATTTTAGCACCCTTTGCATGCTTTGTACGCCTAGGCAGACGCAGGTTATTTTATTCATTTTAGCCTCCGTTATTTGGGCTTATTATATCATTTTGAGGTAGCGGTTTTGGGTCAAATTTGAGCTTATCAAACGAAGCAGGGCGGTTTAACGAGCTTTAAAAATGCTAGTAAAATTTCAAAAAGCTAAATTTTATCCCCGTTTTGCATCTTGAATTCGTAAGCTTCGTTTAAGACGCACACGAGCATATCCGGCAAATATGGCTGCGGCAGCGACAGGACGCGTATTTTTGGATTTAGGCTTGTCTGCGCGCTCGTATTTTTAAGCACGACAAGAGCGATTTTTTTCTCTGCGATATCGTTTTGTAGCGACTCGTCTATGCTTTGCAGTAAGCTCTCGTCGATAAAAACGACATCTGGGCGAAAAATCATATCCCGCACGTGGCGTTTTACGACGTCCCATTCGCGGCATGGTTTGACGTCGATGCCGATAAAATCGAGATATTTTTTTAATGCGTAAAAGGCGCTAGCGTCCGGGTGAGCTATGAGGGCGATGAAATTTTTGGGATTTTTTATTTTTATATTTTTTACGGTGTCAAGCTTTCGGCTTGATATTTTGAGCGATATTTCGGTGCTTATGCGAACTGTGTTTCCAAACTCAAACCAGATATCAGAGCCGTTTTTACGGGCGAGAGCTTGCGCTAGTCGGTAAAATTTACGGCTTTTTTTCGACATATTTATATGTATGGCGCAGGGGTTTTTATTTACGAAAAAATTGGTCTTGGACGCCGCGCTGATCGTAAATTTGACGTTATCTTTATAGTAATTCGAGAGCAAAAATTTTATCGTTACGGTCGAGTCCGAGACGCTTTTTAAAAATATCTGCGCTAGCGCGTCTATAAGCTTAGCCAGGGCATCTATATCCGCATAAAATATGCGCGGATACGCAATATCGTAATCAAAAATCACTCGGTTGCGATTTTTTGCCGCATCTTCGTTTAGCGACGAGGCTAGAAATACCAAGCCTCCCGCGATATCGATTTTGCAAGGATTTTTATCGGAGTTTTGTAGTTCGTACGTTTTTTGCAAAGGGGTAAATTTGATGAAATTTCGCTTTTGCCTACGCGTCCTAGCATATAAAAAATATCCGACGCATAGCGCGGCGTAAAAGGCGAGCGATATCAAAAATGCGCCTAAAAAGCTCATCGTCGCCCCACTAAATAACCAGCATCGCGTCGCCGTAGGAGTAAAATTTGTACTTTTGCTCCACGGCGGTTTTGTAAATCCGCATAGTCTGCCTAAGCCCGACAAAGCTCGTAACGAGCATGATTAGCGTCGATTTTGGCAGGTGAAAATTCGTAAGCAGGTAGTTTTGGCGGATGGGTTTATTGTTTAAATTTAAAAACAGCCTGCACTCGCCGCTAGACTTGCCGCTTCTGGCAAACTCCTCTACGCAGCGCGTCACCGTCGTGCCTACGCCTAGGATCGGTCTATTTGAGTTTATCAAATTTTGCGTATCTTGCGGGATATCGTAAAACTCCGCGTGCATCTTGTGCTGCGTGATATCCTCGCTCTCCACGCCCTTAAACGTCCCAGCGCCCACATGCAGGGTGAGGTAGGCTATCTCGCGGTATTTGGCTAGGCGCGCGATCATCTCGTCGCTAAAGTGCAAGCTCGCCGTCGGAGCCGCCACCGCGCCCTCGTTTTTGGCAAACACGCTTTGATACCAGCTCTCGTCGTCTTTGGTATCGCTTCGTTTGATGTAGGGCGGCAGAGGCACGTGACCGATGCGAGATAGGATTTTATAAAGCGCGGCCGTGTCCAAAGATTCGCCGTTTTGGCTAAATTTGACCGTGCGCGAGCCGTCCTTAAAGAGCTCGCAGACCTCGGCGGTCAAATTTTCGCCGAAATTTAAAACGCTGCCCGCGCGGACTTTGCCTTTTATATAGACGCTAAATTTACCCTCCGCAAGCGGAGAGTTTAGTAAAAGCTCCGTCTCGCCGCCGCTTTGTTTTTTACCGAAAATTCGAGCCTTTACCACCTTGGTATCGTTAAAAATAATATCGCAAGGCGGTAAAATTTCGGGCAAATCGCCGAATTTTAGATGTGAGATTTTTTCGCCGGCTCGCTCGTAGACTAGTAGTCTAGCGTCCTCTTTAGGAAAGGTTGGGAAATTTGCGATTAGCTCCGGCGGTAGCTCGTAGTCGTAGGCGTCAAGCGAGTTTGGATTTAAAATTTGACTCATTTGGCTAGCCTACTTGGTTTCATGGTTATTCGTTCTCTTTTTCTTCGTCGGTTTCCTGCTCGGGCTCTTCGTTTTTGGCCGGATTTACGCGGGCGGCTATAAAGATAGAAAGCCCGTAAAGACCGATGAGAGGCACCGCCATCAAAAACTGGCTGAGGATATCCGGAGGCGTCATAATCGCGGCAAATATAAAAATCACGACGATAGCGTAGCGAAAGGAGTTTTTGAGCATCTTATCATCTACTAGGCCGAGTTTGGCAAGGAAAAAGGTGATAACGGGAAGCTCAAACGCGATGCCAAATGCAATGACTAATTTCGTAAAAAAGCCGACGTAGCCGCCGATGTTTAGCATCGCGGAAAAGAGCTGTTGGCCGAAATTTATAAGAAATGCAAAACCGATAGGAACGACGACGTAGTAGCAAAACGCCGCGCCTACTAGAAACATAAAGGTTGCCGAGATCACAAACGGTATGACGTATTTTTTCTCGTTTTCGTAAAGCCCGGGCGCTACAAACAGCCAAAACTGCCAAAAAATAATCGGCAGCGAAAACAAAAATCCGGTAAAAAACGCCACTTTCATCGCTACGAAAAAAGGCTCTTGCACCTCGAGAAAGACCATTTTTTGATTATCGGGCAGGGTGTTTTGCAGCGGCGCGATGATAAAGTCTAAAATTTGATTCCAAAAGCTAAAGCACACTACAAACATCACGATCACGGTCATGACGCTGATGAAAAGCCTTTTTCTAAGTTCTACTAAATGCGGTTTTAGCTCTTCAAACATTACGCCTCTTTTTTCTCGTTATCGCCTAAAACGGCGTTTTTGACGGCTTCGCCCGGATTTTTGACCGCTTCGACGCTCTTTTTTACGTCGTTTAGGCCGTCCGTGATGCCGCTAGCGACGTCGTTTACGCCTTTTTTGAGCTCGTCAAGCTCCTCAAACGTGAGCTTTTTTCGCACCGTTTCGGTGGTTTTTGCGATGCTCTCTTTGTATTTTTTTGCGTCCTCTTTGAGTTCTTGGATTCTTATCTCTTGATCGAAGCTGCTTTTTGCGTCATTGACCGTTTTTTTAACGGTTTTAAAAAATTTTGCTATCTCGACCATTGCGCTAGGAAGCTTATCGGGCCCCAAAAATAGCACCGCGATGACGGCTATGACGATGATCTCGGGTAAGCTCATGCCAAACATTTTTTTATCCTAAATTTTTATTTTAAAGCGCTCATTTTAGCGTTTTTTATCTCAAATTTGTATAAATCAACCCGCGATAAATAAAGAAATTTCATCCGCGGTGAGGAAATTTTCGGCGTAATATCGCCCGTCTTTAAATTTTAATTTCCCGCTCTTTTTTAGTAGCGACGCTCTTTGTTCTTGCTCTGCGTTTAGGCTGTTTTGCCAGATACCGACGATGCTTCTGGCTCCCAAAAATATCCGCTCCAAATTTAGCTCGTCCGCGCTTAAATTTTCGATTTTTTTAGCGTGCGGATTTTTTACGTAGGCGTTTAAATTTGAAGCGTTATAAAAACGATGATCCAGCCAAAATCCGACCGCGTAAGCGCCCAGGGCAAGGTAATTTTTGCCCTGCCAGTAGCCCAGGTTATGCCTGCAAATTTGACCGAAATTTGAGATTTCGTATTGTTTTAGGCCGATTTCTTCGATGCGGTCTATCATAAATTTAGCTAGCCTCGGACTATCTTTTGCGTAGTTTATCTTGCCTGCAAAGGGCGTATTTTCCTCAAGCGTTAGCGAATACGCCGAAACGTGCGAAATGCCTAGATTTCGGACATTTTGCGCCTCTTGCTCGAGGCGTTTTTTAGTGTCTAGCTTCGTGCCGTAGATGAGGTCGACATTTATATTTTCTAGCCCTGCCGTTTTGGCGTTTGCTACAGCCTCGTAGATCTGCCTCGCGTCGTGGATACGCCCGAGAAATTTAAGCTTATCCTCAAAAAAGCTCTGAGCGCCGAAGCTTACGCGGTTTACGCCGTATGATTTCATCTGCGATAGCCACTTTTTGCTTGCGGAGTTTGGATTTGCCTCCGTCGTGATCTCGGCGTTTGCCGCTAGGTACGGCGCGACCGCCTCAAATAACCGCTCGTAGTAGCCCCCGTCCACTGCGCTAGGTGTCCCTCCGCCGATAAAAACGGTTTCGATCTCGCCTCTTTTTACATCAAATTTTAAGATCTGCTCCCTAAAATCAGCAATCATCGCGTCAAAATACGCGCTCGTTAAATTTCGTTTGCCCACGACCGAGCCAAAGGCGCAGTAGGGGCATTTGCTCTCGCAAAAAGGGATGTGGACGTAAAGAAGCATTTTGACCTTTGTTTTTGCCGTATTTTAGCAGAATTTGCGGCTTTGCGGCGCGACGTTTGATATTTTGGCTTTCGCGCCGTTTGGCGGTCGGTTTGCGGTAAATTTAGGTCGGGTTTAGGCGTAAAACCGACTCTAGTAAGTTGCTTGACGCTTTTAAATTTTAAAATTTACCGCCGTTTTTGCCGCCCGTTAAATTTAAAAAGTCGCGCCGATACGTTTAAATTTGATTTTAATTTAACGCTCGCAAAGCTCCGCAAGAGCGTTAAATTTACGTGTAAAATTTCTTTTGTTTTAAAATTTGCGTCGGCAAAACGCCGAATTTTTCTCTAAAAATCTTTGCAAAGTGCGGAGCGCTGGCGTATCCGACGATTTTTGCGGCTTCGCTTACGCAGACGTCTCCGCGCTCTAAAAGTTTTTTTGCCGCGTTTAGTCGCTCGGTCGCTAGCAGCCCGTAGATCGTATCGCCAAAGTAGCTTTTAAAGCCCGTTTTTAGCTTAAATTCATTCGTCGCGCACGCTCTGGCTAGCTCTTTTATGCTGGGCGGATTTTGGACGTCGCTTAGTAGAATTTGCCTTGCTTTATTTAAAATTTTTACGTATTCGTCGCTAAAATCGCGCTTTTTTTCATCGGCTTCGGGCGTTTTAGGCGCGCCTAGGCTTTTGTAGATCAGCTCTAAAATTTTAGCTTCCATGAAGATTTCTCGCATCTTACCATTAAGCTCGCTCGCGGCTAAAAGCTCCCGCAAAATCAGGCTTTGGGCTAAATTTATCTTAGCCGTTTGGATGCAGATTTCGTTTTCTTCGCCTAGATTTTTAAATGCCGCTAGCTCGCCGGCCAGCTCGTTTTTTAGCACGATGCATCGCCCGGCGTAGCTGCTACTTTGATACTCGCAAACGCCCTCAAATCCGCTATCTACGCGCCCCATCCAAAACTCTCCGGCCTTTAGACAAAAAGTTTTTTTACCCGCCTTAAGCCCGGCGTCCCCTCTTGCGTCGTTAAAGAGCAAAAAGCAGTAGCCAGCGCTCCTTTCAAGCCGTCTTTTTACGCTTTTGTTGCAGATTATTTCGCTCCTGCAGTAGCTTGCGCCGCTTGTGCCTTTAAAAAACTCGACCTTGCATTTTCTATCTTGCTCTTGCCACGCGCTTTGTCCGTAGCGCACCGAATTTTGCGCGATTTCTTGTTCGTTTGCTCGTAAAATATCTTTAAATTCGACCTTCATTTGCTTTTATCCTTTTAGCGTTGATAAAAATCCCTCTACCGTTTGCCTAAGTATTGATAATAATTATCTGATTATAGTAAAATAGGGTTTAAATTTAAATAAGGAGTCTAAAGGTGAAAAGTATGCCTAAAATTTCTATGCTAGCTTGCCTAGCACTATCTTGCGCGCAGGCGGCCGATGAAGTAAAACTAAACGAAGTTACCGTAACTAGCGCGACTGGTTTTGAGCAAAATATCAAAGACGCGCCAGCCTCCGTTTCGGTAATCTCGCAAAAAGAGATAGCCAGGCGCAACCATCAAGATATAGAAAGCGTCGTAAAAGACGCTCCGGGCGTTTTCGGCGCGACGCTGGGGGCGGCTAGTAGACGCGGTATCACGATGAGAGGCCTTGGTCAAAAATACACTAAAATTTTAATAGACGGCCGCCCTGCGACCAGCGATAGCGCGTATAGAGGGCTTCGCGCGGTCGGTAGCGCTCAAAATTTCCTCCCGCCCGCAAACACGATCGAGCGTATCGAAATCGTGCGAGGGCCGATGAGCTCGCTATACGGCTCGGATGCGATGGGAGGCGTCATAAATATCATCACTAAGGGCTTTTCAAACGAATTTAGCGGTAACGTAAACGGCTACTACACGCTTGCGGGCAAAAGCGGGATAAACGACGACTATCAGGCGGGATTTTACGCAAACGGCGCAGTGATCCCAGACGTGCTAGGTATCGCGCTTTACGGGCGGTATTTTCATAAATTTGAAGACGAGCGAGTCTTTACGAACCGCAAAAACGAGGACGTAAATTTCGGCGCGAAAATCATGTATAACGCCACCGAAAACGACGAAATAGCGCTTGATTTGCGCCGCGTAGTAAATAAATACGAGCGCACCGAAGGTAAGACGCTAAGAAGGGCTACCGGCGATAATACGAGCGTTGCGTTTGAAAAGATGAGCGGATATACCGCCTCGCTCTCGCATACGGGCAAATACGACAAGCTGCTGCTTGAAAGCTTTTTAACCCACGATCATATGAAAGAAAGCGGACAACAAGATCTCACGCTAAAAACGACGACGCTAAATACCAAGGGAACGTATTTTTTTGATAACAACACGCTAAGTCTGGGGGCTGAATACAGAAGAGAAAGGCTAAACGAAAAGGCAACGACGGCCGACGCCGCAAACGTAAAGAGATATGATTTTTCGCTCTACGGAGAGGACGATTTTGACGTAACCGACGCGCTCACGCTAACTGCCGGCCTAAGATACAATCACGACAAAGACTACGGCGGACACGTATCGCCGCGAGGATATGCCGTATATCATCTAAGCGAAAATTTATCGCTAAAAGGCGGCGTATCGGCAGGTTACTCGACGCCAGATATCAAGATGCGAACCGATGGGCTTGCTCTGCCTTTTGCCGGCGGAATGGGAGCGCAGCTGGGTAAAGGCGACCTAAAACCAGAGTCTAGCCTAAACTACGAAGCCGGCGTCGCGTACGGAGACGAGAGCCTTAACGTCTCGGCGATGGCGTTTTATACGCGGATAAAAGACGGTCTAGGCACGAAGCCAGTTTGCGTCGCACGCCCGGGCGTCCCTTGCGTGCATAACGGCAAGACCTATAGGCGCGGTATCTGGGAGAGCGTAAATATCGGCAAAGCCGAAGTAAAGGGCGTCGAGCTCGCCTCAGACTGGCAGATTTTATCAAATTTAGCCCTGCACTCAAGCTACGTTTATACTAAATCAAAGCAAAAATCGGGCGCGTACGAGGGCAAATCTCTAAACAATCTACCCGTACATACCGTAAAAATAGGGCTTGATTACGATATGACGCCTGATCTAAATTTCTGGACGCAGATGAACTATCTGGGCAAAACTAGAGCCGTTTACGGCTCGCCGGGAGACGAGGAGATAAGGGATTATACGCTATTTGACGCGGGCGCAAGCTACAAGATAACTAAAAACGCGAGCGTAAATTTTAGCATTTATAATATCTTTAACGAATACGTAACGACAAAATCTGGACGCTATGAAATTCTGATCGCCGACGGGGTTAAATATAGACTCGGATTTAACGTAAATTTTTAAATTTAGCCGTATTTAAGCGGGGGGGGGGTGCGGTGCGTAGCGATCGCCACCCCACTACCGGTTTTTAAAATTCGAGTTTAAATTTAAGGAGAAAGATGCCGTTTTTAAAGAAAAAGAAATTTTGGTTTAACGTCCATTTGATTTTAAGCCTAGCCTGTGTTTTGCCGCTGCTTATCGTCGCTCTTAGCGGCGCAGTCATATCCTATCACGACGAGATTATAGACCTTGCAAACTCGCAAAAAACCTTCGTCGAGCGAGGCGAAAAAGAGCTTAGCGCGAGAGAAATTTTAGATATTTTTAAAGCTAGGGAACCAAATTTTACGCTTAGCTACTACAAGATTAACTCGGACGCAAATCATGCTCTAGGCATATCTGGCACGAATGCTAAAGGCGAGTTTAAGTCGTATTTTATAAATCAATACACCGGCGAGATAACAGGCGAAAATTTCGGCGATAAATTTATCGGACTAATGTTAAATTTACACACTAACTTAGGCCTTGGACTTAGCAAAAACGAGACGTTGCGGCTTATAGGCAAGCATATCGTCGCGGTTTGCTCTATCGCTTTGGTTATCTTGGTTATATCTGGATTGATAATCTATTATCCTAGTTTTAAAACTAAATTTGCGCGCGCATTTACTTTAAAAATCAAGGCCAAAGGCTATGCGTTTTTATACAGCCTGCATGGATTTGCCGGCGTTTATCTTTGTTTATTTTTGACTTTTATAAGCGTTACGGGGCTTTACTGGTCGTACGACTGGGCGGCAAAGCTCGTAAATAACGCGCTTGGCGAAAAAGAAATTTTTAGAAAAAAGAGCTTTACGCAGGTGAGGGGATTTTCGCTGGAGGACGAGGGCAAGATAGCAAATTTACAAGCCGCGATAGATATTTTTAAACGAGATAGAGAGGATTACGAGCTTTTTAACGTCATCACGCAAGAAGACGGCGAAAATTTTATGATATTTTACTTTGACAAAGGGCTGGAAGAGGACGATAAGGTAAATACGATGACGATAAACGCCGCCAAGGGACAAATTATCAGGCACGCGAGGTTTGACGACGCGAAAAGTTCGATGCCTAGGCCTTTTGCGATTCATAAAGCGGTTTTGAGCTTGCATTCGGGATATTTTTTAGGCGCGGTCGGTAAATTTATATTTTGTTTAGCTTCGGCGTCGGTTTTGTTTTTCGTTATAAGCGGTTTTTGGATGAGCTTAAAACGGCTCAAAAGATAAATTTTGATAAATTGATCAGCTGCAGTCAAAAAACTCGCCAGATGCGTTGTTTGCGATAAGATTTTAAATTGCAAGAATTATTTTATTATTAATCTAATAGATATAGATAACGGTTCTTAATATTTTATAGAAATTTAATTTCTTTACGGTTATAATTTTACTTATAAATTTTATTTTAAGGAAAATTTAATGCGTAGATTACATTTGTCTTTTGTCGTCGCCGCACTTTTGGCGACGCAGTTATGTGCTGAGGAGGCCTCTGAGGTCGAGCTAAAAGAAGTTACCGTCGTTAGCGCGACGGGGTTTTGAACAAAATATCAAAGACGCGCCCGCGACGATCTCGGTAATCAGTAAGGATGAGATAGAAAAGAAAAACCACAAAGACGTAGCCTACGTCGTAAATGACGTGCCCGGCGTGTATTCCGCGCCTAGATTTAGCTCGATGAAGGGTAAAAGCGACATCAGAATGCGCGGCATGGACTCAAAATACACCAAAGTTTTGATCGACGGTCGTCCCGTTTCCAGCGAGAGCGCGTTTCCGGGGTTTGGCTCGCAAGGCAGTATCCAAAGCTTCGTTCCGCCGGCAAATGCTATAGAGCGCGTGGAGGTCATCCGCGGGCCGATGAGCTCGCTATACAGCACGGACGCGATGGGCGGCGTAATAAATATCATCACGAAGGGATTTTCAAACGAGCTTAGCGGTAACATAAACGGATACTACGATACCGCGCAGCACAAAGATGTCGGCAACGACTATTCTACGGGATTTTATCTAAACGGCGCGCTCGTGCCCGACGTGCTGGGCATCGCGCTTTATGGGCGGTATTTTCATAAATTTGAAGACGCCAAAGACTACGGCAATCCAAAAGATGCGGATAAAAATTTCGGCGCGAAGCTGATGTATAACGTCACTGAAAACGACGATTTGACGCTTGATTATAAGCACACGAAAAATGTAACTTCAAGAATTCTTGGTAGGACGGCGTATCTAGGATATAACACTCACGAAAACGACAAGGACGATCAAATTTCTCTCTCCCACAGCGGCAGATACGATAAATTTATTACCGATACTTATTTATCGCACGAGCTTACGAAAACATTTTCCGATCAAGCCGCTAGCAATATCAAACTAGGTTCTACGATATTTAATACCCAAGGTTTATATCTTTTTGACTCAAATACCTTAACGCTGGGCGCGCAGTATCACCGTGAGAAGCTTGATTCTTCGCAAAACGAACCTGGCTTTAGCGACGACGCACACCTAAAAAGATGGGATTTTTCGGTGTTCGGCGAGGACGATTTTGACGTGACCGACGCGCTCACGCTAACTGCCGGCCTAAGGTATAATCACGACAAAGACTACGGCGGACACATCGCGCCGCGCGGCTACGTCGTTTATCATTTAAGCGAAAATCTATCTTTTAAGGGCGGCGTATCGGCGGGATACACGACGCCAAATATCGACGACAGAACCGAAGGGTTAAAAATACCGATAAACCACGGGCGCGGTATTAGATTGGGAAAAAGTAGCCTAAAGCCCGAAACTAGCGTAAACTACGAGATTGGGGCATCGTATGATAATAACGAAAATTTAAGCTTTTCTGCAACGGCTTTTCATACCGACTTTAAAGACAAGGTCGATAGTGTCGTGAGATGCGGCGGCTGGGGTTCTGGCGCGGATTTTAATAATCCTTCGACTTGGACGTGCGTATATCAGGGCAAGACGTATTTTGGAATTTATGAAAATATAAATATCGGAAAAGCTGAGATAAACGGACTTGAGCTTACCGCAGATTGGAAAATTTTATCAAATTTAGCCTTCCATGCAAACTATACTTACGCTAAATCAAAGCAAAAATCAGGCGATAATGAGGGCAAGTCTCTAACCGATACCCCGCGTTATATGATAAAAACCGGGCTTGACTACGACCTTAGTAAAGACCTAAACCTCTGGGCTCAGATGAATTATATGAGCAGGGTCAAAAACGGCGTTTACGTAAAAACTAAGGGTTACGCCGTTACCGACGTAGGGATGAATTACAAAATCACTAAAAACGCAAGCATAAATTTTAGCGTTTACAATCTGTTTGACGAGAAATTCATAGACGAACACCCTACCAGATACCTCATAGCTGAGGGTCGTAAATTTCAGCTTGGCTTCAACGTAAATTTTTAATTCGAGCAAAATTTAAAGATAAAATTTGAACGATGAGGAGAGTTTTAAAGAAAAACTTTTGGTTCAACGTCCATTTAATTTTATCTCTGCTTTATGCACTACCGCTGCTCGTAGTTGCCTTGTCGGGCTGTTTCATCTCGTATCACGATGAAATTTTTGACGCGATTAACGAGCGACAGTCTTTCGCCGTCCAAAAAGATGTACCTCACCTAAAAATTTCTGAAATTTTAAAAATTTTCGGCGAGAAGCAAAGCAGCTTCACGCCGGAGCTAATCGGCATAAAAGACGGCGGCACAAGCATCGAAGTCGCGGGCAAAGACGGCAAAGGGTATTTTTTGAGCCCTTATGACGGACAAATCGTCGGCGAGAACTATGAAGAGAGGATAATGAACGTTGTGCTAAGCCTACATACAAATCTAGGCTTTGAGCTTGCCTTTGGCGAGGGGGCTCGCGAGATCGGCAGGCAAATCGTGGCACTTAGCACGCTAGGGCTCATTTTACTTTTGCTAAGCGGGATTTTGATCTATTATCCATTTTTCAGACTCAAGCTCACAAAGGCGCTAAAGATAAATTTCAAAGTTCGCGGCTACGCGCTACTTTATCAGATCCACTGATGCACGGGCATCTATACGGCTGTAATACTTTTTATTATAAGCGCGAGCGGGCTATATTTTTCTTATGACTGGTTAGCAAGACTAACGAATAAAATTTTGGGCGAGGAGCAAATTTACAAAGCTGAAAAATTTGAACCTAGACAAAAGTTGGGATTTAAGGATGCAGGCAAACTACGGGAGATCGACGCGATGTTTAAAATTTTTACCCAAAAACACGGCGAAAATTTTAAATTTTTTAACATAATGCTTAATCCGAAAGACGAAGTATATAGCGCGATATACGGGATTGCGAGCGATGGGAGCGATGAATTTAATAGAATCGCGATCAATGCTACGAGCGGCGAAATTTTAAGGGACGTTAAATTTGCCGATATGAAAGCGCAAATGCCACGTTTTATGACGATACGCACGGCGGTTTTAGATATTCATTCGGGCGAAATTTTCGGGCAGGTCGGTAAATTTATATTTTGTTTAGCTTCGGCATCGGTTTTGTTTTTCATTATAAGCGGCTTTTGGATGAGCTTAAAACGGCTCAAAAGATAAATTTGATAAAATCGCTCGAAAAAACTGAAAAAGGCTAAATATGCGAGTGATTTTGGATGGATTTGACGGCTCTTTTTTGCCGATTTTGCAAAGCTTTAAGGCCGTGATGCCAAGCCTGCGTATAACAGGCATCGAGGAGATCGGACAAAGCGTCAATGAAGCGCCGAGTAAAGACGCGGATAACACAGACGCTATCAACGTAAGCGAGCTTTTTGCGCGCCAAGACGAGCGGGACGAGATTTTGCCCGACGGCTCTTTGTTTTTGCAGGACGATAAATTTGACGAAAACGTTAAATTTGAAAATGCGCGTCAGGCGATTGGCAACGCCGAATTTGAGACAAATTTAGCGGCTAAGAGCGAGCGAAAAACTGCTTTTGCTCGGGAGCAAATTTTACAAGACGGGCCAGTTTTCGCGCCGTATCAAGAGAGAAGCCGCGAGGAAAAGGCTATCTTGCAAACAGGTTCTTTAAGCAAAGCGCCAAAAACCGCAGTTTTAGCCGAAAGTGCTCAAAATACCGTTCAACAAGAAGCTTCCGTGTTTGGCGGAGCTACTCAAACGGCTCCGTTTAGCAAAGCGGCTACCTCAAACGAAGCCGCGAAAACGGCCGTTTCAGACGATTTTGCTCAGGCTGCGTTGTTTGATTTTAACGAGTCTGGACAGAATTTGACGTCGCGCGCCGAATCCAAAACCGCGCTTGAACGCAAAAAGCACGAAAGCGCAAGTCTGTTTACCGACGAAGAGGTGCGGGCGATACTGGAGCTAAAATAGCGGCTTAAATTTAGCGGATAGTCAGGCAAAATGCGCAAATTTTACTGCGTCACAATGTACCGCAAAAAGTAAAATTCGTAATTTTAAATTTTAAATAAAAATTTTAAGCCTAAGCGTTAAATTTTTCCGCTAACCTCTCGATATTTAGCTATATCTTAACTATTTTTCGTTAAAATCCGCAATTAAAAATTCTCGGAAAAAATATGGAAAAAAAATATAGACCAAACGTCGCGGCGGTCATACTCGCGCCTTCTTATCCGTTTGATTGCAGGATATTTATCGCGCAAAGATGCGATATGACGGGTATCTGGCAGTTCCCGCAGGGCGGCATAGACGAGGGCGAGACGCCGCAAGAAGCTCTAAAAAGAGAGCTAAAAGAGGAGATAGGCACGGATGAAATAGACGTGCTTAGCGAGTATCCGCAGTGGCTTAGCTACGACTTCCCCGAGGGCACGACGAGTAGGAAATTTTATAATTTTGACGGGCAGACGCAAAAGTATTTTCTAGTGCGGCTGCGCCCTAGCGCGAAGATAAATATAAATACCAAAAAACCCGAATTTAACGAGTACAAATTTATAAACTCAAGCGAGGTTTTAGGCGACGTAAACCACTTCAAAAAGCCGATTTATAGCAAGGTTATCGGCTACTTCAAAGAGAAAGGATTTATCTAATGTTAATCGTCCAAAAATACGGCGGCACGAGCGTAGGGACGCTTGAGAGGATAGAAAACGTCGCCGCTAGAGCGATAGAGGCTAAAAAAAGCGGAGCTGACGTCGTAGTCGTGGTCTCGGCTATGAGCGGCGTGACTAATCAGCTGGTGGAGTACGCCGAGCATTATACGAAGGCTCCCGACGGCGTGGCGATGGATATGCTGCTTAGCTCCGGCGAGCGCGTTACCTGCGCGCTTTTAACGATAGCGCTGATAAATTTAGGCTATCCCGCAGTTGGTCTAAGCGGTAGGCTAGCGGGAATCATAACAGATAGCGTGCACACTAAGGCCAGGATCGAGGCGATAGATACTAAGCGTATGAAAGATGAGCTAAAGGCGGGCAAGATCGTCGTCGTAGCGGGCTTTCAGGGTATAGACGAAAAGGGCGACGTAACGACTCTGGGACGAGGCGGTAGCGATCTTAGCGCAGTGGCGATCGCAGGCGCGCTAGATGCGGATCTTTGCGAGATTTATACCGACGTAGACGGAGTTTATACCACCGATCCTCGCATCGAGCCAAAGGCTAAAAAGCTAGATAAAATCAGCTACGACGAGATGCTAGAGCTTGCGAGCCTAGGCGCAAAAGTGCTGCAAAACCGCTCGGTCGAGCTAGCTAAAAAGCTAAACGTAAATTTAGTCACCAGAAGCAGCTTTAATCACAACGAAGGAACACTAATAACAAAGGAAGAGAGTATGGAAGCAGTGCTAGTAAGCGGTATCGCGCTAGATAAAAACCAAGCTAGAGTAACTTTAAGAGGCGTGGTCGATAAGCCGGGCATCGCGGCTGAAATTTTCACCGCGCTTGCAGAAAAAAATATAAACGTGGATATGATAATCCAAAACGTAGGCCAGGACGGCACGACAAATCTTGGCTTTACCGTACCGCAAAACGAACTTCACGTCGCAAAAGAGTGCATGGATAAACTAAGCGCGTCGAGGGAAATTTTATACAACGACGAGATAGTTAAGGTTTCAGTCGTAGGCGTAGGTATGAAAAGCCACACCGGAGTGGCGTCTCTAGCCTTTCAAACGCTAGCAAACGAAGGCATAAATATCCAAATGATCTCAACTAGCGAGATAAAAATCTCGATGATCGTCGATCAAAAATACGGCGAGCTAGCCGTTCGCGCACTACACGAAGCTTATAAACTCGATAAATGAGCGATTTTATAAAATGGACGCTCGAGGCGATCCGCGAGGAGGGCTCGCTGATGAGCTGGATGGAGGAGAGGCGCACCGAGTGGACGCCTTTGCTCGCCTCGAAGCTTAAATTTTTACTCGAAGGGCGCGCGTTTATTTTGATAACCGATAGCGAGCGCGGCTGGTTTGAGGAGTATTTTTTAAAAAATATAAACAAACCCACGAATGCTCGCCCGGTGCTACCTTTTTTCTCGTTAAAGGCGCTTTATCCGTCTTTTGAAAATATCGGCTCAAAAGAGGAAGTCTCGCTGCTTTTAGACATGCTTAGCCTTGCTTTTCCAAACGGTTACGTGTTTTTTTACGTCGGCAAAAGCGCTGAAAAAAGCTCGCAAATCGCCAAAGGTAAGGACGATAGCTATATGTGGCTTTTTGACGAGCAGGCGCAAAATAGCTTTTATCTCAGCTCCTCCGACGGCGCACTAGATATTAAGCTTTTGTCGTTGTTTAGGCTTTTTGATAAGAGCATAGACGCTGCTTTATTTGCAAAAGTAACACTCTAATCTATGCGAAGCAAAATCGTAATCACGAGCGATTTTGAAGCCTTAAAAGAGGAAATTTTAGGGCTTTACGGCGTAAATTCGGTTAGATTTTTTTTCGCCGAGGACTTTTTGTTAGAAAATGCAAAAGAGGTCGCCGCCGAGGCCTATATCGCGGAGAGTGAGCCCAAGCTGCTAGTTTTAGGCGCTAAAAATTTCCGCGTCGAGGCTCAAAACTCTCTACTAAAAATCATCGAAGAGCCACCTAAAAATATCTTTTTTATCATAGCCTGCGAGTCGAAAAATATGCTCCTGCCGACCGTTCGTTCGCGCCTAGTTACCGAAAATAGGCTTGAAAAAAAGCAGCGAGAAAAAACGGGGTTAGATTACAAACGCCTCGAGCTAAAAGAAATTTGCGCGTTTATCGATGAAAAATCAGCTCTCGAGCGCTCCGAAAAGCTCGGTAAAAACGACCTAAAAGAGCTAATCGCCGCGATAGTACTCGAGGCTACGGCTCAGGGGGTTAAATTTAGCGCCGATGAGCTTGAGTATTTTTTCAAAGCCGTGCGCCTAGCCGAGCTAAATACCAAAACTCACGCGCTTCTTACACCGATACTTCTTATGATTTATGAAAAAGGGCTTAGATGAAAATTTTTAAAATCAATCCGCAAACGGGTTTCAACGAGATTTGCGAGATTATCCGTCCTAGCGACGAGGGGCGAAATTTGATGAAAAAAAAGTCGGCGATCAACTTTTTTTTGATTAAAGATTTGCGCTCGCCGGCCGCAAATATCCTAAAGCAAGACGCGCTAAGCGTGGGTGCAGAGCTCGTGACTAACCGCGACGTGATTTTGGGCGGAGCAAACTCGGTTGCGCTTTTAATGGCTACCGATGCGCAAGTTCTTGCGCTTGCTAAAAAAGAGGCCGCTCAGGATTTCGGACTAAAAAATTTGGCCAAATTTTTAAAATCTCCGTTTAAAAAACCGCAGCGCGCGCAGATAATGGGCGTAGTAAACGTAAATGAAGATAGCTTTAACGCCGCAAGCCGCGTGAACGAAAAAAGCGGTATAGCGCGTATTGAAGCGATGATCGAACAGGGCGCGGAGTATATCGACGTGGGTGCGGTTAGCTCCAGACCCGGTAGCAAATATGTCGGACGCGAGATCGAGTTTGCCAGGTTGGAAAAGATAGTAGCCGAAATTTACCGCCTAAATTTGCACGAAAAGGCGATATTTAGCCTCGATAGCTTTGATCCGTACTGCCTAGAATACGCGCTAAATCACGGCTTTAAAATGATAAACGATATCACGGGCGACGTTAGCCTCTGCGCTCTAGCGGCGCGGTACGGCGCTATCTACTGCCTCATGCACATGCAAAATAGCCCCGAAAATATGCAGGATAACCCGCATTATGGTGATTTGCTAGGCGAGATAGACGCGTTTTTTGATGCCAAGATCGCTGCGGCGCAGGATCTTGGATGCCGCGATATCGTGCTGGATGTTGGTATCGGCTTTGGCAAGACGGCAGAGCAAAATATGATTTTGATAAAAAATTTAGAGCATTTTTTACGCTTCGGTTTGCCGATCTTGGCGGGCGCAAGTAGAAAATCAGTCATAAATTTTTATAGCCCTAGCGAGATAAAAGACCGCTTGCCGGGTAGCCTCTATCTGCATTTGGAGGCCTTTAGAAACGGCGCGCAGATCATCCGTACGCACGACGTGGCCGAGCATGCGCAGATGTTTAGGCTGGAAAACGCAATGAGAAAGCTCGCGACGTGGTAAGGGCGAAATTCGGGAGATTTGCAAAAACTAGGAGGTAAAATGAAAAATCTATTGCCCCCGCTATGGATCAAATTTCCGCATATCTCAGCGTTTAGTATCGGCTGGAGGATGGGCTACGGCGAGGATTATAAGGTTAAATTTAACGATTGGCTTGAGTCTCTTAGCGAAGACAAACGGCGCGAGTATGTGCGCCTTTTTCCCGAGCCTGCGACATGGCGCGGATACTGGAACGATACGATTGGTGAGGATGAGAGCGCGCTGATTGCAAACGGCGACGATTTTTTGATCGACATCTGGGAGCGCGAGCCTAGATATGATCTAAAATGGCTCAAAAAGCGATACGGCGCCGGTAAAGCAGACAAAATTTTGCTATTTTGGGGTCATCAAAAAGAAGCCCAGATCGGCGCTAGCTGCCTAAGCCAGTGGTACCCGTCCGTATTTACCGAGAGCGAGAGATATGTTTGCGCCGAGCAATATATGATGGCTAAAAAGGCCGAGTGTTTCGGCGATACGGAGATTTTAGAGAAAATTTTAGCCGCAAAAGACCCAAAGAAGATGAAAGACCTGGGCAGGCGGGTGCGAGACTTCGATGCTGATTTTTGGGACGAGATAAAATTTGGCGTCGTGTTAAACGCAAATTATTTAAAATTTAGCCAAAACGAGGATTTACGCGAGTTTTTGCTCTCTACGAAAAATAAAATTTTAGTCGAGGCTAGCCCTCACGATAAAATTTGGGGTATAGGCATGAGCGCAAACGAGCAAAACGCGCAAAATCCGGTAAAGTGGCGCGGACAAAATTTACTGGGATTTGCGCTGATGAGAGTTAGAGACGAGATAGCTAGGGTTTATGAGAATGTGCATTTGTGCGACGCTAGCGAGCTAACGCAGCGCTAAATTTAAATAAATATGCAAAATTCGGAGTAAAAAATGACGAAAAAAGAGTACGAAACCGCAGTCGATACGCTAAATGCGTGGGCGAAGGCCTACTACACCGACGATGCGCCCATAGCCACCGACGAGGAGTACGACGAGCTTTATCATAAGGTGCTGGAATTTGAGAGAGCAAATCCCGGCGATATCTCGATGTTTAGTCCGACAAAGCGCGTCGGCGGCGAGGTTAGCGAGGGCTTTATCAAAGCTCGTCACGGCGCGCGCATGTGGTCGATGGAGGATATTTTTAGTTTTGATGAGCTGCTAGCGTGGCTAAAGCGCGGCGACAAAGAGGGGCTGGAGTTTGCGCTTCAGCCTAAATTTGACGGCGCGAGCTTAAATTTACTCTACGAAAACGGCACTCTCGTGCGAGCTATCACGCGCGGCGACGGCATAACGGGCGAGGACGTTACGAGCAACGCCAAAGTCATCAAAAATATCCCGCTGCAAATCGCCTATAACGGTAGGATCGAGATCCGCGGCGAAGTCGTGATCGCTAAAAACGACTTTGACGAGATAAATTTCGCCCGCGCGCAAAAGGGCGAGCCTCAGCTATCAAATCCTAGAAATGCGGCCGCCGGTAGCTTGCGCCAGCTAGATAGCGCCGTGACGGCGTCGCGCAGACTGAGGTTTAAGCCTTGGGGCTACGGCGAGCAAAATTTGGGCCTTGAAACCTACTCGCAGATGATGGATTTTATATATTCGCAAGGCTTTGAGCGCGAGGAGTTTTTTAAAATTTGCCGCACTGCCGAGCAGATCGAGGATGCGTATAAGCAGCTCGTGGCGCAGCGAGATAGTAAGCCCTTTATGATGGACGGACTAGTCGTGCGCGTGCAGAGCATCGCGGCTAGCGAGGAGCTTGGCTACACGGAGAAATTTCCTAAATTTATGGTCGCGTATAAATTTCCCGCGATCGAAAAGACCACGCGGCTGCTTGACGTGGCGTTTCAGGTCGGGCGCAGCGGCGTCGTGACTCCTGTGGGCGTGCTTGAGCCTGTAAATATCGACGGCGCGATAATAAAGTCCGCTACGCTGCATAACTTCGACGAGATCGAGCGCTTAGGCGTGCAAAAGGGCGATTTTATCAGCATTATCCGCTCGGGCGACGTGATACCAAAGATCACGGGCGTTTTTAAACAGCGCAGAGACGGCTCGCAGACTCCGATAGAGAGGCCGCGCGAGTGCCCGGTATGCGGGTCGATGCTGCTAGACGAGGGCGTTTTTATTAAGTGTCAAAACCTCGAGTGCAAGGCGCGCGTGATAAATTCGCTCATACATTTTGCGAGCAAAAAGTGCCTAAATATCGACGGTCTGGGCGATGCGATCGTAAATCAGCTTTTTGAAGCGGGTTTGGTCGCCAAAATCGCCGACATTTACGAGCTTACGGCGCAGGATTTGGCGCGGCTAGAGGGCTTTAAGGATAAAAAGATCGCAAATCTGCTCGGTGCCATCGAGGCTAGCCGTACGCCCACTTTGCACAGCTTTATAGCGAGCCTGGGTATCGAGCACATCGGCGAGGTCGCTGCCAAAAAGATAGCGCAAATTTACCCGCAAAACTGGCGCGAGCTAAGCTTCGGCGAGATTGCCGCGATCGAGGGGTTCGGCGAGGCGATGGCGGAGAGTTACGCGGAGTTTATGCAGGTAAATAGGCAAAATTTGGACGAAATTTTACGTTTCGTTAGTCCGCAAGCGCAAATTTATGAGACAAAGCAAAGCGTGATAAGCGGCAAAACATTTGTGATAACGGGCACGCTTAGCAAAAGCAGGGATGAATTTAAGGCGGTTTTAGAGGCTAATGGTGCTAAAGTAAGCGGCTCGGTGAGTAAGAAAACGGACTTCGTCCTCTACGGCGAGGAGGCGGGCAGCAAGCTGGAGAAAGCGCGTGAGCTAGGCGTCAAGGCGATAACCGAAGACGAGCTAAGGCGGATGATTGAGATTTGATCTATTTACTGCGAGCCGCCTAAATATCAGCCGAAACAAAGCCGCCGAGCTCATAAAAAGCGGAAAAATTTTACTAAACGGAAAAATTTGCTCTAAGCCCAGCTTTGAGGTGGGCGAATTTGATAAATTTGACGGCTCGGACGGGCTAAATTTAAAGGCTTGCAAAAACGACGACAAAAAGAGTGCGGTAGCGGAAACTAAAAACTTACGCGAGGCAAATTTGACGGACACTGTCGAAACCGCATGTAAAAAGGCCTGTAACGGCAAACAAAATTTAAACTCAAACGGCGCAAAAATCGAGCTCGTCGGCGAAATTTACGTCGGACGCGGTGCGCTAAAGCTAAAAAGCTTTTTGGCGGCTTGTCCGCTAGAAGTCAAAGGCAAAAACGCCCTTGACGTGGGCTCAAGCACGGGCGGTTTTGTGCAGATTTTATTGCAAAACGGCGTAAAAAGCGTCACTGCGCTAGATGTGGGTAGCTCGCAGCTAGATGAGAGCCTGAGAGCCGATCCTCGCGTGAAAGTGGCTGAGAATACCGACGTGCGCGAGTTTGCGGCGGGGTGTCAAAACTCGGCCAAAGACGGTAAATTTAACGACGCAGAGCAAAATTTAAAAAACCAAATCGAGCCGAATTTTAATCCTGGCAAATCAAATTTTGCCGAGCGGGACGGATTTTTAAGCGAGCCCTGCGAGCCAGCTTTTTCGCCGTCAAATTTAACGAAGGCTGGAGCCAGGACGGACGAGTCAAATTTGACTGGCGTAGATTTCGCAGCAAAAAACCAAAACGCCAAATTTGACCCCCACGCCGCTAAAAACGCCACACGCAAATTTGATCTCATCACCTGCGACGTGAGCTTCATCTCGCTTAAAGAGATTTTGCCATCCATCGACGCGCTAGCTGGCAAAAACTGCGATATTATCCTGCTTTTTAAGCCGCAGTTTGAGGTCGGCAGGACGGCCAAGCGAAATAAAAAAGGCGTCGTAACGGACGCAAAAGCCGTGCGCGAGGCGAGGGCTAAATTTGATCTTGCGGCGGCAAATTTGGGCTGGATAATGCGCCAAACGCTCGAATGCGAGGTAAAAGGAAAGGAAGGAAATGCCGAATTTTTCTACGCTTTTAACAAAAGATAACATCACGGCCGTGGCGATCGGACACTTTGACGGCGTGCATCGCGGCCACAAGGAGCTTTTAAAGCGCCTTGGCGTTTACGGCGGGCTGGTCGTGATCGATAAAAACAAGGCCAACATCACGCCCGGCCTAAAGCGCGCCGAATACTCTCGCTATCCGTGTTTTTTGTATGATTTTGAGAGCATAAAAGGGCTTAGCGGCGAGGAGTTTATCGCGCTTTTGAAACGTGATTTTAAAAATCTGCAAAAAATCGTCGTCGGTTTTGATTTTAGATTCGGTCGCGGTAGAGCGTGGGATAAGTATGATTTAGCGCGCATTTTTGACGGCGAGGTAGAGATCGTGGACGAGTTTTGCTTTGAGGGTATGGGCGTGCACAGCTCGGCCATACGCGAGTACATCAAGCAAGGTGAGATCTACAAGGCAAACCGCCTGCTAGGGCGCGAATACTCGGTCGAAGGTCGCGTGATAAAGGGGCAAGGCATCGGGTCACGCGAGCTCGTGCCGACGTTAAATTTGGACATCAAAAGCTACCTTTTGCCGCGCGAGGGCGTCTATGCGACGAGGACCCGCATCGGATACAAGACCTACGGCTCGGTTACCTTTATCGGCAACCGCGTGAGTACGGACGGCAACTTTAGCGTCGAGACGCACGTGCTAAACGAAAATATCGAGGACGCTCGTGACGTCGCGGTTTGCTTTATCAAGCGACTGCGCGACAACCGAAAATTTGAAAGCCTAGAGGAGCTAAAGCGTCAAATTTACATCGACATCAAGCAGGCGATGGAGTTTGTCGGCGTGTGCGACCTTTATATCGCCGGCGCAAATGCTAAAAGGAGCGAGCCGTGAAGGACGAAATCTTTAAAGAGCCGATAAAAAAGCAGTTTGAATTTGACGCGAGCGTGGCGTCGGTGTTTGACGATATGATAGGGCGCTCGGTGCCGTATTATGCGGCTTCTCAAAAGCTGATCGCCGATTTTTTAGCGCAAATTTTACCGCAAGGCACAAGCGCGGTAGACCTTGGCTGCTCGACCGCCTCGACGCTGCTAGCTCTTTGGCGCAAAAGAAGCGATCTCGCGCTAAAAGGCGTGGATAATGCGCCTGCCATGCTGCAAAACGCGCGCGCCAAGATAGAGGCGTACGGCGCTAAGATCGAGCTTGAACTAGCGGACATTTTAGAGTGTGAATTTGACGCTCGCGATGCCGTTTTGATGAACTACACGCTACAGTTTATCCGCCCGCCCAGGCGCCAGGATTTCGTGGCTAAAATTTACCGCGCGTTAAATGACGGCGGCGTATTTGTTTTTAGCGAGAAGCTCATTTTTGAGGACAAGACGCTGAGCAAAAACATGATTGAAATCTACGAAAAATACAAGCTCGAACAAGGCTACTCGCGCTACGAAATCGCTCAAAAACGCGAGGCGCTGGAAAACGTGCTGATCCCTTACACTGAAGCGGAAAATAGAAATTTAGCGCTTAGTGCGGGGTTTAAAAACGTGGAATGCATATTTAGGTGGGCGAATTTTGCGACGTTTGTCGCTTTTAAATAATAAATTTAGTGGCTCGTCTCGCGAGCGCTTTTCCGAAATTTTGCAAAATTTTCGCTCCGCAGGCTACATGCCTAGCGCACGCTCAATTTTGCTTCAAAACTCGAAAAATTATCTTGCGGTACTTCGCCTTGACTTTTTACGTTCAAATCTAAAAACTTAAATTTAATCAAATTTGAAAATTCAGCCTCAAAATTTTATCCACCGATACCCGCGTCTTGAAAATGTCAAATTTACATTTTCGGCGCGATAGCGCCGGATCAAACTGCGCATAGCGCAGCAACATCTCACGTCGTAGGGGTTGGGGGATCGTTAAGGGGGAAGGGAGCTCTTTTGCTTCGGCTTTGCCTCGCAACTGCTAGCAGAGCGTAATTCAAGCCCCTTCCCCCTTAACAAAGAAGCAAGATGGTGCTAAATTTTGACTAAGCTAAAATTTAGCGTCTTAAAGTTGCAAGTCTTGGTGCGTAAAATTTAAAAATTTATCCAAATTTAACCAAGTCAAATTCTAAAATCGCAAGGCGCCCAAACGACTCGCGAAAATACCGCTGTTTAAAGCCAAATTTAGCCTTTCGTTAGTAAAATACCGCCCAAGAGTTGCGGGACAACTATTATTTATACAAGGCATTTCATGCAAAGACGCGATTTTTTAAGAAACACTGCGATTTTAGGCGCCGTTATGGCCACTCCGAGCACCGTTTTGGGCGAGGGCAAAGCTATGGGCAACAAGAGGGTTTTTGACGTAACTCTAAATCACGAAATTTTAGAGGCGGGCAAGAAAACCAGGCTATGGATACCGCTGCCGTTTGTTAGAGAGTATCAGAGCGTAAGCGACATCAAATTTGACGGTAATTTCGCCAATCCGTCGGTAAATTATGGCGCGATCCCGACGCTTTACGTGGACTACGCCGAGGTGGCAAAGCCGACGCTTAGCGTTAAATTTAGAGCCCAGACCTTCGAGCGAAACACCGACTTTAGTAAGGTTAAATTTAACCCGAACGAAAAGCTAAGCGCTGAAACGGAATTTTATCTAAAACCTACTCAGCACATCCCAAATGACGGCATCGTAAAGCAAAAAGCGGGGGAGATCACTAAAGGCATAAAAGGTGATCTGGAGCGCGCAAAAGCGATCTACACGTGGGTGGCAAACACCATGCAGCGCGATAACACCGTCCTAGGCTGCGGCACGGGCGACGTAAAAGCGATACTTGAAAGCGGCAAGCTGGTGGGCAAATGCACCGATATAAACTCCGTATTCGTGGGGCTTTGCAGAGCCGTAGGTATCCCTGCGCGCGAGATTTTTGGTATCAGAGTAGGGCAGAGCAGATTTTCAAACGAGATGGGAAAGGCCGATGAAAAGGGCCTCGCAGCGATCTCTGGCGGTCAGCACTGTAGGGCTGAATTTTATCTAAAAGGACACGGCTGGATCCCGGTCGATCCTGCGGACGTTGCAAAGGTGCGCCTAGGCGAGAAGCTAAGCAACGACGACAGCAAGCTCGCCAAAGTCCGCGAGTTTTTATTCGGCAACTGGGAGATGTGCTGGATCGGCTTTAACGACGCGCGCGACTTCGTCCTATCGCCGAAGCCTGCGGAATTTCCGCTAAATAACTTCGGCTATCCTTACGGCGAAGTGGACGACAACGTGCTAAATTACTATTCGCCGAAAGAATTTAGCTACGACTACAAGTCGCAAGAGCTCAAATGAAGGGCTTTTGGCTAGCTTTGGCGTCGGTTGCGAGCGCGCTAGCGGCGACTCTTTGCTGCCTGCCCGCGCTTTTGTTTTTGATTTTCGGTGCCTCGTTTAGCCTGCTTAGCTCGGAAGCGATAGAGAGCTTAACCGAGCTGAGACCCTATTTTACAGCACTTGCCGCGATCTGCTTTGCGGCGAGCGCATTTTATTTTTTCAAAAAACCAAAATCCTGCGATCTTGCAAATCGCCGCAAAAAGTGGATTTTCATCTACGTTTTTTTAGCTGTTTTTGTGATTATTCTGCTATCATACCCCGAAGTTTTAGGAAAAATTTATGAATAAAATTCTATCTATTTTACTGCTTGCAAGCGTGGCGTTTGCAAATCAAAATTTTGTTATCAAAGTCGAGGGGATGCACTGTCCGCTGTGTACGGCGATGGTGCGAAAAGCCCTGCTGAAGGTAGATGGCGTCATCAGCGCCAAGGCTAGCCTGCACGACAAAACCGCCCGCGTCGAGACGAAAGACGGCGTGAGCGAGAAACAGCTGCTAGATGCGGTGGCGACGACGGGCTACACGGGCGAGATAGTTAAGTAAATTTAAGGAGCAAACATGCAAAAAAACGAGGTTATGAATGATTTTAAAAAGCTGTGCGAGATACCGCACTGTAGCTGCGAAACGGAGCAGATGAGGGAGTTTTTGGCGGATTTTGCGCGCTCTCAGGGCTTTAGCGTGAACGTCGATCAGGCGGGCAACATCCACGCCGTAAAGGGCGAGCCTAAAATTTGCCTGCAAAGCCACTACGACATGGTTTGCGTGGGTGCGGCGCCCAATTTGGAACTCATCGAAGAGAACGGCATACTAAGGGCGAAAAACTCGACTCTGGGCGCTGACGACGGCATCGGCGTGGCGATGATGATGGGCGCGATGCGGGAGTTTGCGAACTTAGAGTGCCTATTCACCAACGACGAAGAGGTCGGGCTCGTGGGCGCAAACGCCTTTAAGGGAAAAATTTTATCGCCAAATTTGCTAAATTTAGACAGCGAAGAGGATGACCGCGTGACGCTGGGATGCGCCGGCGGCATAAACGTAAGCGCGAAAATCGGCGCCGCGAGCGTCAAAAAGAGCGGTAAAATTTACGAGATCGGCGTCACCGGGCTTAGCGGCGGACACTCTGGCAACGAGATACACAAAAATATCCCAAATGCGACGAAGCTGCTAGCGAAATTTCTCGCCGAGGAGGGCTGCGAGCTCATCAGCCTAGATTTTGGCGAAAGGAGCAACTCGATCCCCGCAAACGCCGTGTGTAAGGCGCTGTGCGCGCATGAGCCGGCGCAGCGCGGCCTGGCGTGGGTAAAGAGCCTGGGCGAGGGCGAAGCGGACGTGCTGGTAAATAGCGGTAAAATTTTGGCGCTAATTAACTCCTTCGCCCAGGGCGTGCGCAGCTACGACACGCAGCTTGGCATGGTGAATGAAAGCATAAATCTCTCGACCGTCAAGCAAAAGGGCGATGTGATCGAGTTTGACTTTTTCGCGCGCGCGATGAAGCGAGAGGGGCTCGAAAATCTTGGCTTTGAGACCGCTACGCTAGCTAGCGAGCTGGGTTTTGAGGTTAAAGTAACCGACCGCTCGGCGAACTGGGCGCCGCACGTCAGCGACTTCGCGCATCTCGTGCTTGAAGAACTGCAAAAACAAAAGCCGCAGGCTAAATTTGCCGCCGTGCACGCAGGCCTTGAGTGCGGCGTACTGGTCGCAAAACAGCCCGAGTTACAGGCCTGCTCCATAGGCCCAAACATCCACTCGCCTCACTCGGTGAATGAGCACTGCGAGATAGCGTCGGTGGAAATGATGGCGGAAGTCGTAAGAAATATCATTGCCAGGCTTCAGTAGTTTGGAAAGGCTTGTCTCTTGCACGCCTTTAAATGAGCTAGAAATTTTCTCCCTCGATGAACTATATGTTCTATCTTCGGTCGAAAATTTCGTCGCAACATTTAAATTCATCGCAAGATACTTCGCCTCGTCGTTTCTAATCCAAATTTGAGGCCAACTTTTACCAAATTTGTAAATTCGGCTTCAAATTTTCCTCGCCGAGACCCGTACCCTGAAAACGCAAATTTGACTCTATTAAAATTTTAAGTGTGTGACGCTTGCCTTTGTGTCAAAGATATGTTGTTACCTTAACGTCTTATGTGATAGGCGGTGTTAAAAAGCTCTTTTGCTTCGCTATTTTAAAACATCAAATTTAACCCGTAAAATTTAGTTCCGCGTTTACAGGCTTAAATTTACGGAAAATTCTTATCCTTACTGCTGCACAGCTCGTTTAAAAAGCACTCCTTGCAGTTTGGCTTTATCGCCTTACAGGTGTAGCGGCCAAAAAGCACCATTGCTTGATGAAGCGTGTTTAGCTCGGTTTTAAAGGCTTTAGTTAGATCAAGCTCGACTGCTTCGGGCGTCTTGCCCCTGCTAAGGCCAAGCCTATGCGCCACGCGAAAAACGTGCGTATCTACCGCCATCAAATTTGATCCAAAATGCTCGATCAGCACGACGTGAGCGGTCTTTTGTCCGACTCCGGCTAGGCTCATCAGCTCTTTTTCGGTTGTCGGTATCTCGCCGCCAAATTCGCTCATCACGCTCTTTGCCATTTTGATCAAATTTTGGGCCTTGTTGTTAAAAAAGCTACAGGAGCTGATGAGCGCTTTTACGCTGGCTAGATTTGCATGCGCTAGGCTCGCGACGTCCGGGTATGCCTCAAAAAGCGAGGGCGTGATCAAATTCACGCGTTTATCGGTGCACTGCGCGCTTAACATCACGCACACGAGCAGCTCGTAGAGGTTGCGAAATTTAAGCTCACTGCCGGCGTCTTTAAAATTTTCTAAAAATAAATCTTTGATAGCGTTTATATCTTTTTTCGTTCTCATAGCGCTGATTTTAGCCGTTTTTATTTAAATTTTCGATGAATTATAACTTATATTTAATGACTTTCCTGCTATAATTACCCTCGCAAAAATCTAAATTTAAGGAACAAAGATGAATAAAATTTTATTCGCATCTCTTAGTTTGGCTGCGGCTTTAAGCCTAAACGCGGCGGAGTACGCCACCGTAAACGGTTCTAGCATAACCGATAAGGACGTGGCTTTCACGCTTGCTGCAATGCCTGGCGTTACTCTTGAGCAACTACCTAAAGACACGCAAAGAAAGGTTATCGACGAAACAATCAACAGAAAACTGCTTCTAGACGAGGCTAAAAAGAGCGGACTAGATAAGACCGACGAATACAAAGCCGCTCTTGAAGAGCTAAAAAACAATCTTGCGCTTGATCTTTGGATGAAGAGAATTTTCGACAATATAAAAGTAAGCGATAGCGAAATTAGCGACTTTTATAATAAAAACAAAGCCGAATTTGCCGTACCTGCGCAAGTAAGAGCTAAGCACATCCTAGTCGCTACCGAAAAAGAGGCAAACGATATAATAGCCGCGCTAAAAGGACTAAAAGACGATGCGCTGGTTAAAAAATTCGAAGAGCTAGCTAAATCTAAATCTACAGACCAAGGTTCAGCCGTAAATGGCGGTGAGCTAGGCTGGTTTGGTCAATCTCAGATGGTAAAACCTTTTGCGGATGCTGCATTTGCGCTTAAAAAAGGCGAAGTAACTCAAAAACCTGTTAAATCGAATTTCGGCTACCACGTAATCCTAAAAGAGGATAGCAAGGCTGCCGGTACCGTAAGTCTAAACGAGGTAAAACCTCAGATCGAAGGCAGCATAAAGATGGAGAAATTTAGAAACGATATCAAAAAAAGAGGCGACGAGCTTCGCGCTAAAGCTAAAGTAGAATATAAATAAGGTCGGTAAAATGGGTGTTTTAGACGTAGTAAAAGCCGGCGTTTTAAGCGGCGATGACGTAACTAGGCTGTATAAATACGCAAAAGAGCAGGGTTTTG
The DNA here is from genome assembly GCF_905372745.1 of uncultured Campylobacter sp. GTDB lineage: Bacteria > Campylobacterota > Campylobacteria > Campylobacterales > Campylobacteraceae > Campylobacter_A. Next base: position 22,623 of record NZ_CAJPQR010000002.1, on the reverse strand, counting down.
CCTTGCCTGCGGTAAACGTGGTCGGAAGCAACTCGGTAAATGCCGTTTTAGAGGCGGCAAAAACGGCTAACTCACCCGTTATTATCCAGTTTAGTAATGGCGGAGCCGGCTTTTACGCCGGCAAAGCTTGCGGAAATGCCGACGTACTAGGTGCGGTAGCGGGCGCGCAGCACGTGCACCTGCTAGCTAAGGCTTACGGCGTGCCCGTGATCCTACACACCGATCACGCAGCTAGAAAGCTACTGCCTTGGATCGACGAGCTGGTTAAATTTAGCCGCGAATACAAAAAAGCTCACGGCGTGCCGCTTTTTAGTTCGCATATGCTTGATCTTAGCGAGGAGAGCTTGGAGGAAAATTTAAGCACTTGCGAGAAGTATCTAAAAGAGCTTAGCGAGCTTGGCACCAGCCTAGAAATCGAGCTTGGCGTAACCGGCGGCGAAGAGGACGGCGTGGATAACACGGGTGTTGATAATGCGCTTTTATATACACAACCGGAAGACGTCGCGCGGGCATACGAGAGGCTAAGTAAAATCAGCGATAGATTTAGCATAGCGGCAAGCTTCGGTAACGTCCACGGCGTGTATAAGCCTGGCAACGTTGTGCTTCGACCGGAAATTTTGAAAAACTCGCAAGCATACGTTGCGGATAAATTTCAAACACTAACCGATAAACCCGTAAATTTCGTATTTCACGGCGGTAGCGGTAGCGAGCTAAAGGATATCAAAGACGCCGTTAGCTACGGCGTGGTAAAGATGAATATCGACACGGATACGCAGTGGGCGTTTTGGGACGGCGTACGCGGCTACGAGGCGAAAAATCGCGCTTATTTGCAAGGTCAGATCGGCAACCCCGAAGGCGAAGATAAGCCTAACAAAAAATACTACGATCCGCGTAAATTTTTGCGCGCCGGCGAGGAGTCGATGGTAAAGCGCCTACTAACGGCGTTTGAGGACTTAAACTGCTTAAATAGAAATTAAGGCTTACGATGGAACCCAAGAAAGAAGCAAAGAACGATAGTTTTACCGATTTGACGCTGCCTGAAGTAAAGGGCAGGCAGTCGTTTTTCGTGTATGCGAAAATTATATTTTTGCCGACGGCGATATATCTGGCGGCGCTTCTTGGATATTTTGGGTATATAGATTTTCAAATCGGCCTACATACAGTCGTTATGATGGGTATTATCTGGGTGATTTCGCTAATCTTTGCTAAAAATAGCGCCGAGCTTGCTTGTTGCTATTTCGAGCAAAGCGGGGCTGATTTTAAGCGAAATTTAAAAGAATACATCATCAAACACCTTTTGGTTATCGGTAAAGATACGAAATCAAACGCCGGATTTGATGAATTTGTCACTTATTACACCAGAAATTTGCGTAATGAAAATTTTGCTTCCGTGGGTGCCGGTATCTTCCCGATGCTAGGCATCTTAGGAACGTTTATCAGTATCGCTGTTTCTATGCCGGAGTTTAACTCCTCAAATACAACTGAACTCGAAACTGAAATTTCAACCCTTCTTAGCGGCGTAGCGACTGCATTTTACGTCTCTATCTACGGTATCTTTCTGGCGCTTTGGTGGATATTTTTTGAAAAATACGGAACGAGTAAATTTGAAACGCTGGTACGAAGGCAAAAAAATGCTACGAGCGGCTTTTTCTGGACTAAAGAAGAGCTTGATAGAAGATATTTGCAAGAGAATTTAAGACACTTCGAGAAGATCGGAGTGATATTTGAGCACGTTAGTAACGCCGAGTTTTTCGAGGAACTCGACAAAACTATCGAGGCTAAATTTAAAACTTTTACAAATATCTTAAAAAATGAGGAAGAAGCCGTTAAACTAAGCGGCGGACACATCAAAGAGACGATGAATACGCTGCTAAGATCCTCAAAAGATCAAAAAGACCTCATCAAGGTTCATGCCGAAATCTTAAACGTTATCAACAAATTTAACGGCAACATCAAAGATATGCAGTTAAAATTTGCCGAGCAGTACAACAGGTTATACGACGTGGGCGGCGAGCGTATCGCAAGGCTTGAAAAGAGCGTGGGCGAACTAGAGCATAATGTTAGAAATTTTAGCGAGTCTCTTTCTAAATTTAGCAGCGAAATCTTAGAAAAACAAAAACTAGCTATGGACGGCTTTAAAGAGAGCTTGATCGATGGAGTGCAGGCGTTTAAAAAGGCCTTTGACGACGAAGCTATCGTAGCTTACGACGATAATAGCGCGCTTATTGAAGGGCTAAAACAAGACATAGACGAGCTTGATAAAGAGGCAAACGAGATCTTGCAAACCATCGAAAAGGCGAGTATGCTAGATGAAAACGCGTAACGAGGGCAAAAGCGACGACCAGACCTTTTGGATATCGTATGCGGACCTGATGGCTGGGCTGATGTTTGTTTTTATGCTTATCATCGGCGCCGTCGTCGTAAAATACGTCCTTAGCCAAAGCGATCTGGCAAAACTACAAAAAGACTTAAGCGAGCGTGAAAAGCAAATCGCCTCATCACAAAGCGAGCTCGTCCGTAAAGAAAACGTCATAAAAGAAATTTTTTCAAATTTGGACCGCGCAAAGAGCGAAAATAAAGAGCTTGCCGATATAAATAGGCTCGTAAACGAGATGCTTGAAGGCGTTAAAAAAGAGAAAAACGAACTCACGAATCTAACCCAAACCTACGAAATAAATCTAAACGATGCAAACAAGACTATCACTGATTTGCAAGATAGAGTGGTGCAGCTTGGGCAAATTTTAGCGCAAAAAGACGAGGCACTAAATGAACTAAACGCAAAATACGGCGATGAAATATCAAAATTTATCGCGCTGGAAGAGGATTTTAACAAAACAAAAGACAAGATAAGAGACATCAGCTCGCTTCGCTCAAACGTCATATCAAATTTACGCACCAAGCTCGGAAATAAGGTGAGTATAGATCCTAGCACGGGCGTCGTATCGCTGCCTGAGTCTATACTTTTTGACACGGGTTCATACGAGCTAAGAGACGAAGCAAAAGCGCGCCTAAAAGAAATTTTGCAGACTTATTTCGAAGCGATTTTAAATAACGAAGAGATCGCAAAACACATCGACAGAATCGTGATCGAGGGACATACGAACTCCGTAGGTAGCTACATGTACAACCTTGATCTGTCGCAAAAGCGCGCGTATTCGGTGTTAGATTTTATCTACTCGTGGAACAAAGACAAGCGCCTAGAGCGCTATCTCATCGCTAGCGGGCGTAGTTTTAGCGATCTGGTGATGAAAAACGGCAAAGAAGACCCCGATGCCTCAAGGCGCATCGAGATCAAATTTTCGATCTCGGATAAAGAGTCGATAAAAGAGATGCAAGATCTCTTGGAGCGGCAAAATCAAAAGTATTCAAAAGACTAAATTTAACGGACTCGAGTTTTACGTACTTCGCGACGATCTGATGGACGGCGAATTTAACGGCAATAAAGCTAGAAAGCTGGAGTATTTCTTGCATGTCGGTCTAGGCGGCGTAAAGCGCGTCGTTAGCTACGGCTCAAGCCAGTCAAACGCGATGTATAGCTTAAGCGTTTTTGCAAAGATAAAGGGCCTTGAGTTTCACTACGTCGTTTCAAATTTAAACTCAAATTTGGCGGCAAATCCGATCGGAAATTTTAAATTCGCCCTTGAAAACGGGATGAAAATATATGTAGATAAAGATAGACGGGCGCGAGCTAGGGCTTTAGCTTATGAGCTTGCCGGGGTAAAAGAGAGCGAGATTTGCGGCGTTGAGACTGCAAATTTGACGGACAATCGCAGCGAGAGCGGGTTAAATTTAAAAAACGCCGGCGGGTTAAATTTGAGCAAATTTGACGAACAAACGGAGTTCGCGGGCGTAAATTTGAGCGAATACATAAGCCACAAAAGCTCAAATTTACCCGCCGCGCAGGATTGCTTCATCGGCGATTCGCTTTTTATAAACGAGGGCGTTTGGCAACCGCAGGCAGAGGCGGGCTTTATCTCGCAGGCTAGGCAGATAGAGCGCTGGGCGGATGCGGAGGGTAAAATCGTGGATATATTTTTGCCCTCAGGTACCGGCACGTCGGCGGCGTTTTTGGCTAAGCACGTTAAATTTGACGTCTATACCTGTCCTTGCGTGGGCGACGCGGACTACCTAAAAAGCGAGATCGAAGCGCTTACGCCAAACTCGAAGGCTCGTATTTTACAGCCGCCTAAGAAATATCATTTCGGTGATCTAAAGCCCGAGCTTTATCAAATTTGGCGCGAAGTATGCGAGCAAACGGGGATAGAATTTGAGCTTATTTACGATCCGGTCGGCTTTTTAACGACGATGGCAAACCTTGGCGCGTTTAAAAACGAGATTTTATACATCCACCAAGGCGGCGCGCTCGGAAATATCAGTCAAAAACTAAGATACGAAAGAAAATTTAAGGAGACGAGATGAAGTTTTTACTCACTAGCAATGAAAATTTTAAGGACTATTTCGCGGCTTTGGTAAACCGCTCAAACGGCGATATGAGCGCAGTTATGCCCGCCGTTTCGCAGATACTTGAGGATGTGCGCGCTAGAGGCGACGAGGCGCTCTTTGAGCAGATAGAGAAATTTGACCGCTGGAAACCCGACGTAAATACCCTAAAAATCGGCACCGACGAGATGCAAAAGGCATACGACGGCATAGATAGCTGCCTGCGAAACGCGCTAAATTTAGCCTTTGAGCGCATCAAAAGCTACCACGAAAAAAGTCTGCCTAAAACCTGGATGGAGCACGACGAGCACGGCGTTTTGCTAGGTGCTAAATACACTCCGCTAGACCGCGCCGGACTATATATCCCCGGAGGCAAGGCCGCCTATCCTAGCTCGCTTCTCATGAACGCCGTGCCGGCTCTGGTCGCGGGCGTTGGCGAGATAGTAGTCTGCACGCCTGCCGTCGGAGGCAAGGTAAACGCGCTACTGCTAGCCGCCATGCACGTTTGCGGTATAAAGGAAGCCTATAAAGTCGGCGGTGCGTCGGCGGTAGCGGCGATGGCCTACGGCACGCAAACGATCAAAAAAACCGACGTCATCACGGGTCCCGGCAACATATACGTCGCTACGGCTAAAAAGCTCGTCTACGGCGAAGTAAATATCGATATGATCGCGGGCCCTAGCGAGATCTGCGTTATCGCCGACGAGAGCGCCGACCCTCGCCATATCGCCGTGGATCTACTCTCGCAGGCCGAGCATGACGAGATGGCTAGCGCCGTGCTCATCACGCCAAATCAAGCCTTCGGCGCGGCGGTGCAAAGGCATATCAACGAGGAGATCAAGACTCTAGCCAGGCAGCCGATCGCGCAGGTTAGTATCGATAAAAAGGGCGCTATCATCGTAGCTAGCGACCTTGATGAGTGCGTGAGGCTGGCTAACGAGCTAGCGCCCGAGCACCTAGAGATCGCCACAAATGACGCGATGGAGCTAGCTAGGCAGATCAGGCACGCTGGAGCGATATTTATCGGGCACTTCACGCCTGAAGCGATGGGCGACTATCTAGCCGGGCCCAATCATACGCTGCCCACGGGCGGTAGCGCTAGATTTTATTCGCCGCTAGGGGTTGAAAATTTTATGAAGCGTACTTCGCTCATCTCGCTAAACGCAAAAGGCATAAGCGAGCTAGCAAATGCGTGCATGAAGCTAGCCGATGCCGAGGGGCTGGGGGCGCATAAGCGTTCGGTCGCGGTTAGGCTCGAGGCTTTGAAATAGCGGCTTGATTTTTTGGCACTTTTAAATGATTTTACAAATTTCGCCCGTCGATGGACTTTGCGTCCTATCTTAGGATGAAATTTGATAAAAAACATTTAAATTTGCTCAAAACTCTTTGCCGCGAGTTTGGGGTGCGAAATTTGAGCTAAATCAGCGCAGTTTATAAAAATGTGCAGCGGCGCAATTTAAATTTACAACGACTTTACGGGGTAAAAATGGATTTTGAAAATTTTAGCTGGGCCGATGACGAGATGCTTGCTTTTTTGTCCGCTTTGGGTGACGAGTGGTGCGCGAATGACGGCGGAGCGGAGTTTATAGGGCAAAATTTTAGTTTTATCGGCTCAAAGCCGGTTTTGCAAAATTTAAAAGACTACAAAACGGCCGATTACAAAAATTTTACCGATATTAAGGGTTTTATAAGTTCAAATCCAAACATCCAAAGTAAAATTTTAAGCGCGGATATAAGCTACGTCGGCGACAATCTGACCAATGCCGAAGTCAAATTTGCACCCGAGTATTTTTACGATTTTTTAAAATTTATGCTAGAAAATATCCCCGAACATCACTATTTTTACAGCCCGGATGCCGCTTGGATAATGCTTATAGCCATGGAAGGCTATGTGGAGTTTGCCGTTTTAAAGTAAATAACGTCTGCGCTTTTGCATGGAGTCGCGGCGTATAAATTCTCAAAACGATAGGGTTTGCCGCTGTAGTTTGAGCGCATTTTGGCGGAGGATTTTAAGCAATTTATCTTTTAGCGATAGACAAAATCGCACCGCAAGCCAAGCAAACGCTGTTAATCGGCATTTTTAAATTAGTGAAATTTCCTACGAATCGGCGTAACCGTAATGCAAAAATCTGCAGTGCTTTTGCGGATTTTTGCGTCAAATTTAAACTCTTAAACAAAATCATAATATAATCATAAAAATTTAGTTTAAATTTAGGCGATTTATGAAAATAAAAAACTCCCCCGCTGCTTGCGCGGTTGCGCTTTTTACCGTACTTTTTACGGTATTTTTTACGGTTTATATCGCTAGCTACGAGGAGGAGGGTGAATTTACTCAGATGGGCGACAGCGAATTTTACGCGACGCCGCAGGGTAAAATTTACGCGCTAATCCCAAGCGGAGGCAAATTTGAGCTAAAAGGCGCGCGGGCGGATAAATTTAGGGTTCTTGCGTCAGGCGGTTATCGCGGGCGAAACGTCGGAGCTGACGAAAGTGCCGTCTACTGCGGCAATCTAGTCATGAGCGGGCTTGATCCCACGCGCGCTAGGGCGATTGGCAACGGATATTTCACGGACAGCCGGGTTAGTTATTTTTGCAGCGACGTAGGCGAGAGAAACTACGAGCTAGGAGCTTTTGCCGAGGCGGTTCAAACCGCGGCGTACGCGCTACTGGGCGCTGATAAACCGCAAAGCTATATTTATAAAATAAAGCGCGTTTTAGGCGTAAATTTGACCGAGGTTTTGGGTTTTGGCTTTGCGGCGGGAAGCGCGAGCCAAGGCGGTAAATTTAGCGAAAATAGCGACGCGGACGATAAAAAAGGCGTCCAAGTCGGAGCGCAAATCGGCGGCGATAAAGGTGACAAAAAAGTATATTTCGAGGGCGAGGAGTTAGAGGGCGCGGACTCGGACGGGCTAAGATACGTGAGGGATGCGCGCGGGCGAACTAGCGATTTTTACGTCACGGACGGGCGAAACGTCTATTTTAAAAGCTCGCGACTCGCGGTTAAATTTACCCCTGAGCTGCACGAGGCTGCGTATTTTGGCGGTGTGCGCTATCTTTTAGAGCCCGTTAGCGGCGTAGTCAATGCGGACGGGAATGAGTTTGCGCCCGAATTTGCGCCTTATTCGCTACCGTTTGGCGTCTTTGGCGCGCATGCCTATCACCTGCTTTTTCGCGGCAAGGACGGAATTTATTTTTGGGAGAGTAAAAATGACGGCAAAAACGGCGAGCTAAAACGCGTGGCGGCGGATCCGTTTACGGGTGAAATTTCGCCGCTTGCTGGTAGCGTTTTTGTTAGCGGCGCCCAGACTTATTTCATGCAGAGCCGCGAAATTTGGAGCCGCGGCAAAAGCGGCAGGCGGTTAAGCTCGCGCCATACTGAGCTTTTTAGGCTTGAAACTAGCGAGCAGTGGCGCAAAATAGGCCTTGTGCGCAACGGCGTATACGGCGCGGTTTATGCAAACGGCGATAAAATTTACTATTTTGACGCGCTTGGGACGCAGCAGGGGATTAGCGCTAGCGTTTACGAGATCGCAGACGTTGCCGCCATAAAGGCCTTGATGCGGCCGTATGATCCGAGCGGGCAAAACATAAGCGGCGCGGACATCCGTAAGATGATAAAAGAAGAGCGGCTCGTGCCGGCGCGAGGCGAGCTCGTTTTTGAGGCGGTTACTTATTACGAAAGCGGCGAGACCTATCGAGTCGCCGCATTTGCGCTTTTGGTAGTTATTGCGGGCTTTGCGCTTAGGGCTATAAAGCGTGCCAAGGGGCTAAAAATCATGAAAAAGTCCTTGGCAAAGTAAAATTCGGCGGCAAAGCCGCTTGGGTAAAGTGACAAACAACGGAAATTTAAGCAGATAAATCTCCGCCCGCAAAATCAAAGTTTAAGTAAAAAGTCTATGTACTCTTTTGCGCTATTTTCGACGTCTTCGTCGCTAGCGCCCAGTAAAAAGCCGTACGAGGCGAAATCTGCCATAGGCTTTGCACCGACGAAATTTAGAGTAGCTTTAAACGGCGACAATACCTCTTGCAGGCTAAAGCCCTCGATACCGTCTTTGGAATACATATCCTCTTTCGCGCCCGCCGAGATAGCTAGCGAAAATAGCTTGCCATTTAGCTTGGTGCCTCCCGTGCCGTAAGCCCAACCGTAGGCGAACACGTCGTCAAACCACTTTTTTAAAAGCGGCGGGAAATTTGACCAATATAGCGGATATTGAAGCACGATTTTATCATGAGTTTCGAGTAGTTTTTGTTCCTTGGCCACATCGATTTTAAAGTCGGGATAAAGCGAGTAAAGCTCGTGGAGCTCGAATTTATCGGCGTGTTTTAGGATTTCTTCCTTCCAGCGACGATTTACGCGAGAGCCTGCGATATCAGGATGCGCTAAGATAATAAGCGTTTTCATATTTTCTCCTTTTAAAAATAATTCGGAATTATAGTTTATTAAGATATATTTTGTCTTGTTTTGCGTCAAGTTTTGCGATGAGTTATCAAGAGCGAACCAAAATTTAGATAAAAGTTAAGTAAATTTTCGATATCGCATAAATTTAGGCGGTTTTTAAACAGCCGTTTGCAAGAACGCTGCTTAAATTCGGCGTCATTTTTGAGTTTTTTTCGCGCTTTTTAAGTAAGCGTAATATCTCACGAGAGCGTCTAAACGGCATCATAGCGTTACCTGGCAAAAAGACGGGCATAAATTTATGCGCGACGCCCGGTAAATAGGCGTAATTTTGCTATTTGCTTGATAAATTTAGGCGTCTAATTCGGGCTTAAATTTTTACATTCATATAATGATAAATTTTTAATCAAATTTTCGCTATAATCGGACAAAATCTAAGGAGCGAATATGAAACTAGGAAATTTTTCGACTAATGCAAGCATGAGTAGCCACTATCTCGAACAAGCTCAAGCTAACAATGCAAAAGCCCTAAATAACATCTCCGCACAGCGCGCTCTAAGCGGTATCGACAGCGCAAATCTAGCTATCGCGGACTCCCTGCGCTCTCAAAGCTCCACGCTAGAGCAGGGCGTCGCAAACGCAAACGACGCTATTGGCATCCTACAGATCGCAGACTCCACGCTAGCAAATATCACGCAAAGCGCCGACCGCATCGGCGAGCTCTCGGTGCGCTATAGCAGCGGTATCCTAAATGCCGACCAGCAAAAGATGATAAAAAGCGAAGTCGGTGCGCTAACTAAATCAATGCAAGATAGCGTAGATCAGGCTAGCTTTAACGGTAAAAATGTGTTTGGCGGACAGATGAGTTTTCTAACCGGCAACGGTATGGAGGGCGTAAATTTATCTGCGCCTAAATTCGGCGGCATCGACGTGGGCGATATAAATAGCGTGCATAAATTTATCGGCGGCGTAAATGCTTTGCGCGGCGAGATAGGCGCGGCGCAAAACGGCATACTCTCCGGTATAAATGCAAGCCTGGCGAAAAACGTCGCGCTAAAGCAAAGCGAGTCCCGGCTGCAAAATAACGATATCGCCAAAAACGTAAGCTCGTTTAAGCAAAATGATTTACAAGCAAATGCCGCCGTCCTAGCACAAGCGCACAACGCGGCAAGCTTGCAAGCGCAGTTTGGCAGACTTCTGGGATAAATTAACTAAATGCAGCTTTGGCCACTATGATTATTGGCGGCTAAAGCGCTTTTATTTTATTCTAAGTTGCGATTTGATCGCGCCTTAAATCAATCTATCAAATTTCACTTTCGCGTTTAATATGCATCCATGCTTTGCGATCAAAAAAACTTACTGCATTAAATTTATCGGAGCGAGCTACCTTCTGCGTTAAATTTACCTAAACCCTCCACATTAGCTTTGCTAGGATTATCATTGTGACGCACAAAACAAGGGCGATGACGTGCGAGTATTTACCGAAGGGATCGGGCTTTTTGAGCTTATAAACGAAAAAGAGCGATATCGCCGTAACTAGGCACATCAGTCCTAGCACGCCGATTTTTGCCATTAGCAAGATCTGAAACGAGCTACCAAACCATCCATTTTCACCGCCTAGATATTCCTTTGCCATAAAAATACCGCTGATAATTAACATCAAAAACGCCGTACCGAACACCTTCGCGCTGCCTTTGGTGTAGGCTTTTTTGACGCGAGCGAGGGTATATTCGTCTATGTGCTTTTTTGCAAACGGAAATATGCAAACGTCGAAAAATACGTAACCGACAAAGGCGACGGCGCTCAAAATATGAACGATCAGGAAAAATAGATACATTTAGGACCTTTTTTGTTTGATTATATTTAAATCGGTCGTTTAAAGGGATGATTTTGATTAAGGATTACGCGGAAGAGGATTAAATTTAAATTTATCGGCGAGGCGGCAAATTTGCAATAAATCTTTGCGGGGTCAAATTTGAATAGATTTGTAAATTTAGGATTGCATAAAATTTGAAAGAAATTTATAAAATCCGCCCGTAAAATTTAACGGGCGGGGTAAATTTAATGGTGCGTAAAACGCTAAAACCTTAAATTTTCGTTTGAAGCCCTTGCTAAAACAAGGGCTAAATTTTACTCGACTTCGGCGTCGATGACGTCGTCGTCTTTTTTCTTGCCGCCGTTTGCTTGCTCGCCCGCGGCGCCGTCTTTTTTATACATCGCTTCGGCCAGTTTGTGGCTAGCTTCGCTTAGAGTTTTGACCTTCGCGTCGATCTGCTCTTTGCTTGCGTTTTCGTCTTTTAGCGTCTCTTTTAGCTCGTCAAGCGCCTTTTGGATACGCTCTTTGTCCTCGGCAGGGATCTTTTCGCCTAGCTCATCAAGGCTCTTTTGCGTTTGGTGCGCGAGCGCGTCGGCTTGGTTGCGCGCCTCTACCGCGTCTTTGCGTTTTTTGTCGTCCTCTTTGTGTAGCTCGGCGTCTTTGACCATGTTGTTGATCTCGTCCTCGCTTAGGCCGCTTGAGCCTGAGATCGTGATATTTTGAGCTTTGCCTGTAGCCTTATCTTTAGCTGAGACCGTTAGGATACCGTTGGCATCGATGTCAAACTCTACTTCGATCTGCGGTACGCCGCGAGGAGCGGCAGGGATGCCCTCTAGGTTAAACTGACCCAAAGACTTGTTGTCGCGGGCAAATTCGCGCTCGCCTTGCAATACGTGGATCGTGACCGCGCTTTGGTTGTCCTCGGCGGTTGAAAATACCTGATTTTTCTTAACCGGGATAGTCGTGCCTTTTTCGATGATTTTCGTCATCACGCCGCCTAGAGTTTCGATACCTAGGCTTAGCGGAGTGACGTCTAGGAGCAATACGTCCTTCACGTCGCCTTTGATGACGGCGCCTTGGATCGCCGCGCCGATAGCTACGACTTCGTCCGGATTTACGCTTTTATTTAGCTCTTTGCCAAACGCTTTTTTGACCTCTTCTTGAACTAAAGGCACGCGCGTCGAGCCGCCCACCATGACGATTTCTTTTATATCTTTTTTGTCAAGTCCGGCGTCTTTTACGACCTCGTTTATCTTGGTAATCGTTTGCGCGACTAGATCCTCGATCATGCCTTCAAATTTAGCCCTAGTTAGCGTCTTTGTGAGGTGTTTAGGACCAGTAGCGTCGGCGGTGATAAACGGTAAATTTATCGTCGTTTCTTGAGCCGAGCTTAGCTCTTTTTTGGCCGTTTCGGCCGCCTCTTTTAGGCGCTGCATAGCCATCACGTCGGTTTTTAGATCGATGCCCGAGTCGCTTTTAAATTCGCTCGTTAGCCAGTCGATTAGGCGGTTATCGAAATCATCGCCGCCTAGAAACGCGTTACCGCCGGTAGCTAGAACCTCGACCACGTTATCGCCGGTTTCTAGTACGGTAACGTCGAACGTACCGCCGCCTAGGTCGTAAACCATGATCTTTTCGGACTCTTTTTTATCTAGGCCGTAGGCTAGAGCCGCCGCGGTAGGTTCGTTTATGATACGAAGCACGTTTAGTCCGGCGATGGTGCCCGCTTCTTTAGTCGCTTTTCTTTGGCTATCGTTAAAGTACGCAGGCACGGTGATGACGGCGTCTACGACCGTTTCGCCCAGATAGCTTTCAGCATCCTCTTTTAGTTTTATGAGCACTTTTGCGGAGATTTCTTGCGGAGTGTAGACCTTGCCCGCGATCTCGATAGCGCACGCGCCGTTTCTATCTACGACGTGGTACGGCAGTCTAGCTTTAGCCTCCTGCGCGTTTTTCTCGTTGCTCATTAGGCCCATTATTCTCTTGATAGAGTAGATGGTTTTTTCAGGGTTTGTGACGGCTTGGCGTTTCGCGCTGTCGCCTACTAAAATTTCGCCCTTATCTGTGAAAGCCACGACCGAAGGAGTCGTGTTTTTGCCCTCTTTATTCGGGATTACCTTGCTTTCGCCTCGCTCATACACGCTCACGCATGAATTCGTCGTTCCTAGGTCTATACCTATTACTTTTGCCATTGTTTTTCCTTTTTATTAAATTTTTCTTTCAAATCTTACTTCGCTATCGACACCATCGCAGGTCGTAAAACTCTGCCGTTGATTAGATAACCTTTTTGTATCACTTGCACAATTTTTCCTTTTTCCACGTCCTCGCTATCGATTTGCAGTACGGCATTGTGGAAATTCGGATCAAATTCGCCCTCGGTTTCGATCGGTGTGATACCGTTTTTTTCAAAACACTTTTTAAACTGATCTATCGTTATATAAATTCCCTCTTTGATTTTTGCCGCATATTCGTCACCTTCGGTTTCAAAATTTACCGCCATCTCAAGCGCGTCTATCACTGGAAGCAGATCTCGCGCGAATTTCTCGTTCGCATATGTCGCGATGTCTGCTTTTTCCTTTTCAAAACGCTTTTTGATGTTTTCAAAGTCCGCGTTAGCTCTATAATACTTATCCGTTAGCTCCTCAAGCTGCTTTTGAAGCTCTACGTACTTCGCGTCTAGGCCCTCAAAGCTGATACTCTCGTCGAAATTTGACGGGATTTGCTGCTCAAGCTCTACATTTTCATTCTCGTTCATGCCGCCTCCTTTAAGTTGTTTAAAAATCTTTCATAGTCGTTGTAAATACTGCCCGCGCAAAGCATTTTAGCCTCTTTGCCCTCAAAATTTACGTCTAGCTTCATACCTAGATAATTTTCGCCGAAAAAGACTAAATTTGAGTCAAAAAAAATCTCAAAGCTAGGGCTTAGCGCGTTTTTAAAGCTCTCTCCGAAAATCTCAAGCGCTATCTTTTCGTTTTCTAAAAAGCGAATTTTAGTGCGCTTTAGCTCGGCTATCTTATTTCTTAGCTCGTTTAGGCCCACCTGCATACAGGTAAGCTCGAGTCTGCCCAGATCTATGCCGATGAGATTGCTCAAAAATTTTTCGACTTTCGAGTTAAATTTGAGTGCTATCTCGTCCTCACTAAAGCTCAAAATCAAAAATCTATTGTTTAAATTTAAAACCTCGTTTAGCGTTTGGGTTTTGCTTTCAAAAACCATCGCGTAAATTTCAAATTTATCGCTTAGCAACTTTAGTAGGCTAGGATTTGCGATATTTAGCGTCTCATCGAAATTTAATCTAGCTCGCCAATAATCTCTCATCGTCGCAGCCGTCGGTATCCTGCCGCCGCTAACGTGAAACTGGGTAATCGCACCCTCGTCGGAGAGCTTTTTAAAATAAACCCTAATCGTAGAGGCTGGGATCGACATCGCCATACGCGAACCAAGCTCGCTAGAGCCGATCGGAGCGTTGTCGCTAAGATAAGCTTGAATGATAGAATCAAGTATCAGATCTCGCTTGCTCATCTTTATCATATTAGCACTCTCTCCTTTAAATTGCTAGGCGCATTATACAACATTGAGCGGATAATTGTCAAGGGGTAGAGTTAAAAAAAATTATTTAGATAACTTTAGCGTAATAAGCTCAATGTTAGAAAGATAAAATTTGGGTGAAATGAGCGGTATGCGGGAAAATTTAAATATATTTAATGTAAGAGAATGGTAAATTTGGTTTTTTGATAAATTTTAGGAATCTAAAACTTGACGTGTTAAATTTAAAAATGAGTAAAAAAGTAAAATTTGAAAGAAAAGCCCCGAATTTGGGGCCTGGGATTATTTATCTCTGAGATTTAGCTCAGCGATAACTTTTGTGTAAGCTGCGTAATCTTTAGCTTTTAGATATTTCATCAAGCGTTTTCTGCGACCGACTATTTTAAGTAGTCCGAGGCGAGACGAGTGATCTTTTTTGTAGATTTTTAGGTGCTCGGTTAGTTCCTCGACTCTTGCGGTTAGCAATGCGATTTGAACTTCCGGAGAACCGGTATCTTTTTCTTTTCTAGCGAATTTCGCAACAATTTCTGCTTTTTTAGCCGAATCCAAAGCCATAATGACCTCCTGATTGGTGAGATTAAAAAAGGCGATTATATCATAAAAATCAAAAAATGCGGCGCCTGCTTTAAAAAATATTGATTTAATCAAATTTGCAGATAAAATTTAATAAAATATCCGCAAAAAATTTAAGGGGAATTTATGCTTTTGACAAAAGCCAGCGAATACGCACTGCTTTCGCTGATTTACATAGCGCAAAAAGACGCTCCCTCGGACGTTGATACGATGTCGGGCGAGCTTGATATATCAAAAAGCTTTTTGGCTAAAATTTTGCAAAATTTGGCTAGAGAGGGCATTTTGGTTTCGTTTAAGGGTGCAAACGGCGGATTTATGCTCGCGCAAAAGCCCGAAGAAATCAGTATAAAAAGAATAATCGAAAGCGCAGAAAAGCGTAAAATGGCGGTATTTGAGTGCTCTATCTCGGCCGATAGTTGCGCCTCCAGCAAGGGCGGAATGTGTCAAATTTGGCCGATGTTTAGCGCGCTTCAGTCTAAAATCGACGATTTTTTAGATACAATTACGTTAGCAAATATAATCAAGAAGTAAATTTTGGCAAAACAAAAGCGCAATATCCTAACCCTGGTCGCACCGTTTTTAGAGCCTATCGTAAGGTTTAGGGGGCTCACGATCGTCGGCGTTATAATCGCCATCCTAGCGATCATCATAGTGCCGCTTCCTAGCGCGGTTTTGGACTTTTTTCTTGCGCTTTCCATCTCTATTTCGGTGCTTATCATCCTTATCGCCGTTTACGTACCAAAGCCTACCGACCTTAGCACGTTTCCGACGCTTATTCTCATTATCACGCTTTTTAGACTCTCGCTAAACATAGCCACCACGCGTATGATTTTGAGCGAAGGACACAACGGTCCCGATGCCGTGAGCGAGATAATCTCAAGCTTCGGGCAGTTCGTCGTAGGCGGCAACTACGTCATCGGCGTGATAGTTTTTACGATCCTGGTGCTTATAAATTTCATGGTCGTCACCAAAGGTTCGACGCGCGTGAGCGAGGTGCAGGCGAGATTTACGCTTGATGCGATGCCTGGTAAGCAAATGGCGATAGATGCCGACCTAAACGCGGGTCTGATCGACGAAAAGACCGCTAGAGAGCGCCGTGAAGCCATCATCGGCGAGGCGAATTTTTACGGTGCGATGGACGGTTCGTCTAAATTTATTAAAGGCGATGCGGTTGCTGGCATCATCATCACGATCATAAACATCGTCGGCGGCTTTCTCATCGGCTCGTTTCAGTACGGCCTAGATATGGCTACTTCGGCGCAAAACTACACGATCCTAACGATCGGCGACGGTCTAGTGAGCCAGATACCTGGCCTCATCACTTCGACGGCCACGGCGATCATTATCACGCGCGCTAGCAAGGACGATGAAAATTTCGCCGAGGGCTCGCTAACGCAGCTGCTGGGCGAATACAAAACGCTTTTAATAGTCGGCTTTATACTATTTATATTTGCCCTGGTTCCGGGGCTTCCGACGCTATCTCTCGGATTTATCTCGCTTCTATTTTTAAGCATGGGTTATATAATGAAAGAGGTAAAAGAGGGCAAGATAAATTTGACCGCCAAGGCCCAAAGCGTAAGCTCTACCCAAGTCGAAGAAGAAGGGCAGACTGCACCAAAACCCCCTAAAAAAAGCGAAGAAGAGATCGCTCGCGAAGAGGAAGCTAAGATAAACGATATCTTAAAGCTTGAAATTTTAGAACTCGATCTAGGATACGGCCTGCTAAAGATCGCCGAAACAGATCTCATCGAGCGCATACGAGCGATGCGCCGAAATATCGCGGCACAGCTTGGTTTTTTGATGCCAAAGATCCGCATTCGCGACAACCTCCAACTACCGCCCAACGAATACCGCTTTAAGCTAAAAGGCGTCGTGATCGGGCAGGGCGAAATTTACGCGGATAAATTCCTCGCGATGGATAGCGGGCTAGTTAGCGACAACATCGAAGGTATCCCGACTAAAGAGCCGGCGTTTGGCCTTGATGCTTTATGGATCGATGCGAGCGTGAAGGAGGACGCGATACTAAGCGGCTACACGATCGTAGATCCCGCGAGCGTCATCTCTACGCACATGAGCGAGCTGATAAAACAAAACGCCGCCGAGCTCCTAACCCGCCAAGAGACGCAAAATTTGCTGGATAAGCTAAAATCTGAATACCCGGTCATCGTCGAGGATACGCTACGTATCGCGCCTATCGGAGTGATCCAAAAAGTGCTAAAAGCGCTGCTAAAAGACCATATCCCGATAAAAGACATGCTAAGTATCCTTGAGGCGTTAAGCGACATCGCCGAGGTTAGTAAGAACCTCGATATGATCGTCGAACACGTCCGCACCGCGCTTGCTCGCGCTATCACTTCGCTTTACGTCGATGAGGGTGGGCGGTTAAATTTTTACGTGATGGAGCCCGCCGCGCAGCAAAAGCTGATCGACGCCGTGCAGTATAAAGACGGCGCGTATCACCTGATGATAAACGTCTCGCAGACCTCGGCGATCGTGCAGGCTCTGCGTGAGGCGAGGGCGAAGCGGCCGATCTCGGAGTACGGCTCGATGATACTTTGCGTGGAGCCTAGCTTGCGTAAATTTATCGCTGATATCTGTGCAAATTTCGCCATAGATATCACGGTGCTTAGCTTTGCCGAAGTCGCGGCAAATACGCCGTTTGAGACGTTAGGCACGATAGAAATATCAAATTTGTAAGGAATAAAATGACCATCCATCACCTCTCGCACACCGATCTGGACGGATACGGCGCACAGGTAATAACGAATCACTATTTTAAAAACGTTAAATTTTATAACTCAAACTACGGCAAGGAGATTGACGAGAAATTTGATCAAATTTTGGCTCAAATTTCTGATAAAAACGCAGCCCCGGCGGAGTCAAATTTAAGCGGCGAGCAAAACGAGAGCTCGCAAAATGCGTCCGAAAATCGCGGCGAGGCCGAAGCGGCTAAATGCGATGAAAAAGCGCTCATCCTGATAACGGATCTAAATTTGACCGTGGAGCAGTGCGAAGCCTACGAAAAGGCGCTCGCAAATAAAAACGCTAAAATTTTGCTCCTAGATCATCACCAAAGCGGAGCCGAGTGCGCGAGCAAATTTAGCTGGTATTTTTTAGATAATTCAAGGTGCGCGACTAAGATCACGCATGATTTTTTCGCTAAAATTTACGGGGTCGATGCTAGCCTAAATCACTTTAGCGACGTCGTAAATGCGGTCGATATCTGGCTAAAAGACGACGTAAATTTTGAAATGGGCAAGGTCGGGCTCGGACTCGTCGCAAACGCAAAAGAGATAAATAAAACGATGTTTGAGGCAGAAAACTCTCGCTATCTTTTTTATCTTATCGAGCGTGCGCGGGAGTTTTTTGACGCGGGAGACGATTATGTCGGGCTTGACGAGGCGATTTTCGGGTTTAAAAAGGACTTTTTTAGAGAGGATAAAAACGATACGTTAAGCAATCTGATCTCAGCATTCGTCGTAAAAAAACTAAGCGAGGAAAAAGAGAAATTTAGTATAAAATATAACGATCTTAACGGCATTTTGACCTACAATATCGGCAACACCTCGGTTATCGGCAACGACTTTTTAGTTGCTAACCCAGATATTGATTTTTTCATCGACGTTACGAGCAAAAAGACTCTGAGCTTTCGCGCTAACGGCAAGGCGGACGTAAGCCAGATGGCTAAAAATTTAGTCGGCGGCGGCGGACACGTGAACGCTAGCGGCGGGCTTTTTGCGGGCTTTAAGGATAGCTTTAGCTATGAAAACGTAAAGGCGCAGATAACCGACCTAATAACTAAAAAAACGATTTTACAAGGATAGAAAATGAAAGAAATAGAACCTACCGTAGACGAGCTAAGCTACGAGCTTTCGATGATGCTGGAGGCGATGCTTTATTATGCCGGCGTGAAAAAAGATAGGCTCGAGGACGCGGCAGAGACCTACATCGAGTGCATCGACGATGCGCTGGAAAACAGTGATGCCGAGGGCGTGGACGAGGTGCTCGAAGTCGTCGAATACATGAAGAAAAAGTACTCTAAATTTTTCAAATGAAAACTCTAGCGCAAATTTTATTTTTTTCGGCTCTGGCGGCTATGCTGGGCGGTTGTGTGTTTTTAAACGACCGCGGCGTGACGACGAAGTACTACAACGAGTGCAAGGAGTACTACGACGCGACGGGTGTCTATCACAAAGAGTGCCCTAAAAACATCATCGACTGGACGGAGTGATGAGCTTAGAAGCGGCTAGAGTGGCGAAGGCTAGGGAGCTGGCGGGCAAAACCTACGCGCCTTTGATGCGGGAGATAGAGGAGCTGGCTGCTAAATTTAAGGATCGCGAATTTGAGCTCAAATTTGACGATATAGTCGAGATAAGCGCAAATTTAACCCCTATAGAGCGCGAAGAGACTCTGCAAACGGCGCTAAATTTACGCTCGTGGCGCAAGGGGCCGTTTAAGATAGACGATATCTTGATAGATAGCGAGTGGAGGAGTTTTGTTAAATTTAACCTACTCGCGCCGCACATGGATCTAGCAGACAAGGTCGTGGGCGATATCGGCTGCAACAACGGCTACTATCTCTTTCGTATGTTGCCCC
The DNA here is from genome assembly GCF_905372745.1 of uncultured Campylobacter sp. Lineage (GTDB taxonomy): Bacteria > Campylobacterota > Campylobacteria > Campylobacterales > Campylobacteraceae > Campylobacter_A. Next base: position 3,255 of record NZ_CAJPQR010000002.1, on the reverse strand, counting down.
AGCGCCCCAAAAAACTAATCGGCTTTGATCCCGGCATGATGAGCTTTTTGCAGTTTAAATTTATCGATGCGTTCGCGCGATCTGGTATAGAGTACGAGCTACTAGGCGTCGAGCATCTGCCCCACTACGGCGTCAAATTTGACGCGCTATTTTGTCTTGGCGTGCTCTATCACAGAAGCGATCCGGTGCGTACGCTAAAAGAGCTAAAAGGCGCGCTAAATGCGGGCGGCGAGCTATTTTTGGACACGATGTATCTTGATATGCAGGGCGATTTTGCCTTGAGCCCTAAAAATACATACTCAAAGATACCGAATATCTACTTCGTGCCGACCGTTGGCGCGCTTTTAAACTGGTGCGAGAGGGCGAATTTTAAAGACGTGCAAATTTTAGCCACAAAGCCGACGGACGCGCACGAGCAACGAAAAACGGAGTGGATCTTGGGTCAGAGCTTGGGCGATTTTCTAGATCCCGTAGACCCTACGCGCACGGTCGAGGGCTATCCCGCGCCAAAACGGGTCTATCTAAAACTAAGCGTATAAAGGTAAAAAATGGACGAAAATATATACAAAGACGGCGGCAGCGAGGATACTATACTGCCGGAGGATGAAAACCCTTTCCGCAACGAGCTAAAAACCTCGCCGAATATAAAAACCAGCTTAAGCGGCACCGTGACCGAACTGGGTTCAAATCAAGCAAAAACGAATTTTTTTGCTAGCGAAGAGATGGCGTCTGACGCCGAAGGGCTTATTCACAGCGGTTTTGTTTTTTCGGCGGCTAGCTATGCGGCGATGGCTGCGGTAAACGAAACCTTCAGCGTCGTGATAGGGGCTAAGATACATTTTTTCGCCCCAACCAAGATCGGCGAAAACGTGGAATTTGATGCTAGGGCTCAGTTTAACGATAGCGCTAAACGCGAAGTTAGAGTGATCGGCAAAACGCGCGATATCAAGGTTTTTGAGGGTACGTTTCAAGTGGTTGTTTTAGAAGATCACGTATTTAAAATTTATAAAGCTAACATCCAAAAACAAGCCGCTCAAAGACAAAGAAGCCGAGCCAAAGCCGAGGAAGAGGCGCAAAACTCTTAATTTTGCCTAAATTTAAAAGATTTTAAAATATCTTTTGACAAGCCTAGCGAAAAATCGGCTTAAATTTACGGCAAATTTATGTAAAAGGCGCAGATGAAATATGCATTTTTGCGTTATTGATAGTTTTACACATCCGTCGGTAAATCGCGGGAGGAATGATTTAAATTCACGCTAAATTTAGAGTGGGGCGTTATAATTTTGTCAAATTTGGTTTAAGGGTTTTTGCTGCGTTTGCGAATTGCAGACGAGCGCTTTTGAAAGAGATTTTTGTCGTACTCGTAGCTTCAAGCAGAGGAAATTTAAATCAGCAACGGGCTCCAGCCTAGCCTTGGTTAAATTTCTGCACGACTTTAAATTCGCCTTGCGATACTTTGCATTATCGCTTTACGTTTAAATTTGAAGCTAAATTTACAAATTTTGAGTTGCAAAGACCCGCACCTTGAAAATGTAAATTTAGAGTCGCTACGCAACAGCGCTAAAATTAACCTACACCAGGTGCAGCAACATCTCACGTGCAGTGGGGATGGTTGGGTTTTTGCGTCGCTTCGCTCGTAACTGCAAGCAGACAGTAAGTAGTTCTGCTTGCAGTTACGAGCCGCAGGCAAAGTAAAGTCCCCTTCCGCCTCCCAAAAAAAGAATTTGAAAATCTAACGCCTGATGACAAATTTTGAAGTTTAAAGGCGCGGGTCTCGGTGTGTAAAATTTAAAACCGTCAAATTTGAAGTCAAATTTGCCTGAATCAAATTTAATCAAAAATTTAAGCCACAAGGAGCGAAAATGCTTGGCAAAACGTTAAAAACAGTTGGAATAGTCGGCGCTTTGGCGCTATTTTTAGGTATATTTTTAAATTTACAAGGAGAACAGATGAATCATAATACGAAAGAGTCTACGGCCGCGAACAAAACGATCGTGCTGGCGGGCGGGTGCTTTTGGGGCACGGAGGCCTATCTCAAGCAGCTCCCCGGCGTGGTTAGCACCTACACGGGCTACGCGAACTCAAAGGTGCCAAACCCTAGCTACGAGCAGGTCTGCACGGGCGACACGAACGCCGCCGAGGCCGTCTGGGTCGAATACGACGAGTATGTGATCGACCTGCCGCATTTGCTCAAATTTTACTTTAACACCATCGATCCCACCAGCCTAAACAAGCAAGGCGGCGACCGCGGCACGCAGTACCGTACGGGCATCTATTACACCGATGCGGCGGACGAGGCGGCGATCAGAGCCTTTATCGCCGAACAACAAAAAAACTACAAAGCGCCCATCGTAACGGAGGTCGCGCCGCTAGAAAATATCTACAAAGCCGAGGAGTATCACCAGGACTATCTGGACAAAAACCCGCACGGCTACTGCCACGTGACCTTTGAGAGCCTGCCTAAAAAAGGCGAAATTTTAAGCGACAAAAAGCGCGATATGAAGCAAAATTTGCAAAACTACAAAAACAAAGACGACGCGGCGCTAAAAAATGAACTAAGCGCCATCTCATACGACGTCGTAAAGCACGCCGCGACCGAGCGCCCACACAGTAGCGAGCTAAATGCTGAGGAGCGTATCGGCATCTACGTCGATATCACCAACGGTCAGCCGCTTTTTAGCTCGTACGATAAATTTGACGCGGGCTGCGGTTGGCCGAGCTTTACTAAGCCGATCGACGCGAGCCTAATCGCCGAAAAGTCCGATCTATCGCACGGCATGGTACGCACCGAGGTCAAAACCGCGATGTCGGACTCGCACTTGGGGCACGTATTTGACGACGGTCCGAGCGACAAAGGAGGGCTAAGATACTGCATAAACGGCGCTGCGCTGAGATTTGTGCCAAAGGAGGAGATGGAGAAGGAGGGGTATGGGTATTTGATACCGTATCTCGACGCGCAGTATTCTAAAAAATAACGGCTTGTCTTTTTCCTTTATACGTCGTTGGAAATTTCGCCGAAGCTCGGTTACGTATTTAGTATACGCGCCCTCGCTCGGCTTATTTCCGCCTCGTTTAAAGAAAAAATACTTCACCTTAACTCTTTAGGCTCAAAGTTGGAGTCAAATTCGGTTAAATTCGCAAATTTGGCTTTAAATTTTACCCGCCGAGACCCGTATCTTGAAAACTCAAATTTAAAATTTGCGACGCTTTGCGTAAGCAAAGCAGTGTCGCCACATCTCACGTGCAGTGGGGTTG
>NZ_CAJPQR010000001.1 GCF_905372745.1 uncultured Campylobacter sp. | reverse complement strand
GTTTGGGGGCGGAAGGGGCGACGCTTCGTAAGTAGAAACCCCTTCCGCCTCCCAAAAAAGAAAAAGCTTAAATTTTAGAAAACTAAAAAATGTGTATCATAAAATTTGAAAACCAAATTTAGCGTTTTAAAGATACAGGTCTAGGCGCGTAAAATTTAAAAAATTATCCAAATTTAACTCTTTCAAAATTTCACTCGCAAATTTACTCAAATTTAAGCCTTTTCAAAGCACGGCCCAAATTCTAAGCCCGATTTTACGCGTTTTTAAACCTTAAAGCTGTATAATCGGGGTCAAATTTATCAAAAGGCAATACAGATGATAAAAGGCATTTCTGGCTCGCGCATGGTGATGGAAGCCTTGCGTGAGGAGGGCGTAGACACGGTTTTTGGTTACCCGGGCGGCGCGGCGCTAAACATCTACGACGAGACGTACAAGCAGAGTTATTTCAAGCACGTTTTAACGCGTCACGAGCAAGCCGCTGTGCACGCGGCAGACGGCTACGCGCGCGCTAGCGGCAAGGTCGGAGTGGCGTTTGTGACGAGCGGCCCCGGTTTTACAAACGCGGTCACGGGTCTAGCCACCGCATATTCAGATAGCATCCCGCTTATATTAATCAGCGGCCAGGTTCCAACCTCGCTTATCGGCACGGACGCCTTTCAGGAGATCGACGCCGTGGGCATCTCGCGCCCGTGCGTGAAGCACAACTACCTCGTGCGCAGTATCGAGGAGCTGCCGCGCATCCTAAAAGAGGCCTTTTATATCGCTCGCTCGGGACGTCCCGGCCCCGTTCACGTCGATATCCCAAAGGATATAACCGCGGCCGTCGGGGATTTTGATTACCCGACCGAGATAAAGATGCCGACATACAAACCGACCTACAAAGGCAACGCAAAGCAGATCAAAAAGGCGCTCGAGGTTATCGCCGAGGCTAAACGCCCGCTACTTTATCTAGGAGGCGGCGTCGTAGCGGCGAACGCTAGCGAGCTTGTGCGCAAATTTAGCGCAAAAACGGGCATCCCCGCGGTAGAGACGCTGATGGGGCTTGGCGTCCTAGCGCACGAGGATAAAAATCTACTCTCGATGGTCGGCATGCACGGCAGCTACGCGGCAAATATGGCGATGAGCGAAACCGATCTAATCATCGCGCTGGGCGTACGGTTTGACGACCGCGTGACGGGCAAGCTAAGCGAATTTGCCAAACACGCCAAAATCATCCACGTCGATATCGACCCTAGCTCGATCTCAAAGATCGTAAATGCGCACTTCCCGATCGTAGGCGATCTAAATTTCGTCCTAGAAGAGATGCTGGAAAAAGTAACCGTAAACGAGCAAAATTTGACCGTGTGGCGCGAGATATTGGCTCGCTACGACGCGCTAAATCCGCTGGATTACAAAGATAGCGACGAGATCATAAAACCGCAGTGGGTCGTACGCGAAACGGCTAAAATTTTAAAAGAATCAGGTAAAGACGCCGTGATCGCCACCGACGTCGGCCAGCACCAGATGTGGGTCGCGCAGTTTTATCCGTTTGACAGGCCGCGCCAGCTGATAACTAGCGGAGGCCAGGGGACTATGGGTTACGGCCTGCCTGCAGCCGTCGGAGCAAAGATAGCAAAGCCTGAAGATATCGTCGTAAATTTCACCGGCGACGGCTCGATCCTAATGAACATCCAAGAGCTGATGACCGCCACTGAGATAGATAAACCCGTCATCAACATCATCCTAAACAACAACTTCCTAGGCATGGTGCGCCAGTGGCAGACATTTTTCTACGGCGAACGCTACTCCTCGACCGACCTTAGCTTGCAGCCTGATTTTGCAAAGATCGCAGAGGGCTTTGGCGGAGCGGGCTTCGTATGCCACACGAAAGACGAGTTTCGCTCCGCGCTAAAAGAGGCGATGGCCTGCGGCAAAACGGCGGTGCTAGACGTGCGCGTGGATAGATTTGAGGACGTACTGCCGATGGTTCCTGCGGGCGCTGCGATATACAATATGATCTTAAAAAGCAAGGAATAAAAATGAGCATAAGAAGAGTGATTTCAGTCATCGTGCTAAACGAGCACGGCGTTTTATCGCGCATTTCCGGGCTTTTTGCGGGGCGCGGATACAACATCGACACGCTCACGGTAGCACCGATCCCAGGCACCGAGCTTTCTCGTATCAGTATCGTCACTAGCGGCGACGAGCGCGTGCTAGAGCAGATCGTAAAGCAGCTACACAAGCTAATACCGACCTACAAAGTCATCGAAAGCGGCGAATTTGTCGAAAAGGAAATGGCACTGGTAAAAATCCCGCTTAGCGAAAATTTCGGCGGACTAGACGCGATACTAAAGGCCTACAACGGCATCGTAGCCAACACTAACGAAAACTACATCGTCGTCATGGTCAGCGACGACGCGAGCAGGATAGAAAATTTCCTCAAAGCTATCAAAAAATTTAACCCCACAGACGTCGTTCGCGGCGGCTCTGTGCTAATGGATCTATGATGAAACTAAGCGAAATTTATAAAATTTTGGGGCTTGAGTTTAGCGGCGAGGAGCTAGAGATCACGGCTCTAAATTCGCTCTCAAACGCTGGGGCTAGCGAGCTTGGCTACTGCGATAGCGAGAAAAACGCTAAATTTATCGAGGGCTCAAAGGCGGGCGCGATTTTGGTCGCGTCAAATTTAAAAGAACTCGTCGGCGCGCAAAGTAGGGCGGTAGTGGTAGAAAATCCGCACCTTGCATTTGCTATTTTGAGCGAATATTTCGCCAGAGAACTTCTAGCCTCCAAGCCGCAACCGGCGCAAATTTCGCCAAGCGCAAAGATAATGCCAAACGTTTACGTGGGCTCAGGCGCCGTAATCGGCGATAACACGCTCGTGATGGCGGGCGCCTATGTCGGCGATAACGTAAAAATCGGCGCAAACTGCGTCATCCACCCAAACGTCGTCATCTATAACGACACCGTTATCGGCAACGGCTGCCGTGTCAACGCAAACGCCGTCATCGGTAGCGACGGCTTTGGCTACGCGCACACGAAAACGGGCGAACACGTGAAAATTTACCACAACGGCAACGTCGTTTTAGAGGATTTCGTCGAGATCGGCGCATGCACGACGATAGACCGCGGCGTGTTTGAAAGCACGGTCGTAAAAGCATACGCCAAGCTCGACAATCTCGTGCAAATCGGCCACAATTGCGAGATAGGCTACGGCTCGATACTGGTCTCTCAGGTAGGGCTTGCAGGCTCCACCAAGCTTGGACGAAACGTCGTGATGGGCGGACAAAGCGGCTCTGCAGGGCATTTAAAAGTCGGCGACTTCGCCCAGATAGCCGCGCGCGGCGGCGTGTCAAAGGATATCGCTGGCGGTAAAAAATATGCAGGCGCATATCCGATAATGGAGCTGGCCGACTTTTTCAAACTGCAAGCTAAGATCGCGAGATTTTTTAAGAAAAACTAAAATTAGACGGCTTTTACGTAATAGCCGTCTAATTTAAAGACATAAATTTGAAAGGAAAATCCATGGAAAAAAGCAAAAGAAAAGAAATTTTAAAAGCTATAAAAGAAAAAGAACTAGCCGAATTTAGGCAAAATTTGCCTATGCCCGAAGATAAATTTATACGGCTTTTCGAGCTTTTGGACGCCGAGCTTCACGCGCACGGCTGCGATCACGACCTGAAACTCACCGAGCAAATTCTCTCAAATTTGGAAGTAAAAGACGTTTTGAGCGTGCTTACGTGGCTCGAAGAGCAGGGCGGATACTGTGACTGCGAAGTAATGATGAACGTTGAGGAGAAATTTGAGTATTTGGATTAAAGCGACGATTTAGATTTGATGCTAGGTCTATCAAATTTACGGAAGCTAAATTTATTAAAACCCAAATTTGACGCCGCAAATTTAAGCCGCGTCAAATTTGAGCCGAATTTACGCTATTTTTTATAGCTTTTTACAAATTCGCCGATCCTTGCGATACCTTTTCTGATACTTTCTAAATCAGTCGCAAAAGACAGCCTAAAGTATCCATCCATACCAAAACCAACGCCGGGCACCACGGCAACCTTGGCCTTTTCTAGCAGCTCTTTGCAAAATTTCATGCTATCAGGCTCAACCTCGGAGCAGTTTATGAAAAGATAAAACGCACCGTCGGGCTTAAGCACGCTAAGTCCCGGTATAGCGTTTATCATCTCGACGCCTAGGTCGCGGCGCTTTTTAAACTCGCCCTTCATATACGCGATATCCTCGTCGGCTTTGCCGAGCAGCGCAGGGATGGCGCCGGCTTGCGTTAGGGAGTTTATGTTGCTCGTGCTTTGGCTTTGTAGCTTGTTTACCGCGGCATTTAGCTCTTTAAACGGGCTAGCCATGTAACCAAACCTCCAACCCGGCATCGCGCCGCATTTACTTAGGCCGTTTATCGTGATCGTGCGGTTAAACATATCCTCGCTCACCGCCGCGGTCGCGACGAATTCGCCCTCGTAGTTTAGCTTTTCGTACATTTCGTCGCTAGCTACGATGATTTTCGTACCTTTTAGCACTTCGCCCAGCGCCTCCAGCTCTTTGCGGCTATATATCGCGCCCGTCGGGTTGCAAGGGCTGTTTAATACTAAAATTTTAGTTCTAGGAGTGATCGCCGCCTTTAGCTGCTCGGGAGTGATTTTAAAGCCGGTCTTTTCGCTAGTTTCGATAAAAACGGGATTGCCGCCGCTAAATTTGACCATCTCCGGGTAGCTCACCCAGTATGGGCTTGGTACGATGACCTCGTCGCCCTCGTCGATTAGCGCCTGAAATACGTTAAAAAGCGAGTGCTTGGCGCCGACGTTGGTGATGATTTGATTTGGCGCATAGTCTAGGCCGTTGTCGCGCTTTAGCTTTGCGGCGACCGCCTCTCTCACCTCGGGCGTACCGGCGACGGCGGTATACTTGCCGCAACCCTTATCTAGGGCGGATTTTACTTCGTTTTTGATGATCTCTGGCGTGTCAAAGTCCGGTTCGCCCGCGCCGAAACTAATCACGTCCTCGCCGCGGGCTTTCATCTCTTTTGCCTTGGTGCTGATTTCGATGGTTAGGCTCTCGCCTAGCACCTGAACTCTTTTTGATAGCATTTTTACTCCTTTTTGTAAATTTAAGATATAGTTTTTAGATAGCCATTATCGTTTAAAAATAGATACATTTCGCCTAAAATTTGCTTGCGCTGCGAGTCGGTTACGAGTTTTGACTTTTCGATGCGCTCGTTTAGGATGTCCTGGATCTCGTAGATGTCGTAGTCCAGATCCTCCATAATATCAAGGATAGACTGGCTTTCTAGCAGGTGCGAAACCTTAAATCCCTCAGCGTCTATCTCGATAGTAGCTTCGGTCGGGTGGGTAAAGAGGTTGTGTTTCATACCCAGCACCTCCTGATACGCTCCGACTAGGAAAAATCCCAAAAAGTACTCCTCTTTTTCGACATCCACATCGTGTAAAAATAGAGGATTTTCCTCATCGTCAAAGCCTATTTCGCCATCAGAATCGCAAGTGATATCCCACAGCGACGCCGAGCGGGTAGGGCGCACGTCCAGGCGGTCAAGCGGCATGATAGGGAAATTTTGCTTTAACCCCCAAAAATCAGGCAACGACTGAAATAGCGAGAAGTTTACGAGATAACGCTCCTGCGCCTCCTCTTGCAGCTTTAAAAGCTCGGCATTGTGCTGCTTGGTGCCTAGAATCTTAGCCGCTTTTTTAATGATTAGGTGGGTTAAAATTTCAGCATTCGAGCGATCTTGCAGGTCGACATAACCTAGATCAAATAGCGTGAGTATGCTCTCCATATGATCGATACTGTCGTGCAGATACTCTATCGCGTTTGACGGTTTTATCGTGCTTAGCAGGTCATTTAGCTCGGTAATTAGCTGAGGATTTTTCTTTTTTAGTACGAGTTTTTCCTCGGTGTAGTCCTGGCTAAAGAGCTCCAAAACCGGCGCAACCAGCACGGCGTGCGATGCCGCGACGAAGCGGCCGCTCTCGATAAAGATATCAGGCTCCACCTCGTTTCTCTGCGTCGCCATCGTCTTTAGCAGATAGACCACGTCGTTGGCGTACTCGCTCAGGGTATAGTTTCGGCTTGAGTTTTCCTTAAACTGCGAGTACTCTATAGCTAGACCGCCGCCCAAATTTATGGCTTTTAGGTTTTTCGCGCCCATTTTTCGCAGCTCGGCGTAGATGTTTCCTGCTTCGATTAGGGCCTTTTTTAGCGGGTGGATTTCGGTGATTTGCGAACCGATGTGAAAGTGGATCATATTAAAGCGGTCGAGTAAATTCGCCTCTTTTAGCAAATTTACCGCTTCGATTAACTCGGTCGCCGTTAGGCCGAATTTGGAGTTTATGCCGCCGCTTTTAGCCCAGATGCCAGATCCTGAGCTGTGCAGTCTGATGCGCAGACCGATGTTTGGCTTAGGCGCGAAACGCTCTTTTGCGATGGCGATGATAGCCTCAAGCTCGTTTAGTCCCTCGATCGTTAGCGTGATGTTATGCCCCATTTCGGCCGCGATAAAACCGATATTTATCATCTCTTTATCCTTAAAGCCATTTACGGTGATCGGCGCGCCTTCGTTGTTATACGCCATCACTAGCAGCAGCTCGGCCTTTGAGCCCGCTTCCAGACCGTAGCCGTATTTTTGGCCGTGACGGACTAGATTTTTAACAAAGCCCGGATATTGATTTACTTTTAGCGGATAAACGGCGTTAAAGCTGCCTTTGTAGCCAAATTCGTTTTTCGCGCTCTCAAAGCTTTTGTAAATTTGCGAAATTTGCTTGTGTATGAGGTGAGGGAATCGCAGCAATAGCGGGCCTCGGTAGCCTTCGCTCCTGATGCTTTTTACGATATCGATGATGGCGGGTTTTGAGCCGGTATTGACGCAAATTTTACCGTTTTCGACTATAAAGTTATTATTTCCCCATAAATTTAAACCGTAATCATACATTTAAAATCCTTTTAAGCTCAGTCTCCAAATCTGCCAAATCAATCGTTTTTTCGGCTTTTTCGCTCAGATCTTTTAGCCAAATTTTACCCGATTTTAACTCGTCCTCGCCGACGCAAAGGCAAATCCTAGCATTTGCGTTATCGGCCGCATTTAGGTGCTTTTGCAGTTTTTTAGGCTCGTAGCTCACGAGAACCGGGAGGCTTTTTCTTAAATTTATCGCTATTTTATAGACCGCGTCCACGCCCTCGGAGTCCATCGCGCCGATATATACGCCGCCTCTTGCGCTTTGGCTCTCGCGGCCGCCTAGGATTTCCATTATGCGCTCGATACCCATCGCAAAGCCCACGCCGTAGCTAGCCTTGCCGCCTAGGTACTCGACCAGCCTGTCGTAGCGTCCGCCGCCTGCGACCGCGCTCTTTGCGCCAATCTCGCTTGAAACGAACTCAAACGCCGTTTTACAGTAATAATCAAGTCCGCGCACGAGCTTAGGATCTATCTCAAATTCCACGCCGTTGCCGCTTAAAATTTCTTGCAGCTTTTTAAACTCGCCCGCACATTCGTCGTTTAGACTACCGATTATCAGCGGCGCGTTTTCATAGATTTTCTGACAGCTCTCGACCTTACAGTCCAGCACGCGGATAGGATTTGTTAGCTTTCTGCGCTTGCAGTCCTCGCAAATTTGACCCTCGTGCGAGTCCAAAAATTTAACCAATTTTTCGCGGTATGTGCCCATACTAGCGGCGTCTCCGAGCGAATTTATGAGTAGCTTGGTTTTGATACCCAAGCGCGAAAAAATCTCGTTTATCATCAAAATAACGCTCGCGTCCTCATAAACGCTAGGTTCGCCGAAGCACTCGCAGCCAAACTGATGAAACTCGCGCAAACGTCCTTTTTGCGGGCGCTCGTAGCGAAACATCGAGCCGTGGTAAAAGTACCGTCTCACGCCGCCCGCGCGGTCGAATTTAGCCTCGATAAAGGCGCGCACGACGCCGGCCGTACCCTCCGGACGCAGGCAAACGTCGTTGCCGCCCTTGTCCTCAAACTGATACATCTCCTTGCCCACGATGTCGCTGCTTTCCCCGACGCTGCGGCGAAAAAGCGCCGTTTGCTCCAGGTGCGGAGCTAGCACGAACTCGTATCCGTAGTTTTTCGCGACCTCTTCGCAGATTTTGATTATCCTTTCGTAAAGTCCCGACTGGGGCGGCAAAACGTCCTTCATCCCCCTTAATGCGCTAATCATTTATAAACTCCTTTATCAAATTCGTTATTTTTTCTTCGTCCAGGGCGGCATCGATCGTGACGTAGCGGATGTCTAGTTTTTGCAAAATTTCCTCCATCGCGTCCTGCACTCTTAGTAGATACTCAAATCCTCTAGACTCTATGCCGTCCATCTGCGTGCGCGAGCCTAACCGCGATCTTAGCGTGCTTTCGTTTGCTTTAAAAAATACTATTTTTTGCGGAAAATTTCCTTGTAGGGCAAATTTGTTTAAGCTTAAAAGCTCCTCAAAACTAAAATTTCCGCCCGCCAGCGCGTAGGCCATGCCCGAAACAAAGCCTCTGTCGCTTAAAATCATTTTATCCGAGTTGGGTTTTATTATTTTACCGAAATGCTCCGCTCTGTCGGCCAAAAATAGCAAAATTTCAGCCCTTTTATCTAGACCATTTTCTTTTAGTAAAATCTCGCGCAAATTTTCGCCAAGCTTCGTGCCGCCTGGTTCTTTGGTCACGATGGCTTGTGGGAAAGCAGCCGCCAGCCGCGCTATCTGCGTGCTTTTGCCCGCACCGTCGATACCTTCAAAAATCACGTACATTTTTCGCCTTTAAATTTGAGCGGTATTTTACAAATTTATAGCTAAATAGCGGCTTTTAAAGCGCATAACATATAGCCAGACTAGGGCGATTTTGTTTCTACCGTATAAAAATTTTTGCGCTAAATTTTAACAAAGCGCAAAAATATTTTAAACATAGTTTTAAATAAAGCCTTTATATTCGCCGATTAGTTCGGGGTTTATCGCTTTAAAATTTTTACGTAAATCGCCTAAGTCATGATAGCTAGCTACGATAGCAAAATCCGGCGTCGCGTCTATTCCAAGCTCGCAAATGTTTGCTTTTAGCTGCTTTGCGCACTCTAAAATTAGCTTTTTAGCCTGTAAATATTTATCGTTTAGCTGCGTTTCTTGATTAAAAAGGTCAAAGATTTTCGCCGTTTCGTCATCCTCGTTTATCTCGGCGCTAAATTCGTAATCAGCGACGTTCCAGATGATTAGGCTTTTATCCTCTCGGCAAAGCTCCTCGCGCTGCTTTTGCGTACCGAAGCCGATAATAGGCGGCAACGAAACCTCGCCGTCGTAAGCTAAATTTATGCAGTAAAGTTTTTGGCTCGGCGCGTGCATTTTGATCGTCTCTTTTAGCGCGGACAGTAGCCTTTGCGCGGCTAGTTCGTATAGCTTTTTGTAGCTCGTTTTTTTATCCGGTTTTTTATAGCAGACGTAGCCTCCCTCCAAAGTTATCGAATCTAGCTCGCCTAGTTCGTCGTACTCATAAAAATAGTCGCGGTCTATTTTCGATCCGAGCCGGTCTATGCCGCGCCACTGCTTTTGCGCTAGTTTAGTGTTTGAGTAAATAAAATTTTCAATCCAGTATCCGTTATCTATAAATGCAGAGTAAATATTAACTAACAAACCGCCTTCATAAACATATTTTTGTACGCTCACGCATTTTTTGTCGTAATAATCAAATCTATAGCCCAAAACCTCGTCTTGTCCGTAAAAATAAAAATCCTCGTAAAATCGCTCCTCGTCCGCGTATTGCTTTACTAAAACTACCCGCTCCTGCGCGTCAAATCCGTAGTCGTAGGTATCTGCTAGATTTTTGGGCGACTCTTTTAAAATTTTACCCCTTGAAAAACCGTGAAGCTCAAAGTAAAACGGCTCTAAATTTATATAGCTAGTAGACGCCCAGCGCCTGTTTACGACCTGCGCCTCAGCCTTGTTTTTTAGAGCTAAATAGTCATTACTCGCGTTTTCAAAAAGCCTGCGTAGATTTTTTATTTCACTCATTTGCTCAGTCATTTTGTCTCCAAATGTTGATTTAAGTTTAGTTGTTTTTTGTTGCTATAAATTTAATCGCTATTAGCCTTTTACTATCCAAAGCGCAAAGCTATATACTCGCGTTTGTTGCTAGACCCCCAAAGCAAATCTTTAGCGGCTTTTGCGCAACCTTATACCTTGCGCTTTTATTTTAATTTAAAATACATTAAATAATGCGTCAAAAATCGCTTTGACGCAAAAGCTGCATAAATTTATATGCCTAAACCGTCTAAAAATATCAAATTTTACCGCGTTAATGGGTTTTATTTAGTCGCGAGCCGCCTTTAAATTTTTTAAAATTTCGCTTGGAACCAGCTTGCTGACGTCTCCGCCGTGGCTTAAAACCGAGCGCACGATCGAGCTTGATATGAAGGCGTTTTGGAGGCTTGGCATCAGATAAACGGTCTCAAGTTTATCCCAAAGTGCGGCGTTTGCATAGCCGATTTGCAGCTCGTACTCAAAGTCGCTAACCGCGCGAAGGCCGCGTATAACGACGTTTATACTTCGGCTCTTGGCAAAATCCACGAGTAAGTTATCAAATCCGACGACCTCGACGTTTTTTAGATTTACGGTTGAAATTTTAGCCATTTTGACGCGCTCTTGCAAGCTAAAAAGCGGTTTTTTGCTCTGGCTGGCCGCTACTGCGACAACGACCTTGTCAAAGATCTTTATCGCGCGTTTGATGACGTCTAGATGGCCGTTTGTGACGGGATCGAAGGTGCCGGGATAGATACAGGATTTCATTTTTAACCTTAGGATATCTTTGGGCTTGATTTTACAGTTTTTTGCCTAAAATACGGCTTTTTGAGCGATTTTGGGCGCTTAAAAATTTAAAAAATAGGGCGGTAAAGGCGCAAAATATTGCGGCTATTTAAGATAACGACGCCTAGCAGTGTAGACGGCACAACTATTTTTACGTATTAAAATGCATGGCTTTAAGGTTGTCTAAAGCAGTAAAAACGATATTTATATAAGATTAAATACAGACCGGTTAAAGCTAGGCGGCATATATTTTAGATGGATTAAGCAAATTACGTCAAATTTAACGATAAATATTGATTTTTGACTGCGCGATTACAACCATCTTTGATAAATTCGGTGTTTTATGTCTAGCAGGTCAAGCCACTTACCGATAATAAAATTTTCCATATCTTCAAGGCTATTTTGAGCCGAATAATAGCCCAAAACCGGCGGCGCGATAACGGCGCCAAGAGCAGAGAGTTTGGCTGCATGCTCAAGCGCCAGCGTAGAAAACGGCATCTCTCTAACGCCCAAAACAAGCCTTTTTCGCTCCTTTAGCGCGACTGCGGCGGCGCGAGTTATCAGCGTGTCCGCAAAGCCGGCGTAGATTTTGGCTAGGGTGTTGATAGAGCAGGGCGCGACGATAGTAGCGTCTATGCCGAACGAGCCCGAGCTCGGAGCCGCGGCGAGATCGGAGTCGTCGTGGATAACGGCGCGATTTTGCAAATCTTGCCAAATTTGATAAATTTCGTCTTGTTTGGCGTCTTTTTGAATGTGGTTTTTATCAAAAACGCATTGCTTTTGAAATTTACGGTCGTCAATTTTGCTTGCTATTTCACCGTTAGGGCTTACGTTTTTTTCGCCGCCATTAGATTTACAAATTTGCTCGTTTGCATAATCAAGAGCGCAGTTGTCCAAACCTGCGAATTTTAAACCGCTATCGCCCAAATCTTGCGCATTATCCGCAAATTTGCCGCTTTGGTTTTGCGATCTTTCGTCTCCGCCTCCAAAATCTAGCTCGCCTTGAGCGGAGCTAAAATTTGTAAATTTTGCGTCTCCGTGATCTTCGTCAAATTTGGCGCTATTTTGGTTTGAATTAAATTTTGAGCCCGCCGCCGCACCGTTTTTATAAAAAATATCCGTAAAATTTAGCTCTTTTTCTAACACGTTCATCGCGTTTTTACTCACGCACAGATGCAGCTCGCTTCTTTTTGCTATCTCGCGGGCGAGCTTTAACCCCAAATTTACGCCGCTTGCGCCGCTGATACCTAGAAAAATTTTCATCTTATCATCACCTGTTTTTTTGAAACGATTTGAGCGTTGAAGACCTTTTTATCGTTATTTTTAACCTTGATGGTTTCGCCTAGATTGCCGTTTTCTAGCGCCGTGACCTCGACGATGATACTGAGCGCCCCGTCGCTAAGCACCGCATTGACGCGCTCGCCTTTTTTTATGAGCGGTAGCGGGGTAAACTGCCGTAGCCGCAGCACTTCGCCGCTTTTTATGTTTTGCTTTGTTGCAAGCCTCGCATTTGGCGCGTCGCTCATCATGTCGGGGCTAAACTCGCCAAGCTCGACCCAATCCTTTGCAAAGTCGCCGATACCTAGCATTTGGCGCGTCGCAAGCGGCTTGGTAGCCCTTAAAACCGGCATTTTTGCGTTTATTTCGTATCTAAAAAATACGCTTGGCTGCGAGCCGTTTGGCGTGATAAAACTAGCTCTAAAGCTGCCTTTTGGATTGATTTTGTTTACGTAAATTTTATCGAATTTGTATTCGTGGAAGTTTTTAGGAAGTTCGTTTTGAGGCTCGATAAGCGGAAATTTGACGAATTGCAGCCCCTTAAACTCGCTCGTAACCTCTTGTAAAAACGCGTGCTGCACTAGAGCTAACGCGTCACAGTTTTTTACAAATACCGTCTCTCCGCCGCTTTTGTCCTCAAGCTCTACGCCGCGCTTTTTTAAAATCTCCGCTAAATCTCGCGAATTTATTTTTGCGGCTTTGTTTTCGCCTAAATTTAAAATTTCGTCGTTTTTTTCCGTAAAGCCCAAGTCCGCAAGCGTGATTTTGTTGTTTGAAACGCAATACATCGGCCAAAGCGCTAAATCTGAAGAAAATAAAAAAAAGGGAAAAAATAGTAAGAAAAAAATGGAGCGGGAAACGAGATTCGAACTCGCGACCCCAACCTTGGCAAGGTTGTGCTCTACCCCTGAGCTATTCCCGCACCGTTTGAGAAGTCGCAATTTTAGCAAAAACGTTTTCATTTGTCAAGAAAATTTCAAAATTTTTACGATTTCGCCCGCTTTTAGCTCGCCGAGGCTTTCGCTTGTTACCAAAACGGCGTTACTTTTGATGAGCGGAGTTATCATGCCAGAGCCGAATTTATTATTATCCGTCACGCTAAATTTGCCCCCCAAAAAGCTACCGAGCACGATATTTTGACGTCCTGATTTTATTTTTACGTCTTGATTTAAGACGGCGCCAATTTTTTCAAGCTGTGAGCCCTTTAAAAAAGGAACGACTAGCAAGAAGCACATCAAAAACGCTGCCATCGGATTTCCAGGTAGAATAAATACGATTTTTTTATCTTTTATAAAAGCTTTGCTCGGTCGCCCGGGGCGGATATTTACGCCGTCAAAAAGCTCGCTAAAGCCTAAATTTAAAAGCGCCGTTTTCATAAAATCAGCCTCGCCCTTGCTCGCTCCACCGCTTGTTATGATGACGTCAAATTCAGCCGTCTCTAGCGAGCGCGTCGTACTTTCTAGATCGTCCTTAATAATGCCTGCGTACGAGCTAGCAAAGCCGAAGCTTTGAAGCAAAGACGCGATGCCTGCGCCGTTTGCGTTGTAAATTTGCTCCTCGCTAGCGTTTTGCCACGGCTCGACCACTTCGTCGCCGCTTGAAAATATACCGATTCTTAGCTCGCGCTCCACGCAGACGCAGTAGATGCCCTGAGCAGCTAGCATCATTACTCTTGCGGGCGTTAAAATTTCGCCTTTTTTTAGCAAAATTTCACCCGCCTTGACCTCTTCGCCCATGTATCTTAGGGCGTTAAATTTTTTGACTTTGCTTTGCGGCGAGAGCTTGCCGTCCTGCAAAATCGCGTCCTCAAAAGGTACGACCGTGTCGGCATTTATGGGCATTTTTGCGCCGGTCATTATCTTTACGCATTCGCCTTTTTTTAGCGCGATCTCGGCCTCATCGCCTGCCAGCACGGTTGCCGCGACGCTTAACGGCCCATCAAAATCATCAAATTTAAGCGCGTATCCGTCCATCGCGGCATTGTCGAAAGAGGGCAAATTTTTAACCGCGACTACATCCTGGGCTAAAACTTTACCCGTAGCGCGCTCAAGGCTTACAAACTCGCCGCAACCGTCAAATTTAGCTTTTTCTAGGATCAAATTTTGAGCAAGCTCTAGCGTCATTTTACTCCTCCAGCCTGCGTATTTTTGCACCCAGAGCCGCTAGCTTGCGCTCTAGCCCCTCGTAGCCTCTATCTAGGTGATAAATTCTATGCACGCGGCTAGTTCCGTTTGCTGCAAGGGCTGCTAGCACTAGGGCAGAGCTTGCGCGCAGATCGGTAGCCATCACGTCTGCGGCGTTTATCTCACCTCCGCCGTAGATCGTCGCGATGTGGCCGTTTAGACGGATATCGGCACCCATACGCGTGAGCTCGCTAACGTGCATAAAGCGGTTCTCAAAAAGCCTCTCGTCGATCGTGCTAACGCCGTTTGCCACGAGCGATAGCGCCATAAACTGCGCCTGCATATCGGTCGGAAATCCAGGAAACTCCGTCGTCACGATCTCGACGGGATTTACGTTTTTAGCCGGCATTATCGTGATTTTATCGCCGTCCGCGACGGTTTCAAAGCCCATTTGGTTAAATTTAGTAAGCACGGCTCGTAGATGCGCGGCATTGGCGTTTGTGATAGTAACCTGCGAGTTCGTGATCGCTCCGGCGCAAAGATACGTCCCAGCCTCGATCCTATCGGGGATAACCGTTATCTCGCCCACATCCAGCAGGCGCCTATCCGTGCCCTCGATAACCAGCTCGTCCGTGCCTATACCCTCGATCTTTACGCCGCCTGCGGCCAAAACCTCGCAAAGCTGCACCACCTCGGGCTCTTTAGCGACGTTGATTAGATGCGTCGTGCCGTGAGCGAGCGCGGCGGCCATTATGATGTTTTCGCTCCCCGTTACCGTGATCTTGTCAAACACGATCTGCGCGCCCTTTAGTCCGTCAGGCGCCGTGGCTACGACATAGCCTTGCTTTATTTCGATGTTTGCGCCCATTTTTTCAAGCGCGCTTAGATGTAGATCGATCGGTCTTTGTCCGATCGCGCAGCCGCCGGGCAGACTCACCTCGCAGTGCCCAAACCTAGCTAGTAGCGGGCCAAGAACCAGTATGGAAGCACGCATTTTACGCACGATGTCGTAGTTGGCCTTCGTAGAGCTGACGTAATTTGAGTTGATTTTTAGAGTGTGATCGTCCGTAAATTCGCACTTTGCGCCCAAATTTACCAGCAGCGTCGCCAATGTTTTTATATCCGCGACGTTTGGCATATTTTTTAGCGTCACGTCGTTTTTTATGATTAGAGCCGCAGCTATAAGGGGCAGGGCGGCGTTTTTCGCACCGCTTATGGCGACTTCGCCGCCCAGTTTCGCGTTTCCTTCGATTTCTAGGTAATACATATTTCTTAAATCCTTAAATAAAATCTAAAGTATAGTGAAATTTAGCTTATAAATTTAAATTTATGCCGATATTTACCGATTTATTTATATAATCCTGCTTTTAGGCAGTTCGTTTACGGTGCTTAAATTTACCGCAAAACGCCGCCTTAAATATAAAATAGGATGATTTAAATGAAATTTACCATTTTTTTACCGTTTGCGTCGATTACGGCTTTGATTTTTAGCGGATGCGCGAATGATGCGCCCAAAATTTACCCGACCGATCAAAGCGGACAGATTTTAAACGCGAGATTTTTAAACTCTCAGCAAGACGTATTTAACGATCTAGGCGGCATAGCTCTTTCAAATTTTATGCAAGGTTTTTTGGGCAAAAAAGACGGCGGAGACTGCTCGGGTTTCGTCTCGCTCGTAAATAAAAATATAAATAACGTTTACTTTTCAGAGACGAATTTGCTCAAATTTTACGGCGAAAACGGATCAAAATCTCAAGCTATTTATAATTTTTACAAAAAGCGAAATTTGATCTCGCAAACAAGCCCAAAGCTCGGAGATTTGGTATTTTTTAACAACACCACGAGTCAAACCAAAGGCAAAAATAAACAAATCATAACGCACCTTGGCATCATAGACCGCATAGAAGATGATGGAACTATAAGATTTATGCATAATACCAGAGGCAAAAACAAAAGCGGATTTATAAATCTATTTCAAAAAAATAGCCACAAAATAGGCGGCAAAGAGGTGAACTCCTACATCGTAGCGTGCAAGGGCGGCGACGCTACTTGCCTAACTTCAAACAGATTCGCCGGCTTTGGCAAGGTTAATTTTTAGCTAAATTTATGTCTAAATTTTATATGATAAAGCCTTTAAAAAGGAGCCGTTTTTGAAAGCTACGATATCGCTCATCGCGTTAAATTGTCTAGTATATTTTGCCGTTTACTGCGGCATTTGCGGTAGTAACGCGACGCTTGGGCTAAATATGTTTTTCACGGACGGGCTTTACGTCTGGCAGCCCGCAACCTCGATGTTTATGCATGCAAATTTAGCCCATTTACTGATGAATATGGCGGTTTTGTATCAGTTTGGATCGCTTCTTGAGCGGTACTACGGCAGCGAAAAATTTGCCGTTATTTACTGCATCGGAGGCATTTTGACCTCGCTACTTAGTTTTGTTTATATTTATGTTATGTTTAAAACTAGCGGAACTTTTATAAATTTAGTCGGAGCTAGCGGCGCGATCAGCCTGCTACTGGGCGTTTTGGCATTTTTGGACACCAGTAGCCGAAAGGGGCTAATCATCGCGATCTTGCTAATGAGCTTCGCGCCAGTAGCTATGGGCGTAAACGTCGCCTGGTACGCGCATATCATCGGCTTTGCGTTAGGATATTTCGGGGTAAAATTTAAGGTGATAAAATGAGATTTTTCGATCAAATTTGGGAAATTTTAGAGTGCGGCGACAAGGAGCTTAAATTTGATAAATTTAAGCAATTTTACGCCAAATATAAGGCCGGTAAATTTGACGCGCATATAGAAGAGGGCGGTAAATTTGACGAGATAAAACAGCTCGAGCGCCCAAGCTACGCGGCATTTTGCGAGGTCGTAGCGATGAGAGAAATCGGCGGCAAAAAGCAAGCGGACAAGCAAAAAGCCTTCCTTCACTCGATTGCGCATATCGAATACAGCGCCGTAGATATCGCGCTAGATGCGGCGTATCGCTTCCGAACTCTACCAAAAGCCTACTATGACGACTGGCTAGAAGTCGCGCAGGATGAGATCAGGCACTTTAAGATGATCGAGGATCACATGGCTAAATTTGACGTGAAATACGGCGATTTTACCGTACACGACGGGCTTTTTATCGCTTTGCAAAATACCTCCGCATCGCTGCTTGAGCGCATGGCGGTTCTGCCTAGATACATGGAGGCAAACGGCCTTGACGCAAATGCTTTTATGCTAAAAAAGCTGGAAAACGAGCGCGAAAAAGACGAGAGCAAGGCACGGCTTTGCGAAATTTTGCAAGTTATCTTAGACGAGGAGATCTCGCACGTCTCAAAGGGCGATCGTTGGTTTAAATTTGCCTGTGAAAAAGAGGGCGTAAGCCCCGAAATCTACGCGCAAACCGTGCAAAAAATCTACCCTAAAGCTTTTTTGCAGTCTCGCGAGCTAAACGTTAGCGCGCGCCTAAAATCAGGCTTTAGCGAGGCAGAGATCGAGCACATAAAAAATCTATCAAAGGCTGGAAAGGTGGTATAAATGAAAAAAATCTACTTTATCAGGCACGCAAAAGCCGTAGAAGAGGGTGAAGGCGACGACTTTGAGCGCGATCTAAGCGAGCGAGGCAAAAAGGATCTAGCGCTAATGTGCGAACGGCTAAAAAAGCATGAGGTAAGGACGGACGCGATATTTTCAAGCCCTGCTAAACGCTGCGCCAAAACGGCTCAAAAGCTAGCCGAAGCAGTCAAATTTAAGAAGAAAATCAAATTTAAAGACGAGCTATACGGAGCGCAGACACATGAGCTTTTGACTTTCATAAGAGAGTTTGACGACAAATTTCAAAGCGTATTTGTCATAGCTCACAACGACGCTATAACTGAAATTTGCGAGCTTATAAGCGATGCTGCTATAGGAAATATCCCAACCTGCGGCATCTTTTGCATCGAATTTGACGGTAGCTTTAAAGAACTAAAAGAACACGGCGCAAAGGCTCTGTTTTTTGACTATCCTAAAAAACATAAAAAATAGGGCTGTTTAAAAGCTCTATTTTATTCTTGCATTTTTCATCAACTTAATCACCTCAAAAAACATACGATAACAAGCAAAATATTTAGCAAAATAAGCATAAAAATTATCCGTTAAATTTAGCATGAAATTTAACGGATAAATTATTTTAATGCAAAATGTAAAACGTTAGGAAGTGCCGTGTTTTCAGTATTTGATAAAGGCATTAAAGTAATACAAAAGAGATATAAATATTTATTTGAAAATTATAGTTTTCAATACAAAATAGCAAAAATAGTCTGTATTTTACCTTTTAACAAAACAAACTAGTAAAAAGCTTATATAAATTTAGACCCAACAGAACTTAATAATATCTATATTGTTTCCTTCCTATGACTAGTTACGTATAAAACTTCTTAATCAATAAATTGAAGCAAGGAAATTTAGCGCAACTCCATCTACTCGTAGTAAGCAAGTCCTAGCCCTTATACTCGTACTTTCTTTGAGAAAAAATTTGAGGGTTTTAACCTATCTTAAGCCTAAAAAATTAATTTGGTCTAATTTTTTTGAATTCTTTGGCAAAAAATGCATTTAGATCGTGTAGGCTACCATCATCCATCTGGATTAGTTTTAGGCAATTTTTTTTGTAAATTTTAATTTTTTTACTTTTTCTTTTTAAATATTGCGGTGTCTCAAGGCCCCAGAATTCGATATAAACATCGCTTTGCGTCAGGTAAAAATCACTAATCATACGTTCTTTTGTCGGAGTTTTCTTTTCGTAGATAAAATCTATTCCTCTGTAAAATAGCCAATTTGCAATAATCAGCTCAGCACGGCTTTTTACGGTGTAGCCACTATCGCTTTTGTATCTAGTTTGCTTGATTTTTTGCTTTTTAAATAGCTTTAAAGCTAGCAAAACGATTACGATCAGCAGCAAAATGATTAAAATTTTCGATACGTCAAAGCTCATAAATAATTTTCTTTAATTCAAAATTTTGATTTTTGGAGTAAATGAAGAAAAATTAGATTTGGTTGCGGAGGACGGACTTGAACCGCCGACCTTCGGGTTATGAGCCCGACGAGCTACCACTGCTCTACTCCGCGATGAAATTTGAGTGGATGGGGTAAGAGGATTCGAACCTCTGGATGATTGGACCAAAACCAATTGCCTTACCGCTTGGCGATACCCCAGCCTGTAAAAAGAAAGGTGATTATATATATTTTTACCTTATTTGTCAAGCTTTTTGGCAAATTTTCGCCATTTTTTCAAAGTTTTTCCATAAAAGCCGTGCTGTATGAGCCGTTTAAGCGTCTGTTTATATCGTCCCGCCAGCTAGCAGGGAGCACTTCAAGAGCTCTAAATTTGGCCAACAAATCCAAATTTTCGCTCGGATTAAAAAACAGTTTATTTATCTGCATCACGCTTAGAGCATTTTCATTTTTTTGCAGGATTTTCACCTCGCAGCCAGCCTTACACGAGCCGTTTTCTAGTACTTTATAGTACCAGCCGGTTAGCCCCGTGGCAAAAATTTCTTTAGCCAAATTTGCATTTCCCCACCGCTTTGCGAGCTTAAAGCACGGTTTTCGCGGCTGGGTTACTTGTAGTACTAATGAGCCGATTTTATGCACGTCGCCCACGCTCACGCTAGTTTCATCCAGCCCGCTAACGGTTAAATTTTCACCCATCGCTCCCAGCGGCAAATTTTTAAGCCCAAGATAAGCTTCCCACGCGGGATAGTTTTCTAGCGAATTTGCAAACACGGCTTTATTTACGCCGCCGTGGTGCTTAGTGTCGGCCACCTCGTCGCCCTCAAAGCCAAACTCGTTCGCGTAGATTTCGCCCGTCTGCGCATTTTTAAATATTGCCGAGCGCCACGCCTTGCCTAGCTCGTCCGTAGCCGCCGCATTGCCGTACTGCCTGGTTTTACCTATCAAAAGCGCTTTTAGAAATGCCATCTTGTTCTCACGCCACGTTTTGCAGATTTAGCCGAACCTGCTCGCCCTCGTCGTTAAACTCAAATCTCACCGCCCTAGCCCCAAAACTCTTTGCGATCGCTTCTAGCGTGTCGCGCGCGGATTTGTGGATCTTGGACTGGAGCTGATTTATCAGGCGCACGGACATCTTTTCGACCTCGGCGCGCGCCTCCTCGATGAGCCTGTTTTTATCCTCTTCGCTAAAGCTACTACCGAAAAATCCGTTTAGCGAATCAGGCAACAAAAACGGGATAAATTTACCGTTTTTCTCGTCGTAAAATTTCATATTCGCGATCGAAAATTTGTATTTGCAAGGCGGCATCTTGATGAGATACTCCTCACTCGCGACATTTACGATCTCTAGGCGCGGACTAGTTAGGTCGTAGATGAAATTTATCTCAAACTCAAATATCATCGAGAGCTTTTTCTCGCTCACTAGCCAGCGCAGATATTCCTTGCCGAAGTTGCCGAATGCATGGTCGGTCTTGGTTACGATCTCTTTGCTATAGACCTGAAAAACGGATAGCTCGCCGATAGATTTTAGCTGCGATATCTCGGTGCTGATCTGCGTAGTAGCGGGCTTTTGCGCGGTTTTTAAGGCTTTGTTAAATCTAAAAATCATAAATACGCAAATCGCCAGCAAAATCGCTAAAATAAGGCTTATAACATCTATCATCTTTGCTCCTTTAAAAGGCGATTTTAGCGAAATTCGTTAAAATAATCGTTAAATTTGAGCTTTTGGCTGTTTTATATCAGTATAAATTTGGATTGTAAATTTAAATTTAGCGAGTTTTAGAGTCGGTGCAGTTTGGCAAAACCCGTACCTTTAAGATACGGGTTTAAATTTAACTCAAATTTACTCCAAATTTAGCAAGCAAATTTGAGCTCAAATTTAACCGCCTAAAACACCTGAATAAATTTAAAATCATGCTCTCTAAGCACTTTTTTGATGAGCTCTTGGTGGTCTTTACCCTTGGTTTCCAGAGTGATCGTGATATTAGCGTCGCCGTACTCTAGGCTCGTAGAGAAGCGGTCGTAGTCGATTTTTACGATATTGGCGCTAGCGATCTTTAAGCTATCGGTTAGGCTCATGAGCGCGCCCGGTTTGTCGATAAGCGTTATTTGCAGCGCCATCTTGCGGTGGGATTTGATGAGACCCTTTTCGATGATGACGTTTAGCATCTGCACGTCGATGTTTCCGCCGCTTAGCACGATGCCGATACGCTCGCCGGCTTTAAATTTGACCTTATTGTGCAGGATGCTGGCCACGCCGACTGCGCCTGCGCCCTCGACCACGATCTTTTGCGTCTCGAGCAGGAACAAAATCGCGTTTGCGATCTCCTCGTCGTCGACCTGCACGAACTCATCCACGCACTCTAGGATATTTGCCAGCGTCGTCTCACTCGCGTCGCGAACCGCGATACCGTCGGCGATCGTGCGAACTGTTTTTGAGTTTATGCTCTTTTTAGCGCCAAAGCTGTTAAACATCGCAGGCGCGCCCTTCGCGCTCACGGCGACCACGCGGATGTCGGGATTTACCTGCTTTACGCAGCTTGATATGCCGCTGATTAGCCCGCCGCCGCCAACCGGCACTATGATAGTCTCAAGCTCGGCAAGATCGTCAAGCATCTCAAGTCCCACAGTGCCCTGCCCGGCCATCACGTACTCGTCGTCAAACGGATGGATAAAGCTCATGCCCTGCTGCTTGGCGTACTCTACGGCGTAGGCATAGGCCTCGTCGAAGTTATCGCCCTTTAGGATGACTTCGGCGCCTAGATCTTTTGTACCAAGCACCTTTAAGAGCGGCGTGGACTCGGGCATCACGATGGTAGCCGGCGTTTTAAACTCGCGCGCTGAGATAGCGACGCCTTGGGCGTGATTGCCCGCACTTGCTGCGACTACGCCTTTTTTACGCTCGTTTGAGCTTAAATTTGCGATTTTATTATACGCGCCGCGGATCTTGTACGCGCCCGTGCGCTGGAGGTTTTCTTCTTTTAGGTAGATGAGCGCACCGCTTGCGAGGCTTAGTTTCGCGCTGTAGGCAAACGGCGTCTTATACACGAAGCCGCTTATCGTGCGCTTGGCTTGGATTATTTTATTTAGAGAGATCATTTTAGCCTTTCGTTTGTTTAAATTTTACTTTTCGTCGCTTTTGCTCGCGCGTTTATTTACCGTATTTTTGCTTACGTTTTCTTTATTTTTATTTATATTTGCCGCAAAATCGCGCATTGCCGTCAAATTTAGCTTAATCAAGCCTTTGAAGCTCGATTTTTATACACTTATCCTGCACGAAATTTATCCCGTTTTCGCGCGCGACAGCTCCTGCGGCGCCATTTGTGATACCAAGCTGTAGCCACAGCGTTTTCACGCCTTTTTTGACGGCGTCTTTTACTAGCTCGCTAGCAAACTCGCCCTTTCTAAACATCACGGCGATGTCGATATTTTCATCTATTTGGGTCAAATTTCTATAAACCTTGCGCCCTAAAATTTCATCAAATTTTGGATAGACGGGAAACACGTTAAAACCGCTCTCGATGAGAAATTTTGCTACCTCGTTGCTAGGCTTGCTCTCATCAGGACTAAGGCCCACGACCGCGATATTTTTAGCGGAGGATAAAATTTGCCTCAAGTCGCTAAGCATTTTTACTCTTTAAAAGCATGCCGCACTCGATGTGAGCGGTGTTTGCAAACTGATCAAAGATAGCAAATTTAACCGCCTCGTGCGTTAGGGCAAGCTGCGCTAGATCGCGCTTCAGGCTCTGCGGCGAACAGGAGATATAGACGATGTTTTCGTAGTTTTTGATGAAATTTATCACGCTATCATCAAGTCCCGCGCGCGGCGGATCGACCAAAACGTGCGAAAAGTCGTAGCTAAAGATATCAAGCTCTCTTAAGCGGTTAAACTCGCGCTCGCGCCTAAACGCACTCATCAGCTCCTCGGCGCTCATTCGTAAAAATTTGATGTTATTTACGCCGTTTAGCTCGCAGTTTTTGAGCGCATTTGCGATTGAGCTTTTGGATATTTCGGTTGCCAAAACGCGTTTAAACTTTTCCGACATCGGAACGGTGAAGTTGCCGTGCCCGCAGTAAAGCTCGAGCAGATCCGCGCCGCGCTCTACGCAGCCCTTCGCCCATGCGACCATCTTTTCGTTTACGGCGGTGTTTGGCTGGATAAAAGCTCCGTCGCCGAATGTAAATTTGTAAATTTTACCGCCGATGTTTAGGCTGTCCTGTAAATTTAGCTCGCCGCTTAGTAGCTTTTGCCCATTTGCTCTCGCAGCTATCGTTACTCTCAGATCGGCAAATTTGAGCGCTAGGCTTTCTATCTCACTCTGCTCGGCTTCACCCAGACGCTTATGATAGAGTAGCGTCGCTAGTATCCCGCTCGCGCACGAGATAAACTCAGCGCCAAAGAGCCTCTCTTTTAAAATTTGATTTTTCGCAAGCGCCTCAAGCAAACGCGGCATCAAATTTGCGATAGGAGCGGCTACTTTTGGGCATTCGTCTATAAAAATACGCTTGGTTTTGGCGCCGTGCATCGTAAATCTAAGCTCCTCGCCGTCGCGCCAGACTCCAAACTCCGCCCTAGTGCGGTAAGCAGCACTCTGCGAGGCGAAAAACTCAAATTCGCCGCTATAAAACGGCTCAAATTCGCGCCTTATAAAATCGGTTTTAAATTTAACCTGCTCCTCGTAAGGCATATCAAGAGTGCAACTACCGCACTCTCCTAAAAATTTGCAAAACTTATCGGGCAAATTTAAACCTTTTGCCCGACGAATCTAACAACCAAAGCCGTCACCAAAAGCCCCAAAGGAAGCACTATCCAGATACTTAGACCAAGCGCAGTAGGGAAATATCCCGCAAAAATACTGATCGCGCAAACGGCAAGCGCATAAGGCATCTGAGTCTGGACGTGATCGATGTGGTTACACCCCGCACCCATAGACGAAAGTATCGTAGTATCCGAGATCGGAGAGCAGTGATCGCCAAATATCGCGCCCGTTAAAACGGCTGAGATATTTACTATCATATAAGCATGCAAGGCGTCGCCCTCTAGTCCGCTGTGCATGCCCACCGCGCTAGCTAGCGGTATCGCAAGCGGCATCAAGATGCCCATCGTGCCGTAGCTGGTGCCGGTAGAAAAGCTGATAAACGAACCCAGCATAAAAATCGCCGCCGGAAGGACGATCTTTGGCGTAGACTGCGAAAGTAGATCGACTAGGTAGCGAGATGTGCCAAGCTCCTTAATCACCGAGCTTAGCGACCACGCAAGAAGCAGGATGATGATCGTAGTTATCATGGTTTTCCAACCCTTGCCCCAGGTTTCTATCGCCTCGCGCACGGTCAAAATTTTTCTATAAACAGCCATAAATATCGCCACCACGGTAGCTAGCAAAGCCGACTGAAATAGCGCCACGGACGCATCAGCCGCGCCGAACGTAGCCTGGAAAGTATGGAACGTAAGCGGATGAGTCTTCGCGCTCTCAAGAGCCTCGCCCTCAAGCGAACCTAGACCGCTAAAATAAAAGCTAACGAACGCGCCCAAAATAAGCACCAAAAGCGGCACGATCGCGTTTGAGCTTTGTAGTTTTATATTTTCTTTAGGCTCTAGCGTTTTGTCCTCGACGTCCTCTATCATAGCTCCGCCCCGTCTAGGGTGCAGTTCGCCCGCTCTGGCTCTGCGCTCGGCTTTTAGCATGCCGGCAAATTCGCGCCCCATAAATGCGGTGCAGACGATGAAAAAGAGCATGAAAAGATTGTAAAATCTATAAGGCATCGTCTCGACGAATATACTAAAAGCGTTTACGTTCGTTATGCCGATGAGCTCGTAGCCTTGCTTTATGAGTGAGATCTCAAGCCCGACCCAAGTCGAGATGACGGCTAGACCAGCGATCGGAGCGGCGGTAGCGTCGATGATAAAGGCTAGTTTTTCGCGAGAGACTTTAAATTTGTCCGTTATCGGGCGCATGATCGGGCCCACGATGAGGGAGTTTGCGTAGTCATCAAAAAAGACGAAAAGCCCCATTACCCAGGTTGAAATTTGCGCCGAGACGCCTGTTTTTGCTTTTTTGCTTAGCCACAGCGCGACGGCTTTGGTTCCGCCCATTTTGGTGATGAGCGCGACTACGCCGCCGATACAAAGCACCTGAAGCACGATGCCAGCGTTCCAGCTATCTGCTAGCGAATCCACCACTCGGCGTACGATATTTATAAACCCTTTAACAAAAGCATAAAACACGTTTGAGTCCATAACGTTTATGAGAAACGTACCGCTAAAAACGCCGATAAACAGCGACAAAACGACGTCTTTGGTGATAAACGCCAAAACTATCGCCACCACGGGCGGTATGAGCGTCCAGATACCGAAAATTTCGGCATTTTTTTTCGCTACTTCGGGATCTACGGCTAGCGCCAAGATCGGCAAAAGCGACAAAAATAAAATCTTTTTCATCAAAAACTCCTTTTTGTTTTTCGTCGGTTTAATCAAATTTTCCGTCCGCGCGCGGGCAGTCGGTATTTAAGGCGTAAATTTAGCTAAATGCGGCTTAAATTTTTGTTTTAAATTCGCTTATCGGTCAAAATTTTTAGCTCTTTATTAAAATTTTATGTTAAAAATGAAGCTTCTAGGTAAATTTTGCTTAGCACGGCGCCAAACGCCAAATTGAAATTTGCTTGTAGTTTAGATTTTGCGGTAAATTTTAGCTTTGATTTATCGGTCAAATTTGACATTTAGTGTGCCGCGCGTCATTTGCACGAAAGAAGGTTAAATTTAGATTTTCATTTCAAGCTTGAGCGGGCTGGGGCGATGTAAATGCAGCCTCGCTTCCGCCGCTTGAATTTGCGATCAGACGTAAATTTAGGATTAAATTTGACCAAAAACAGCTAAATTTAACCCTAAAATCCGCAAATTTAACGCCAAAAGCCTACTTTTTCTCGATAAAAAGTCCCGCCCAAGTCTGCTGCGTCGCCATTGCTTCGACGACGTTGATATTGACGCGGTGAGGCATGTTTAGGCAGTTTAGCACGATCTGCGCGATATCCTCGGCGGTTATGTACTCCACGCCTTCGTAAACCGCGTCGGCCTTAGCCTTATCTCCGCCGAAGCGAACCTCGCTGAACTCGGTCTTACAGATGCCAGGAGCTATCTCGGTCACGCGTATACCGGTGCCGCGGATGTCGTTGCGTAGGTTTCTGCTAAACTGCTTTACAAAGGCCTTGCTGGCACCGTAAACGTGACTGCCCGGATACGGCCATGCGCCAGCGGTCGAGCCTAGATTAAAGATATAGCCGCTTTTTCGCGCGATCATGAGGGGCAAAACGGCCTTGGTCGAGTACAAAAAGCCCTTGATGTTGGTATCGACCATCGTCTCAAAGTCCTCGATACTAGTCTCCGCCGCGCCTTCAAGCCCCAGCGCCAGGCCTGCGTTATTTACGAGTACTTCGATATCGCGAAACTCCTGCGGCAAATTTGCCACGCCGTCAAAAACCGCCTTTTTATCGCGGATGTCGGCGACGATGATATGCGTATTTCCAAGCTCCTTTGCCAGAGTTTCGAGCCTTTCCTTGCGGCGAGCGAGCGCTACGATCTTGTAGCCTTCGCGGCTGAGCATCCTAGCTATCGCCTCGCCAAAACCTGACGTAGCTCCCGTGATAAAAGCCGTTCCTTTCATATTTTCTCCTTATTCGGTGATCAAATTTGACTCAAGCCCCATCGCCCTTAGATACTGCGCGTTGATCTCTTTTTTGCCGATGATTGCGTAATCTAGGGCGTTTAGTCCGTTATCATCCACCGCCTGCACGTCCGCGCCGTTATCTACCAAAAGCTGTAATATCTCCACGTCCGCCGCTCCCGCCGCACTCATCAGCACGCTTTTTGATGCCGCGTCAAAGTCGCATAGCTTTACGAAGCTCGGCAGTTGGACGCTCAAATTTGAGCTATAGGCAAGCTTGGTGCTAACGTCTATCAGCCTTTTGTTTACCAGCGCTCCGTTTCCTAGTAGAAATTTGACTAAATTTATATCGTTTAGTTGTACGGCCTTAAAAAGCGGAGTGACGCCAAGCAGATTTGCATAGTTTACGTCCGCGCCGCTAGAAACTAGGAGCTTTACGTTATTTAGGTTTTTTAGCGCGAAAAACAGCGGACTCTCAAAGCCGTAGTTTAAATTTACGCCCGCGCGCAAAAACTCTCTTATCACGTCCTCGCTTTTTTCGTAAAGAAGCGCGGCGTTAAAGGCGTTTTGCAGCGAGCTTTGCGAGACGGCGCCAGAATATATCGCCTCATTTATGCCGTATTTTGTAAAGGTCGGGTCGCTAACCTTTCTTGTAAACTCGTCCATATCGCCGTTTTGCAGAGTCGCGGCGGCAAATTTTAAAAACTCGTTTGCGACCTTCGAAGCGTAATAAATCGCGCTACCTTCGTCTATTTTGAAATTTGATTTGTAGTAGTTTACCAGCAGCCCCAAGACGGCGTTGTAGTCTTTGTTAAAGTCCTTAAAAACCGTAAAATTACTTAGACTTTGATGTCCCCAGTAGCGAAGCCTGGCTCTGTTTTGCGATACGAGTTTTTCGTACTCGTCAGGGCTCTCTAGCTCTTTGGCGTAAATTTCGGGCGCATAGGAGGCTTTTAGGATCTTAAATTTAAATTCGTTTAAATTTTTAGTCGCTAAATTTCCGACACAAGCAAGGCTTTCGGCGCGGATCTTTTGAGCGGCCGAGAGTAAAATTTGAGCCTCTTTTATCCCCAGGATAGAGTCATTGCAGTTTGGCTCAAATTCTCCCGAAAATGTTAAATTTTGAGAGAAAAATCGTTGCTTCTCAGCCAAAGCGTCATCGCAGCTAAAATCTGCAAAAACAAAAGAAAACGACAAAAATATCGGCAAAATAAATCTCATCGTATGCCTCAATATCTTTTAATTTTGATAATTCTACCAAAAAATAATTTGGTAGAAATAAATTTACCGCTCATTAAAGCAAACGTCCGCAAACGCGGCTTTTAGCTTCTCGTAAAGCGGAGTAAAAGGCACGCCGTTTACGCGCACTTCGGCGATAGAGGTGATGAAGTTCGTATCTCCGCTCCAGCGCGGCACTAGATGATAGTGCACGTGCTCTGCGATACCCGCACCCCCTGCTTTGCCCAGATTCATCCCGATATTTACGCCTGCCGCGTTTAGTTCGCGTTTTAAAATTTTCACGCCCTCGCGCACGTAGGCGCTCATCTGCGACCACGTCTGCTCGTCTAGGCTTTCGATATTATCGGTGTGTAAGTAAGGTATCACCATAAAGTGCCCCGGCGTATACGGATAGAGATTCATGATCCCAAAACACCGCTTCGCACGAAATAAAACGCCTGTCTGCGCATCTTTTTCGGGATGATTTACGACGTTGCAAAAGACGCAACCCTGTTCCTTTTTACTAAAATATTCGCTCCTCCACGGCGCGCAAATGTGATCCATTCTAGCCCTCCTTTACGGTTTTTACGGCCTTTACCAAGTCTTCTTGCCTCATAAAATGCTCGCCTATCAAAAACGCATCGGCTCCTTGCGCATGAAGCTCTTTTAGCTGAGAATGCTCGTAGATACCGCTTTCGGCGACGATGACGCTTGCGTTTTTTATTTTAGAAAACAGTTTCTCGCAAAGGCTCATATCCATCTCAAACGTGCTTAAATTTCGGTGATTTACTCCAACTATCTTTGCGCGTGCGAAATTTGACTTTTCTACGTCCTCTTCGTCGTGCGTCTCCACTAGAGCCTCAAGCCCTAAAGAGCGCGCGTAATCAAGCAACCGCTTTAACTCACCCGCGCTAAGAGCCTT
The DNA here is from genome assembly GCF_905372745.1 of uncultured Campylobacter sp. Taxonomy (GTDB): domain Bacteria; phylum Campylobacterota; class Campylobacteria; order Campylobacterales; family Campylobacteraceae; genus Campylobacter_A. The sequence goes on along the minus strand of NZ_CAJPQR010000001.1, from coordinate 122,266 downwards.
TGTGATAAGCAAGATAAAGTCGGCTCCGTAAACGAGCGCCTCTAAAATTTGATACTCGTCTACGATAAAATCCTTGCGAAGTAGCGGCAGCGAGCTTGCCTGCCTGATGGCCGCCAAATACTCCAAATCTCCTTTAAAAAAATGCGGCTCAGTTAGAACCGAGATGGCGTTTGCGCCGCCCTTTTCATACTCTTTGGCTATCTCTACGGGCGCGAAATTTTGCCTTATCAGCCCCTTGCTAGGGCTTGCTTTTTTGACCTCGGCGATGATGCGATACGGCTCGTCTGAACTACTTTTTAGCGCCTTTGCCGCGTCTTTTATCTTACGAGGATTTTTGGCCGCGAGCTCTTGGAGCTTTTCAAAAGGCGTTTGCGATTTTCGCAGCGTCAAGTCCTCTTTCGTACGCTTGATTATCTGATCTAGTATCATTTTTTACCCTTTTTTAGGCACTCTTTGATAGCGTTTATATGCTCCTTGCCCTCGGGCGAATTTACAAATTCCTCGTTATGAAGAGTTTGCTGCATTATCTCGTCGGCCTTTTTGCACTCGCCTAGCTTATAGTATCCCCATGCTAGCGAGTCTAGATAAAACACCGATCCCGGCTCTAGCTTAAGGGCTTTATTTACCAGATCTATCCCCTTTTTCGCATCTATATCGTGGTCGATGAGTAGGTAGCCGTAGTAGTTTAGATACAGCGCATTATTTAGCTTTACGGCCGATTTTTCAAAGTTATTTACGACTTGCTTTAGGCTATCTTTATCTATCTTTTTGGTTTGTTTGTTTGTGTCTCTTTCGTATTGATATATCGCCATTTTGGCTTGGTATTCGAGATTAAAGCTCTTATCGAAAGCATCCTGTGCCTTTTTATAAGCCTTAGCAAAATCCCCCGTCGCGGCGTAAAGATCCATCAGAGCATCGTCGTTGTAGGGGTATTTTTGTAAAAATTTGATCGCAGCGTCGTAGTTTTTTTGATAGACGTAGACGCCAAGCGCCTTTTCGAGATAGTTTTTTTCTCTCGTCGCTTCATAAAGCCCCTCATAAACATCGATCATATCGGAGTAGCGGCCGTCTTGCGCATAGATATCTACTAGCGCCGTGCAGGTCTCGACCTCGCAGCCGTCTATACGGCGCGAGCTCTCTAGGTACCTGATCGCCTCTTTTTTATCGTTCATTTTATTGTACAAAAGATCGACTATTCGCAGTAGATTTTCCACGCTTCTATCTAACTCGTATGCGCGCTCTAGCTCGCTTAGAGCGGCTTTGTTGTCGTTTTGCATCGAGTAGACGGCAGAGAGCATGACGTGGTTTTTGGAGATGTCTTCTTTTTGAACGAGCTCTTTCATTATCTTTGCGGCTTCGTCGAGTTTGTTTTCGCTCATCAAATTTGCGCCCTGTATGCGAAGCACGTCCACGTCGTCTTTTAGTACCTTTTGGCTGAGCGCTAAAATGCTTTTAAAATTTACGTTTTTAGAAAAAAACGCGAGCCTGAGCGCCTCTTTTAGATAGTCCGTGTTTTTAGTCTTTTCGTAAAGCTGCTCGTAAAGCTCGGTCGCCTCGTCGTGTTTGGCGTTTTCGGCCGCCATTAGCGCCTTGATAACGTATAAATTCTCGTCAAAGTCCTCTTTAGCGGTAGCAAAACAAGCAAGCAAGACCGCCAAGATAAATTTTAAAATCGCCTTATTCCCGCGCATTCTTTCTCCAATTCATCGATTTTATCCTGAAAATAGTCCCAAAACGGAAAGGTGCGGCACTGACTCGGGCGAAAGTCGTAAACCGAGCAGTTTTTTGCCGTTTCGTCAAAAAATACGCACGCAAATCCGCCCTTATAGGGCTTTTCTTTGAGGCTAAATTTGTATCCGAATTTATCTAAAAATCGCAACCTAAACTCATCCTCGCTTATTTTTAAATGTTCCGCCAGCGCTGAAATTTCCGCCGAGCTTATCCATATATAGCCGCTTTCTCCCGTGCAGCACTTGCCGCCACACAGCTCGCATTTGCTAGCGTCAAATTCATAACCAAAGCCGCTTTGTCTTAGCAAACTCACTCTAGTGCGTCCTTGCTTTGCGTATTTGCCGCGGTAAAAATTTGGGCCGCCTTTTTGCTATAAACTCCGCCTTCAAAAACGAAAATCGCAGGCAAAATTTGAGCTAAGGATTTTGAGCTTTTTTTAGCCTCGATGAGTGCTAAATTTGCCGCGCCGTCCGCCTTTGGATGCACGAAGCAAAGCCTAGTAAGCGTAAATTTAAACTCGCTCAAACAAAGTAAAATTTCAGCTAGGCGCTTAGCGTCGTAACAAAAACTAAAAACGCCACGCGGCTTTAGGAGCGAATTTGCCCTGCCTACAAGCTCTTTAAGGGGCAAATTTTCGCTATATCTAGCTGCGCGAAGGTGTTCGTTTTCGCTTTTTTTAGCGCCGTCGTGATAAAAAGGCGGGTTTGAGACGATGAGATCATATCTTTTTTCACTCTTAAATTTAGCAAAATCAGCCGTTATAAACTCAGCTTCAATGCCGTTTTGGCTAGCGTTTGCGGCGGCTAAATTTACATTAGTTTCTAAAATATCAAGCAAGCTAAGCGAAATTTTAGGAAAATCGCGCTTTAAAAGCAGTCCCAAAACCCCGCTACCGCAGCCAACCTCTAGCACCTCGCCGCGCACTCCGCCCTTACGGATGAAGTCATACAAAAACATCGTATCGCTGTTGTAGCGGTAGCCGTTTTTGGGCTGAGTGATTATCATCTATAGACCTTTATGATAAAACCCTGCTTATCTTCGGATGTTATTATGTCGTTGCTGTACGATATGCGCGAAAAGTCGCCGAATTCGTCTTTTATCAGCTCTCCGGCGACCTTGGCGCGCTCTTTGCCGATACCGAAATTTGCATACGAATCGATCTTTTCAAGTTCGTCTTGAGGGATAGTTTTTGCTACTTTTGAGGTGGCGATAAAGTTACCGCGGCTCACTATCGGCGTGATTTCAAAATAATAATTTGAATTATAGCTCTGCAAAAAGTCGCTTACTTTATTTTTGCACGTTTGCGTCGGTTTATCCGAGCCCGCGCTCATATCCGTACACTCGACGGAGGCGATGAAAACCACCTTTTTAGGCACTTCGGCTCTAAAATTTAGCTGAATTATCTTTTTTAGGTTTTCGTTTTCGCTCATTAGCTCCTCGTTTTTAGCCATTATTTGCGCCACTTCGCCCTTTGCGAGATTTCTTTGCGCGCTGGTTTTAGCTAAATTTTCCTTTGTTTGATTTAGGTTTTGCGCCTCGTTTAGCGCTTGTTTTTTTAGCTCCGCTATTTCCTCGTCTTTTTTTGCTATTTGGTTTGTTAGCTCGTTTATTTGCTCTTTAAAGCTCTCGTTTGATTTTAGATTTTCATCGACTAGAGCGGTAATTTTATTGTTTAAAATTTTATAGTTTTGGATATTTTTTTTACCGGCGGCGATCTCGTCTGCTAGCAGCTCTTTTTGGGCGATTAGCGATTCGTTTAGCTCCGAAATTTTGGCGTCTGATTTTTGCAAAAGCTCGTCTTTTTTAGCCGATTGCTCTACTAGCTCGTCTATTTTGGCTTGATAGTCGTTTTGAGCGCTAATCGCGTTTTGACGAGCATTTTCGAGTTCTATTTTTAGCGCGTCTATTTGAGCTAAAAGCTTTTGCGATTCTTTTTCAAAGTCCTGCGATTGTTTTTCTATTTTCGCGTTTAGCTCGCTATTTGCCGTATTTAGCTCGTCATTTACCGCTTTTAGATTATCTTTTGACTCGGCCTTTTTGTTTGCGATTTCAAGACTTGCTTCAAGCTCGGTTATTTTTCTTTTGCCCGCATTGAGCTCTTTTTCTAGCGATGAAATTTGATTTTTGTTAGAGCTTTGTAGGGATGAAATTTGAGCGTTAAATTCGCTCGAAACCCTCTTTATCTCGCTATCTTTTAGCCCTAGTTCGCTCATTAGCCTTGCGTTTTCGTTCTTTAGTTTCGCCGCCTCCGCCGTTGCCGTTTTTAGCTCATTTTCAAATTTTGCCTTGCTAGTTAGTGCTTCGTTTTTTAGCGCTTCGTTTTGAACTTCTAGCCGTTTTAGCGCATTTTGATTTTCGTTTTGCGTTTTAGCGCTTGATTTATCAAATTCGCTCTGCTTTTTTTCAAGCTGGGCTTTTAGATTTTTTATCTCTGCTCGTAGCGAAGTTAAATTTTGCTCTAAATTTTTATTTTTCTCGTTTTGTTCTTGCGCTTTGGCTAGTTTTTTATTTAGCTCATCGATTGCGCTTAGGCGCTGTTTGTCGTTAGCGCCGGCAGCTTGCTTTCGTCTGGCTTCCAGCTCGGCTTTTTGCTCGTTTAGCTGATTTGTTATCTCTAGATTTTTACCGACTAGATCGAGGTTATCATTGTATAGAAGCTTGTTTTGCGCGCGCAGGACGCGGATTTGTTCTTTTAGCTCGGACTCGTTTCCCAAAACGGGCGCGTCGGTATCGTTTGCATCCAAATTTTTTTCATCTATCAAATTTGGCGAAATGCGATTTTGCGGGGTTAAATTTTTATCGTCTTTAGCCTGCGCAAGCTCGTCTTTAGGTAGTTCCTCGACGTTCATTACCTGCACGGCGAGCTGTTTTGCGCTTTGGTCGCCGCCTTGTTTAGAAAACTCGAAATACAAATAATAACCGCCAAGCGTAAGCAAGCAACCGCAGATAAAAAATAAGACTAAATTTAACGCTCTCAACTCTACTTTTCCTTGATGTTTTGAACTACCTTATGCGCGTGGTTTAGCGCTAGCACTATCGATCCGCCGTTTTTTAGCACGATGTCGCCGCCGATATATAGCCCGCCGACGCTGCTTTCGTAGTGCTCGTTTACGATAGGGTCTTTATCCGCGTCAAGCTCTACTCCGCATTTTTGTAAAAAATCAACCGGGGTCGAGCCGCCGATAGCGTAGACGACCCTATCGTAGACTCTGATTTTTCCGTTTGAAAAGTGCGCCCTAACGCGTCCTGATTCGTTTTCTATCTCAGTGATATCGTGATTTAGGCGGACTTTTAACTTATTTGCCTTCTCCAGCTCCCAAAGCGCGGCTAAATTTACGTCGTTTACGCGGCTAAATTTGTCCTTACGGTACGCTAACGTGGTTTTGTTGTATTGGCACAGCTCGATAGCGTACTCTACGGCCGAATTTCCGCCGCCGACGACCAGCACCTTTTCGCCGCTGGAACAGGAGTTGAGATTAAAATTTACGACTCCGTTTAGCGAAGGCGGGATTTTATAGTCCGGCTTGTTTGGACGCCCCATCTTACCGATGCTTATCATCACGTTTTTGGCCTTGTAGTCGCCCTTTGCGGTGTGCACGAAAAACAAATCGTCCTTTTTTTTCACGCTTTCGACCTCGGAGTTAAAAACCGCTTCTATCTCGTCGTGGTCTAGCAGCTTATCAAAATAATCAAGCGTGCTTTCTTTCGTGCCGTCCTCAAAGGACACGATGCCGTGGATGGTGCTATCTTGACCTTTGTACTCCTTGTCCACGCGCTTATTGTCTTTGTAAAATTTACGTATCGTTTGACTGTGATTGTCACCCTTTTCGAGAAGCAAGACTTTTTTTAATCCGTTAGCCCTAGCCTCTACGACGGTCGCGATACCGCAAGGACCGCCGCCGATAACGATAATATCGTAAACATCGCTCATTAATTTTCTCCGATTTTGATAATTTTTCATTAATGTAGCGAAAATTGGATTAAATTTTAAGAAATTCGCGAAATTTGGGATAAATTTAATTTAAAAGCGCAAAAAGCGGCTAAATTTAAAGATAAAAGGCTGGCGGGAGCAAATTTGACTCGTTTAGATTCCGTAAATTTACGAGCCAAATTTGAGCCTTGCTAAATTTTCTTTAAAAACTCAGCGATTAAAAACGAAAGTTCTAGCGACTGATCGGCGTTTAGGCGCGGGTCGCACTGCGTCTCGTATCTGTGCGCGAGATCATCCTCATTTAGTTTAAACGATCCGCCCGTACACTCGGTCACGTCCTGCCCCGTCATCTCTAGATGCACGCCGCCCGCATGCGTGCCTTCTGCTCTATGTATTTCAAAAAAGCTCTGCACTTCGGCTAGGATCTTGTCAAATTCGCGCGTTTTGTAGCCGTTTGCGGCTTTTATCGTGTTGCCGTGCATCGGATCGATGCTGTAGACGATATTTAGGCCTTCGCGTTTTACTTCGCGTAGGATTTTAGGCAGTCGCTCGCCGATTTTATCCGCGCCCATTCTGATGATTACGTTTAGTCTGCCAGCTTCGTTTTGAGGATTTAGCGCATTTGCGAGCGCGATGACGTCCTGTGCGGTGGCGTTTGGCCCGATCTTGACGCCCAGAGGATTATGTACGCCGCTTAGAAAATGCACGTGAGCGTCGTTTATGCCGCGAGTGCGCTCCCCGATCCAGAGCATATGCGCCGAGCAGTCGTACCAGTCGCCAGTGAGGCTATCCTCTCTAGTGAGCGCCTCCTCGTACGGCAGCAAGAGCGCCTCGTGCGATGTGTAGACCTTGGTTTCGCTAAGCGCGGGAGTATTTGAGGCGTTTATACCGCAAGCCCCCATAAACGCTAGAGTTTGGCTTAGCTGCCTGGCTAGCTCGCCGTATTTAGCATCAAGCTCAGGCTTTTTGATAAAGCCAAGATTCCAGCGATTTACCTCGTGAAGATCGGCTAGACCGCCGCGAGAAAAGGCGCGAAGAAGGTTCATCGTGGATGCGCTTTGATAATAAGCCTCGATCATGCGGTTTGGATCGGGTACGCGGGCATCTGGGTTAAATTCAAAGCCGTTTATGATGTCGCCGCGGTAGCTGGGTAGCTTTACGCCGCCTTGCTCCTCGTAGTCCGAGCTTCTAGGCTTGGCAAACTGACCCGCCACGCGCCCTACTTTTACGACAGGGCAGCGTCCGGCGAAGGTTAAAACGATCGCCATTTGTAGCATCACTTTAAACATATCGCGGATATTTACGGCGTTAAAATTTGAAAAACTCTCCGCGCAGTCGCCGCCTTGGAGCAAAAACGCCTCGCCGTTGCAAACTTTAGCCAAATCTTGTTTTAGATTTCTAGCCTCGCCGGCAAAAACTAGCGGCGGCATCGTCTTTAGTTTATCCTCGGCCTTTTTTAGCAAGACCTCGTCGGGGTAGCTTGGCTGCTGCAAGATATTAAATTTTCTCCACGAATCTCTACTCCACATCTTTAAACCTTTCTTAAAAATAACCCCGATTTTAGCTAAAAGAAATTTTATTACAGATAAAATTTCAAATTTTAGCTTCAAATTCGCATTTTTTCGCCGCATAAGCTCTGCTTAACGACAAATAAATATAATTTCGCCAAAAAAAGCGGAAAAATGCAATACAAAAATCAAACCAAAATCGGCTTAATCTACGGCCTGTCGGTATTTATTATCTGGGGCGTTTTTCCTATTTATTTTAAACAACTCAGCGCGCTTTCGGCTACCGAGATCGTAGCTCACCGCATCCTTTGGTCCGTGCTGCTTTTATTTTTACTGCTCAAATTTAGCCGCAAACTAGGCGCCGCAAAGAAAATTTTAAGCAACAAAAAAACCACGTTTTGGCTGTTTGTCACGGGACTTCTCATTGCCGCCAACTGGTGGATCTACGTCTACGCCGTAAATATCGGAAAAATCGTGGAAACTAGCCTGGGATACTTCATAAATCCGCTCGTAAACATGCTCCTTGGCGTGCTGATTTTAAAAGAAAAGCTATCGCGCGCGGGTAAATTTGCCGTCGGCATCGTCTTTGTCGCTATCGGCGTGCAAATTTACGACGCGGGCGGCCTGCCTATCATCTCTATTATTTTGCCTATCACGTTTGGATTTTATTCGCTTATCAGAAAGCGCCTTAGCGTGCCATCTTTAGAGGGGCTTTTCGTCGAGACTGCGCTCATAGCTCCTATCGCGCTTGTTGCGCTATTTTTCGTAGCCGCTAGCGGGCAAAATCACTTTAGTTTTTCGTGGTTTGGGCTTTTGATCGCGCTTTGCGGGCCTGCGACCGTCGTGCCGCTTTTGCTTTTTAACTCGGCGGCTACTAGGCTAAATTTGAGCACGATCGGCTATTTGCAGTATATCTCGCCTTCGATGCAGCTTTTGCTTGCCGTTTTTTACTACGGCGAGCAAGTTAGCGCGCTTAAGGCGCTGTCGTTTTTACTCATCTGGAGCGCGCTGGCGGTGGTTAGCTTTAGCGCGATTTATAGTAAAAAAAGCAAAATTTCAGTATAACCGCAAATTTAAATCAAAAAAGGAAAAACAATGTCATCTATCGCATTTTACGCCGTCATCTGCGTCATAGCCGCGCTAGTGCTCTACGCGCAGATACAAAAGCTAACCAGAAAGATCGACGAGAACGGCACTCTAGCAAACAACTCCCCCGAGGCCGCGCGTCAAATTTCGGTGCAAAAGTACAAGGATTTTTGCGAGATCATTAACGGCGAGCTAAGGGAATTAAAAATGAAAGCACTCTACGACGACGCCCTAAAAAACGAGGATCTAAAAGAAAAATTTTTAGAAAGCCTAAGCGAGATGAGCAAGAAGCTGACGTTTATCGAGACGATGAACACCGCTAGAAACCCGGACAAATGGGAAAGCGAGCTCTTTGAGGTGCTTAGCCGCCTAGACGATCTCGTCACGGAAAACTTTAAAGACGGCGAGCGCGCGGGCGACGAGATCAGACAGCGTCTGGGCGCGGAGTTTAGCAAGCTACAAAATTAAATCTTAAGTAAAAACGGGGTAATATCGCTTTTTTGATTTAACTCTATCTTTCTAAGGAAAAAAACGGATGAGCTATACCAAAAAAGACCTCGTAACCGCTGCAAATTTAACCAAAGACGAAATTTACCATTTCTTAAATTTAGCCAAGGAGTTTAAGGCGCTAAACAACTCCGAGACCAAAAAAGCCAAGTCGCTCTACGGCAAAACGACCGTAAACGCCTTTTTCGAAAACTCGACTAGGACGCGAACGAGCTTTGAGATCGCGGCTAAGCGCCTCGGAGCCGACGCGATAAATTTCACCGCCTCAAACTCCAGCACCAAAAAAGGCGAAACGCTCATCGACACCGTCCACAACATCGTCGCAATGAAAACGGACGTCGTAGTCGTGCGCCACTACAGCTCGGGCGCGGCTAAATTTATAGCTGAAAATACCGACGCTCACGTCGTAAACGCGGGCGACGGCCTCAATGAACACCCTAGCCAAGCGCTGCTTGATCTTTTTACTATACTAGAAAATCGCGGCAGTCTAGAAAATCTCACGGTCGCCATCATCGGCGATATCTTTCATAGCCGCGTGGCGCGCTCAAACATCTACGTCCTAAAAACGCTCGGAGCCAAGGTTAAGCTCTTTGGCCCGCCGATGTTTTTAACTGGCATGGAGGCTTTTGGCTGTCAAATTTGCACCGATATGCGCGAGGCCATCGAGGACTCGGACGTCATCATCATGCTGCGTATCCAGCTCGAGCGCCAGGATGATGAGATAGCATTTCCGTCTGTGCGCGAATACTCCAAATTTTTCGGCCTAACCGCTAGTAAAATGCAATACGCCAAAGAGGGCGTCATGATCCTGCACCCGGGCCCTATAAACCGCGGCGTTGAGATAAACTCCGACGTAGCCGATGATCCGCGCTACTCGCATGTGCTAAATCAGGTCGAAAACGGCGTCGCCGTCAGGATGGCGATCCTAGATACTCTCATCAAAAACAAAGGCGCAAAATGAAAACTCTCATAAAAAACGGCACGATCGTAAATCATAACGGCTCGCAAAAAGCAAACGTCCTAATAGACGGCGACAAGATAGCTCTAATCACCGCGGACGAACCTGCGGCAGATAAAGTAATAGACGCTAGCGGCAAGCTCGTGATGCCGGGTCTAATCGATATGCACGTGCATTTTAGGGATCCCGGCCTTGAGTACAAAGACGACATAAACACGGGCTCCGAAACCGCAGTCGCCGGCGGCGTAACCACCTGCTGCCCGATGGCGAATACAAACCCCGTAAACGACAACGCCGTCGTCACGCGCGATATGGTAGCTAAGGCAAAAGCTCGCGGCCTCATCGACCTACTGCCTATCGGCGCGATAACTAGCAAGATGGACGGCAAAAAGTGCGTGGAGATGGGCGATATGACGCAGGCGGGTGCAGTGGCGTTTAGCGACGACGGCCTGCCCGTAGCCAGCAGCGACGTGATGAGATACGCGCTTGAATACTCAAAGCACTTCGGCAGCTTCGTCATCAACCACTCCCAGGACTGCTCGCTATGCCGCGGCGGCCACATGAACGAAGGCCGCGTCTCGGCGATACTAGGCATCAAAGGCATGCCGCGCGAGCAAGAAGAGATCATGGTCTCGCGCGATCTACTGCTAGCCAAGCTCACGGGCGGCCACATCCACATCGCGCACGTTAGCTCCGAGTGGTCGCTAAAGCTCATCGCGCAGGCTCGCGCAGCCGGCATAAACGTGACCTGCGAGGCGACGCCGCACCACTTTACCTACACTGAGGACGAGCTGCTAGGCTACGATACGAACTTTAAAATGTCGCCGCCGCTTCGCACGAAATCAGACGTAGAGGCGATCAGGGACGGCTTAAAAAGCGGCCTCATCGACGTCATCGTGACCGACCACGCCCCGCACCATAACGACGAGAAATTTTTAGAATTCGACAAGGCGCCATTTGGAATACTCGGCCTACAAACCCTCGTGCCTATGACGCTAGATTTGGTAAACGACGGTGTGATAAGTATCGAGCAGATGGCGGCTCTCACGTCCTATAACGCGGCTAAAATTTTAAAACTAAAGGACAAAGGCGTGATCGCAGAGGGCTACCTCGCCGACATCGCGATAATCGATCCAAATTTCGAGTATCTATACGACAAAAGCCTAAATAAATCAAAATCTCAAAACTCCCCACTGCTAGGCAAGACGCTAAAAGGCGCGGCGATAATCACGATAAAAAGCGGAAAAACAGTGTTTGAGTTTCCAAGCGTCGTAGCGTGATCCGATCAAATTTGACGTAAATTTGAAATTTGACTTTGCGGTGGCTAAGGCTGCCGTATGGTCAAATTTTAACAACGACTAAAATAAAATTTGAAACCATAGGACAAGTATTGCAAAATCAACACGCGACCAAAACCGTCAAAAATACAAAAGAGCGGTTTCTTGAAAACATTTTTATCGCTTATTTTGTTGCCTCTTTCGGGATTTTTATCATCCCCGAGGATATATTATCTAGTTGCAAAATTTGCCGCAGTTTCGTAGAAGTTATGAAGCAAATCTTTCCAAATATCCAAATTTTTAGCGACATAAGTCCGTTTAAGCAAGAGATAGAATTTTACGCGAGCTATATGTGGGTGCTTGGGCTGCTACTGGCGATAATTTTGAGTGCATTATTCGTTATTTCTGATAGACGCAAAGCGCCGAACATAAGCTGGCCGATGTCGGTGCTTGGTCTTATGCTTAGCGCATTTTTTATATATGATTATTTCTTTGGCTGCGTAGGCGTAGACGGCATAGTTTTACGCGATGGAACTCGTATCGAGATAACGTTTGATACAAAATTTGAAATATTTGCCGTCATAACGGTTTTTCAACTTTTTTTCTCTTTACTTGGACTGTTTTTATCGGTCGTCTTGTTGCGAGATTTATTTTTTAAGATTTTCTACCTGGAAAAAGAGAGCAAATAAATTTAAATCCGTTTAAAATTTGCGGTTTTGATATCGGCGAATTAGCCTTGTCGCCGCGCAATTTTAAGTGCTGTATTTAACTTGCCAAATTTACAACCCAAACGGCTTTTTATTTAATCAAATTTACGACCGACCGCCGAATTTATCAAAATTTAAGAGCTAAAAAATATAAATCTACGCCGCCGCGTCAGCTTAATCGATGATTAAAAAATCGATCAAGCCGAGCGCAAGCGACGCAAATTAGTTAAATTCGGTTCAAATTTAGCCTCACGCGTCCTTGCCGTTTATCGCGTACGCCGAGCGCAAAAACACGTCCGTACCCGATAGTAGCGCGCTCTCGTCAAAGTCAAACGCGCCGTTGTGATGCCCAGCGGCCAGCTTGGTGCCGATCATCAGATAGCCGCTCTTGCCGCCTGCTTTTTGCACGGCGTGCATAAAATGTGCGAAGTCCTCGCAAGCACCGAAATTTAGATCCCGCACGATGAGTTCGTCCTTGATAAAAGGCGACTGACGCGCGGCGCGCTCGTAGATGTCGGTGATCTCCTCGCTACTATCGCCCCCGCTCGTGCCGCCGGTTAGCTTCACGTCGTACTGCACGCCGTACATCTGTGCGACGCCCGCTACGATATCCATGCATTTTTGAAACATAAATTCATTTAGCTCGGTCGTTTCGCCGCGCGTTTCGCAGGCGATGTAGCCGTTTGGCGCGATGACGTTTCGACCCTCACCCGCTCGCAAAACGCCCACATTTATACGCGTGACGCCGTCGGCATGTCGCGTGATACCGTGCATGGCTAGAGCCGCCTGGGCTGCGGCCAGCAGAGCGTTTGCGCCTTCTTGCGGAGCGCCCGCCGCGTGAGCCGATCTACCAGTGAAATTTACGTCAAATTTCGACGTCGCAAGAAGCTTGTTCGTACCGCAGATGATGCCGCCGCTAGTCTTTGCCTGAAAGCCGATGTGACCGCCTAGCAGGTAGTCCACGCCCTCTAGCACGCCTGCTTGCTCCATCGGCACGGCGCCTCTGGTGCCCTCCTCGGCGGTTTGAAATATAAATCTAAATTTGCCCTTAAAGTCGTCCAAATTTTGCGCGATGAGTTTAGCCATCGCAAGGCCGATCGTGATGTGTCCGTCATGCCCGCAGGCGTGCGTGATGCCGTCTATATCGGCTCTAAAGCCCTCTTTAAACGGTCTATGCGCCTCATCCTTGCTCTCGGTCACGTCCACGCCGTCGATGTCGAATCTAAACGCAAGCGTCTTGCCCGGCCTGCCCGTATCAAGCTCGGCCACCACACCCGTTAGCCCATCCTCCATCACGGGTAAAAACTCTCGCTCGTCGGCGCTTAGCAGGCTTTTTGCACGTTCTAGATACCTCTCTTTATCTTTTTCGCTGCCAAGACCTGCTCTAGCTTCGGGTTTCATTATCTCGCGTCCCATTTTTAGGCTGTAGCCGAGCTTTTTTAGCTCGCTAGCGATCTTTGCCGTCGTAAAAAACGTGAAAAATCCCGTCTCGGGATGCGAGTGAAAAAATCGCCTATTTTTCACCATTTCGTCTTTTAGCGCTTCGACTTTTGCTGCTACATTGTCCATTTTTGCTCCTTAAATTTGGAATTTTTATTATTTTACTTAAAGATATATTATACATAAAAATTAATTTTAAAAGCTTAAATTTTAGCCGAACAATGATAAATTTAATGCTGATTTTTCGCAAGCCGACCTGTTTAGCGCAAATTTGATTAAATTTACTTTTCTTGCCGTGGATAATTTCGGTCGGTTTTAAAACCGCGATTTGCGCCAAAACGGTGCGGGTTTGGCGAGCTAGGTAGTAAAAATTTGGGCGTTAAATTTAAGTTCAAATTTAAAATTCGCGCCAAATTTGAACTCAAATTTACAAAACTAGACAAAAAGGCAAATTTGACTTCGGTCGTCGCACAGACCGACTAACCGCAAACAAACTCCGCGCAAAAGCTCAAATTTGCCATACGGTTAGCCTATTTTATGCTATTTTTTAGCTTCATTATCCGCTCGTAGGATTCCTCGATACGCTCTTTTGGTATCTGCTTGGCGCCAACCGCGTCCACGACTAGCTGCGTGACGAGCTCCGCGGTCCTGCGCCCGTCTATCTTGTAGTTGCTAAAGAGCATCACGTCGCCGCCCGCGTTGATAAAGTTTATCACCTTTTCTTGTAGCGTAAAGTCCTTTAGCCCACCCATAAGCATGTCGTCGCTGATGACTACGCCGTCAAATTTTAGCTCGCCGCGCAGCAAGCCGTCGATGATCGCCGGCGAGAGCGAGGCCGGCAGCTCGGCGTCGCGCTGCATGAGGTAGATGTGGCCGACCATTATCATCTTGGCTTCGTTTTTGCGAACCGCGTCAAAATACGGTTTAAGCTCGCCGTAGTCGAAATTTTCTATCACGACCTTTGCCGTGTGGCTGTCGGCCTCGACGTTGCCGTGGCCCGGGAAGTGCTTCATCGCAGCTATCACGCCGCGAGCTTGCGAGGCCTTCATAAACTCGCTCGCATACAGCGAAACCTCGTCTATATCGGCGCTAAACGCCCTGCCGCGCGAGCCGATGATGGTGGATTTTGGATTTAGCACGTCGGCCACGGGAGCGAAATTTACGTTTACGCCGACGTCTTTTAGCTGCTGCGCCATCTTGCCGTAAAGCTTGCCAGCAGCACCCAGATCAAGCGTTTTTGCCACTTTTTGCGCCGAGATAAAGGTCTCAAAATCTTCTTTATCCTTAAATCTCGTGACCCGTCCGCCCTCCTCGTCGATAGCGATAAAAATGCCCCCTTGAGCCTCTTTAAATGCGCTTGTTAGCGCCGTGAGGTTCTTTTTGTCCGAGATGTTTTTACCAAGCAGCATCACGCCGCCGAAACGCTGATATTTGGCCTCCGAGACGGCTTCTTTGGCGGTTTTGGGATCAGAGCCGTTGAAGCCGACCATTATCATTTGGGCTATCATTTTGCGAAGAGTCGGCTTTTCTTGCGCTTGCGCATCAGCGGCGTTTAGCGCGGTCGGCAAACTCGCCAAAAACAGAGCCGAAAAAAGCGCGGCGATAAATTTTTTCATATTTTTCCTTTTTTGTTTTTGTGGATTTTACACTATTTTATATAAATTTAAGAAATTTGAAACGGGGGTTAGGTGCTATTAGGCGCTTTTTGCGACTGATCGCTCGTAAATTTAGATTGGTATTAATAAAATATTTGATATAATTTTTGAAAATATTGTTTAAAATTTAGTCAAAAGGGCATATGTGATAAATTTAGATACTAATTGTGCTATAAATATCCCGCCAAAAAACGATATCAAGCTAGATAAAGACGAGTATATTTTATGTGAATATAAGGAAAAACACATTAAAAATCTTTTTATTAAATTTATATTTGCCGTGGTTTGTATAGCGGTATTTATATATACGGTAATATTTAAAGACTTCGCAGATCAAAGCCTATTTCTAAAGGTGTGCGCTGCTATTTTTGTTATTTTTTGCATGTTATTAATATATATTTTTATTGTAAATTTGATCCACAAAGGCTTATATGTAACAAACAAAAACTTAATAGCTTTTAACGGAGCGAGATTTGATTTAGATTCTATTTTTATACTTGATACGAGCGCTCGTGAGCATACGGGATTTCGCATTTGCAAGGGCTGGAGAAGTATTTTAGAGATAAAATATACGAATGACGACGCGCAACTAGATGCCTTTTTACTATCGCTATCCGCGGTTTCCGGCAATAAAATTATTTTAAGATTTGGCTCAAAAGAACTAAAAGAAAAAGCCGACTCGGCGAATTTGGTTAGATTTAAATTGACGACATAAAACAGACTAAATACTAGCCAGAATCCAAATTTTACGGCGCCTTAAATCCAAATCCAGCATAAAAATTCGGCAAATTTGGACTATTTAAGCCAGATATTTAAAAACCGTCAGCCCGGTAATATCAAATTTAGACCTATTTTGCAGTCGTTACGAGCGATAGCAAAACGCCAGATTTACTTTTTCAAGTAGGCCTCTCAGACTCTCGCGTACGTTTTTGTCGCTCGGTACTTTCAAGGCTTTATTATCTGCGCGTAATATACCCTTGCCGACGAATTCTCCTCGCGTGAGGCGTCCGTGCCGCAGGCAATCCTGTCTACGTCTTTGAGATTCTAGCCGGTTTTCGTCATTGCATAGTCGCATAGCGAGGGCAAAAGATTAGCACGCTAAATTCGCTCCGCTAAACTCCAAGAGCTTTTTATAGCCTTGGTATTCTATCATTAAGCTTTGCAGTTTTACGAAATCACGCGAAGGCCGCCGCAAGCAAGCCCGTAAAATCGCGCCTTCTATAATCCGCCTAATCCGCTAAAAAGCTAACGTAAATTTACAGCCTATTTAACGGAGATAAAACCGACTATCCGCCAAATCCTACGTTATGTAGATCAAAAACGCTCAAAAATAAGCTCGCGCGCCGAATTTGACTGGAAACGCGCCTACATAAAGCTTGGAGCGTCGTTTGAAAAAAGGATCAGATCGCCCGCTTTAGTGTTTTGCGCCAGGACTTCTTGCATTTTTGATTTGTCCTTGATGACGATAACTTTTGGCCTACTTAGGTGCTTTAGTAGCGCGACTGCGTTTAGCGAGCTTGTTAGCATGACGATATCAAAGGTCTTGTTGATGATCTTGCTTAGCTTTTCGTTCTCTTCGTCGCTGCTCTCCATGATGCCCGGCGTCACGAGCACCTTGCGCCCCTCGTAGCTACCGACTAGTTCGTAGCTCGCGCTCATACCGTTAAAGTTGCCGTTAAAACCGTCGTCGATGATGATTTTACCGCCGGCATCGATACGCTCGAGTCTATGCTCGACGTTTTTTAGACGCGCTAGAGCTGCGGCGATCCTGGCCTCGTCTAGCCCCAGATATAGCGCGGTTTTGACGCAGACGGCTAGGTTTGCGGCGTTAAATTTACCAAGCAGCGGCGAGCTAAATTCCCCCTGGCCGAGCTTAAATTTGACCCCATCCAAGCTCGCCTCCACGCTGCTTAGATCTTTATCGTAAATTTCTATCTTCTCGCCCTCGCTTGCCTGCGTACTGCTGTGTACGAAAGCCTTTTCTAGGCGCTTTGAGCTAAGAGCCTCAAGCTTTGTGGTGCGGATATTTTCGAGCGTTTTAAAGTACTCGATATGTTGCGCGCCGATCTCGCCGACGATCGCGATCTGCGGGTTCAAAAACTCCGTGATCTGCGCGATGTCGCCTTTTAGGCGCGCGCCCGCCTCGGCGATATATATTTGCGTACCGGCGGCAAGCTCGTTGTTTACGTCCTGGATGAGGCCTGCTAGCGTGTTTACGCTACGAGGGGTTTTGCGGCAGACGAAGTCATTTTTAAGCAGCTCAAATAGGAAATTTTTGATGCTGGTTTTGCCAAAACTCGCCGTTATCATGATGATTTTAAGCTCCGGCATCGAGGCTAGCTTTTTGCGCGCGCTGTTTTCGTAGGCTTTAAATTTAGCCTTTTCCAACAAAAAGCTAATCGCAAAAGAAGCCACGAGCGGCAGGACTACGCCTAGATTTACGCGGTGCTGCGTCGCTAGATAGACAGCGTAGCTAGCGATAACGGCGAACACTAGGATAACAAAAAACCGCTTGACTCTCGGCGTAAAAACCAGCTTTTTATCGAGCTTTTTATGCCAAAGAGCGAGGCTTGGCACCAGCGCAAAGTAAAAATAAATCCAGAAAAATCGCTCCGCCCCGTAAAAAAGCACGATCGGCACGATAAGGAAAAACACGTGCCACAGCGGCCTAGTGAAGTGAAACAGCACGCGCTCAAACTTGTAAGAAAACCACTGAAGGCAGGTGATGAGATAAAATCCGAGCGCAAACGTAAATAAAATCTGCGTCGCGGCAAGGCCGATGTTTATGAGGGTTTCGTTCATTTTTTCTCCTAGGTTCGTTTGGGCGGGCTTTCCCTGCCGCTTTTGCCAAATTTGACATTTTGCAGTTTTTTTTGCAGATTTGGCGTAAATTTTGATAGTTTTTTGTTAAATTTGAGAGCCAAATTTAGCCGCCCTGCTTTATTTTTGCGCCGCAAAATGCAAATTTATCAGCTGAGATTTTACAGATTTTGGGCTTAAATTTAGCTCGTAAATTTGATGCAGGCCTGCCAAACCCGCATAAATTTAATGCTGATATCTAAGTGCGCTAGCTTAAGTCAAACGTTTGCTGTACCGGCTTTTTGGGGCTTTTTTGATTGCCCGACTCATCTTTTTGCAAAATTTGATTTTGCTCGTCGCTGTTTAAAACATTGCTTTTGGGCTCAGCTTTATCTTGCGCGCTTTCTTGCCCGTCAAACAAATTTTCTTTAAAAACTTGACAGTTTTTGTCGCTTACATCGTTAGGCTGCGGATTTTGATCCACAAGGCCGCCGCTTTGCGACTGCTCGTCAAAAAGGCTGCTTTGCGAGACGGTTTTTGTATTTATGGCGACCTCTTGTTCCAAAGCCTCTTGGGTAGATTCCGTCAAATTTTGCTCGGCAGCGTTTTTAAGATCGCCGTTTTCGTCGGCGCGCCAGGCTTCTTCGCTCAAATTTTCATAGTTTTTCTGGCTTAAAATTTTCACGCTCTCTATGCCGCTTTCATCATCCAAGTCCGTCAAATTTAGCCCCGCATTCACGACGCCGTCGATATAGCGCGCGTGGAGTAAAAAGAAAAAATGATCGCCCTTTAGCGCGTGAAATTCGCTGTTTTTGATGAGGCGACTTACGCGTTCGCCGCTTTTTAGAGGCGTGGCCTTGTCCTCCTCGCCCCAAAATATAAACGCCTTGCCGCCAAAGTCCGCAAATTTAGAGCTAAAGTCCTCATCGACGACGTTTTTTAGGGTCTCGTACATCGTTTTGCTCATGCCTTTTACGTCTTTCGTGGCGAAAAATTTGTATAAAAACCCTAGACCGAACAGCTTTAAAAACTTAAACAAAGCGATCTTAAATCGCACCCAAAGCGGCTTTTTAGCTACGATGCCCGCCGAGCTTAAAAGCGCGAGATATTCGGGATTTAGCAGGGTTGCAACCTTGCCGCCGAAGCTATGTCCAAAGATGATTTTGGGACTTGCGCCAAGTTCGTCTAAAAAGGATTTCATGATTTTTGCGTAATCTTTCGTCGCTAGCGCGCCGTGCATACTGCTCGCGCCAAAGCCCGGCATATCGACGTAAACGTGCCGAAAGTCCTTAAAATACATGCCGAAAGCCTTTTTCATGATCTCCTTGTTCGCGCCCCAGCCGTGCAAAAATAGCACGACGTCCTTGTTTGCGGGATTTACGGTTTCGTAGCTGATGCGGTAAATTTTACCGCCGTATTTTACCTCTTTGACCGCCATTATTCGCCGCTTCCGGCTCGTTTTTTAGCCTCATATATGCTTTGAAGAACCTCGACAGCCTCGCATAGGCGCTCATATTCGCCCATATTTAGCAGCACGGCTTCAAATTTATTATTTTTGACGATCACCGCGCGCTTCATCTGCGCCTTGCCGACCTTGCCTAAAACGGCGCTAAAATTTCGCACCACTTCGGTCGCCGTGTAAATTTCATCTTTGCTAAAAGTAGTCATTTATGTTCTTTGCGTAAAATTTTGTGTAAAATATAGCGTATCATCCTTTAAACTTAAATTAAAATAGCATATTGTATTATATTTGGTTGATTTTTAGTTAAGCAGGAGAAATTAATGAACAAATATTATACAGTAAAAAAATGTAAAGACAATAAGACCGCAAGGCGCGCGTTTTCTATGATCGAGCTTATATTTGTGATAGTGATATTAGGCGTATTGGCTGCTATAGCTATACCTAGGATAAACGCTAGTAGAGATGATGCCTTGGCT
Source organism: uncultured Campylobacter sp. (assembly GCF_905372745.1). Classification (GTDB taxonomy): domain Bacteria; phylum Campylobacterota; class Campylobacteria; order Campylobacterales; family Campylobacteraceae; genus Campylobacter_A. Next base: position 102,729 of record NZ_CAJPQR010000001.1, on the reverse strand, counting down.
GTTACGATGTTTACGAACATAAATCAGGTGGTAGACGAAGTACAAAACTATTATGCGTCTACGGGTAAGACCGACTTTGCATTTAAAAATATAGCTGCCCCCGATAGTCCAGATAGAAGTTACGATATATCTCGACCGCATTTTATCGTAGAGTACGGCGTAGACAACGGTCTTGATCCTGCACCCAGCAGCGGACGCAGATCCAAACCTTGGCTGTTTATGACAAAATTGGTTGACACTATGTACGGCGACTTCGTAAAATATTGCGTGACACTAAATGTGGGCTACATGTCTAATTCCAATAAATACGGCGTAATCATAAACAACAACTGGCGCTACAACGAACAAGGAGCGCTACAGCCCGGAGACAGCAGGGTATGCGACAAGTTAAGGACGCTAATAGAAAAGAAGTATAAATCAAAAGATGCAGGGTTTGATATGTATGAGATACCATTCATAAACCAGATAGAAGACTCCATACTCTATCCTCATTGATAAACTGACGGTTTGTCAAACCGTCGTCATCCTTAGGACGCTAAGTCTAAAATAAAAAGCGTCCTACTTCCGTAAAGGCTTACGACTACTTAAATCTTATAAACATTTTGAGCTACAAAATTGACTCGATATTTTCTACAACTTGCCCTTTGCCGACGTTATGGAGTTGATAAATTTATAGTCGATATTTATCTCGCGTTCTTTGGGCAAGCTTGCGGCGAGTTGCTCCAGAGTCCCCTCAAAATCTTCAAATAGATAATTCGCCAAGCTGCCCGGATTTGGATTGATCTCATTTAGATATACTTCGCCGTTTATCTCGAAAAAGTCGCAACGTATCAACGCCCCGTCAAAACCGCAGTTGTAGATGCGCTCAAAGCTTTGCTTTAGCTTGGCGGCTAGCTCTGCGCCGATGTCGGCCTCGCGCGCCCTACTCTCGTTTGAAAAGCTCATATATTTTTGCTCGTAGTCTAGAAATTCCTTCTTTTTTGGCTCTTCGATGATGGAAAATTTGATCTCTCCGTCCGCCTTGCAACCTGCCAAATTGTACTCCTTGACACCCTCTATAAATGGCTCAACCAGGATCTCTTTATCAAACTCATACGCCACGTCTAGGCCGTATTCTAGCTCGCTAGCGTCTTTTATCACGCTAACTCCTATCGAGCTTCCTAGTCGGAGCGGCTTTAGGATCACAGGTAGCGGCAGGCTAGGCGCCTTTTCTCTGCTTACAACCTCGTAGTTTAGGGTATTTACGCCCGCTTTTTGCGCTAGTAGTTTGGTTAACTCCTTGTTGTAGCTTAGCGCGCTAGCTTCCACGCGAGGGCCGATGTAGCTAAGGCCGTAAAACTCTAACAGCGCCGCGATCTTGCCGTCCTCGCCGTCCATACCGTGGACTAAATTTATAAATACGTCCGCTTCGACCTTTTTCTCGCCGAGCAACCCGCCCGCGAAAAATCCGCCCTGCTTAAGAATGAGCTTTTTGGCGTTTTTATACTTGCCAGAGCTAAAGAAATTTGCCTTCATATCGGCGCCGTTTATCAGGTAAAATTCTCTAAATTTATCGCAAAATATAAACAAAGGCTCGTTTTTAAGCACCTTTTTTAGGGCTATGGCGCTTACGATACTGATCTCGTGTTCGTAGCTTTTAGCGCCAAATATCACAGCAAATTTCATATTTTTTCCTTTTTTATGCTAGTTTTTTTAGGGCTTGTTTGATGAGTTCGCCCGTATTTTGCGCGTCGCACTCGCTAAGTGCCTTGGTTATTTTTTCTCTTTTAAAGCCAAGACTCTCAAGCGCCAAGATCGCTTCGTGCTGATGGCTAGGCAGATTTTCGTCCATCGTCATCTTTGCGTCGCTAAGTTCGGCGATGATGCGTCTAGCCGTCTTTGCGCCGATGCCCGGCACCGTTTGCAGCGCCGCAGCGTCTCCGCTTTTTACCGCGTTTAAAAATGCGTTCGGATTTAGACTCGAGCACACCGCCATCGCCGTCGCCGCGCCGATACCGCTTAGTTTTATCAGCATCTCAAACATCTTTTGCTCGTTGCTATCTAAAAATCCGTAAAGCAAGTCCGCATCCTCGCGGATGATTTGCGTGATATTTAGCTCCACGCTCTGGCCTCGTTCGAGCTTTGCCGAGCAGAAAAGCGAGATAGCTACGCCGTAGCTCACGCCGCCGGCTGTTTTTAAGATGAGATTTGCGGGCTCTTTTTTGATTATGATGCCCTCGATCGCTTTTATCATCGTTTTCCTTTAAAATTTGCGATTATCTCTAAAATTTGATTAATTCTTGCAAAAATTTATCCGTAACCTCGCTAAAGGCGGCGTTTAGCGCCTTCATTGCGATTTCGCCCTCGTCAGCGCCTGCGTCTTTTTGCGAGCTTAACACGACGCTTTTTAGCTCTTTGCCGTCTTTAAAAAAGCTAAACAACATCGAAATTTGCGCTTTTTGATCTTTGATTTGGAGTGTGAGTAAATTTGACTTCACGCTGACGTCCGCGTTTTTAAAAGAGGGCTTAAACACGCACTGATCGCTCACGGCTATGATCAAATTTCGCCTCGCCATCTCGCTTGGGAGCACTAAAAATTTGATATTTTTTAGCGGACGGATCTCGCCGTTTGCGTCTATTTTTAGGACTTCGCGGCTCTCATACGCACCAAAAACCCGCACCTCCTCGATAAAAACCGTTTTTTGGGGCTTGTTTGCGCACTCTTTAAATTTATCCTCCGTGCTGCCTAGCATAAAATAATTCGTCCTAGGAGCAGGCTTTGCCAAAACGCTACAACCGCTAAAAAACAGCGCCGACGCGGCTAAAACCGTGCTTAAAATTTTCATTTTTCGTCCTTTTTCTGCGTGTCTTTAAAGAAAAAATCGTACGGGTCGTCCTCGAGTCTAAAAAGAGTATTTCTAAAATCAGAAATCAGCTTTTGAAAGCTTAGCAGCGTCCTTTCCGTCTCGTCACTAAGCGTATTTAGCGCGCCCTTTACATCGTATTCGCCGCTTTTTATCTTTTCTGTTATCGCGGTTTGTAGATTTTTTAGCGCCTGCGCGGCATCCGCGGCCTTCGTCGTAAACGAATTTACGAACTCAAGCGTGCCGGATGCATTTTTTAGCGCTTTTTTTAGCTCGTTTAGCGTCAAATTTGCATTTGCCAAAACCTCGTTTGCGTTTGCGATAGTCGCGTTTATATCGAGATTTCCGGCGTTTATCTTTTTCGCGGCTTCATCAACCGAAGCCAGGATAGATGAAAATTTAGCCGCGTTTTCGTCGCTTAAAAATTTATTGATATTTTTAAAGGTAGACTCTAAATTTTTTGTTAGATACTCGGCTCTATCGCCGATTTTGTCGAAAAAACCGGCCTCAAGCCCGATGTAGGCCTTTTCGTTTTTGCTAAAAAGCGGGCTGTTTGCGCTTCCTCTAGAGATATTTAGGTAGCCGATGCCGGTTATTCCTTGTATCTGGGCAGAAGCGGTACTGTCTTTTTTGATAGGCAGGTCTTTTCTCACGGAGAGTTCAAGCTCGATGAGCGCCTCTTTTTCGTCGGCAAAGCGGATATCCTTGACCGTGCCCGCATCTACGCCGATAAATTTGACCGTGGAGTCCCTTTTTATACCGCTTGGCAAGCTTGTGGTTTTGATGAAATACGACCTATAATCATCGGCCTTTTTCCCGTATCCGCCTAGCCACCACGCCGCGATACCTAGCGCGCTCACTACTAGCACGAAAAAAAGGCCTATCAAAGTATAATTTATTTTATTTCCCACCGTTTTTCCTTGTTTTTAAAAGCTCTTCGAGCGGATTTTCGGGCATTTGCATCAGCTGCTCAAAAGTCCCTTCAAAGGCTATCTTTTTATCCTGAAGTATCAAAAATCTATCTAAAATCGTGCAGATACTGTCTATATCGTGCGTCACCATCACGACCGTAACGCCAAGCGTATCTCGTAGCTCCACCACCAGCTCGTCAAACGCCCGCGCGCTACTTGGGTCAAGGCCGGAGTTTGGCTCGTCTAAAAACAAAATTTTAGGACTTAGCACTAGAGCCCTAGCCATCGCCACGCGCTTTTTCATACCTCCGCTTAGCTCGCTTGGGTACTGCAAAGCGACGTTTTCGCTAAGGCCTACTTTTTGCAGCCAAAACATCGCTATCTCGCGCATAGAGCGCTCACTCATCCCGCTATACTCTTTTAGTAGGATGTAGATATTTTCCAGCACGTTCATCGAGGTATAAAGTGCGCCGAACTGAAACATCACGCTGCAAGCGAGCTTCATCTCCTGTCTAGCCGCTTCGTCTAGCGACCATAGATCGCGCCCCAGCATCTCGACTTTGCCGGCGCTTGGCTCTTTTAGATATATCATCGTTTTCATCAGCGTCGATTTGCCCGTGCCGCTACCGCCTAGTAGCCCGTAAATTTCAGCCTCGTTTACGTGAAAATTTAGCCCGTCGTGGATCACTCTGTCGCCAAATTTCGTCGTTAAATCAGTCGCTTTTATTATCATTTATATGCCTAGCTGCGTGAAAATAATCGAAAACAGCGCGTCTACCATGATCACGCCAAATATCGCATTTACAACGCTTACGGTCGTATATGTGCCCACGCTTTGAGTGTTTCCGCCGATCTGAAAGCCTCTCATGCAGCCGATAAACGCGATCACGACGCCAAAAAACGGAGCCTTAAAAAGCCCGACGTAAAGGTGTTTGATATCCACCTCTTGACCAAACCTCGCCAGATAGCTATCAAAGCTGATATTTAGGTAGTTTTCCATCACGACCATCTCGCCTAGTATCCCCGCCACGTCGGCTAAAAACACGATAAGCGGCATGGCGACGATGAGAGCTATCACGCGAGGCAGGACTAGAAATTTAAACGGATCAAATCCCATCGTTTTCATCGCGTCGATCTCTTCGGTGATTTTCATAACGCCGATTTGCGCGGTAAAGCTAGACGCCAGACGCCCCGCTACGATGATAGCGGCGATGAGCGGAGCTATCTCGCGCAGAGTCAAAAGCCCCATCATCTCGACGATTATTATCGTAGCGCCAAAACTTGCAAGCAGGCTTGAACCCTGATAAGCTAGCACTATACCGATAAGAAAAGAGGTAAGGCACACGATAAAAACCGATTTTATACCCGCATCCTCGAAATAAGCCAAAATTTCCTTCACGCGGATATTTTTTAGCATGAATATCTTGCTAAATTTGACCAAAAACTCACCCATGAAATTTAAAAACGCGCAAAATCCCGCAAAAAAAGTGGTTAAATTTTTGCCGATTTGCGAGAGCGGATTTCCGCGCGGTTTGGAGTTTATGATCTGTTTTATTTTGGGATTTACCTCGCTATTTATCGAATCAAAAATCTTTTGCGCGTGCGGGGTTAAATTTATAAGCTCATAGCTTTTACGCGCATTTTGTAAAGTATTTTTTAAAAATAGAGCCGCGGCGTAGTCAAACTCTTTTACGTCTTTAAAATTTAAGACGATTTTGCTAAATTTATTCGAGCTAAGTAGATTTTGCGTAGCCCTCCAAATTTTAGCGGGTAGCTTGTAGTTCCAGTCGTTTTTTAGGTTTATCTTTAGCGCTTCGCCCTCTTGCGCGCACTCAAAAAATTTACTCTTAAATTTTAAAGAAAAAGGCAAATTTAGACCTTTCTTAGGTTGTTATTTTTCTTGATAACGTAGTCTATATCGCCCTCCTCGGTCTGAACCTTTGCGATCTTTAGTACGCGGGCGATCTCGTTTTCTCTGGTGTTATAGGTTATATCGCGAGCCGGATCTACGAGCCTAAATTTAACCTCGTTAAATTCGCGCCACTTATCGTGATTTATCACTTTGGAGTTAAAAATCCCCTCTTGTATTCCCACTATCTCCTCTTTTAGCTCGGCTATCATATCTTTTTTTTCTCTAAAATCCTTTAAAAGCGCGTTATACTCGTGCACTAGCTGCTGGTACTCTTTTAGCTTCTTTATAAAAGTAGCCGGCGGCGTAATGCTTGAGTTTTTTAGCTCCTCGATCTTAGCTTTGATGACGTTTATAGGGCCTTTATTTTCCTCTATGACGCATCTTTTAGACTCTAGGATTCGCGGCATTTTAGCGATTTGCTCTCTTATGATTTTTATCTTTGCCGTAGCTTCGTTTATCTTTTCGCCCGAGTTTTTTACCATGCTAAAATCTACTAAAATTTTATTATTCACGCCTTTTAGCCTTTTTATCTCCACGCTATCTGCTACGATTATTTTCGCATTTGACGCTAGAGTGTCGATGATTACGCTTTCTGCGATTATCTCTCCGCCTAGAACCGACTTTATGCGAGCGATTTTAGCTTTTACCCTGCCGCCTTCTAAACGGTCTATATCGACGCTGTCCCCCTCAAAGCTACCGATATGCACGGCTATTTTTGCTTCTTTAGCTTCGATTAAAGATTTTGCGTGGGTTTGTCCGCCTATAGATACTTTATTTGCCTTTACGACGGCATTTGCGGCGACATTGCCTTCGATATTTACTTCATTGGCCTCTACAGTCATGCCCGTGCCTATGGCGTCTTTATTTATATCTCGCTCTTTTACGTTTAGCGTGACGCTGGTATCTAGCCCCGCATCCACAGAACCGGTGGTTTTAAAAGAAATTTCATTTACGTCTAGCTCGTCTTTGATATCAAAGACTCCGTTTTTTTCATAAACGTAGCCCGCCTTTTTACAAAAATATCTTATGCCAGTCTCATCCTCGGCGCAGTAGATATTTTCGGTGATTTGGGGCATTTTAGTTATCGTAGTTTTGGCTTTTTGGATAGCTAGGAGGTTTCCGCGCACGTCGCGGCCGCTAGAACCGTCTTTGGCTTTTATATATTCTATTATCAGCTCGTTTTCTATCGCTCCTAGTAGATAGCCTCTGTTTGCGTGATCGATTTTGCCGTTTTCGTCCGCGTTTTTTATCTTGCTTTTATAATAAAATATCAAATCATCATCCACCGAGGGTTTAGCCTCTACGCCTTGCGTCACCGTAAAAACGTAGTCTTTATCCAGATATTCCTTCACTCTTAGCGCGGAGGTAATTTTAGCTATCTCCTCATGCATCGTTTTATCTCTGATGCCGATTAGGATGCCTACTTTTATCATTTTTTTATAGATGAAATCAACCATCTTTTTGCCAAGTTCTTCAAAATAAACAGCGTCTCCTCCGCGCGAAACGGTAGCTAAAATTTTGGTTAAATTTTTATTGGCGTTTATAGCTATGCTAGGCAGCACGACCGACTTAGCGCGCCTAAGATCGTAAAATTTGACTCTATAAATTTGCTTTAGGCTCTCTACCTTTTCTACGTAAAATTTATCGTCGTCAAAGACGCTTAGCTTGCTTTGGGCTAGCATTCTTGGCGATTTTTCTCCGACTATTTTGCACTCGGTTTTAAAGTCCAAAATTTCAAAATCTATAAATTTATTATCCACTCCGTAATTTCTAACTAGATTTAGCACCTCGCCGTACGGGCTTGGCGTTTCTATCTCGATGTCTTCAAGGTACGTTTGCGCGTTTTGGTTTTCTGGCACGTGATACTCTCGCAATTTTTTGATTTTTAGTCGATTATCTCTAAAATTTCATTAAAAACTCTTGATTTTACGTCTTTTAAAACTAAATTTGCCTATCATTGCGCTAAAAATTTACTAGGATTTTCGTGTTTATCAAGGGCTTTTTTTCAAACAGTATCGGCATTATGGTTTCGCGAGTTTTAGGGCTCGTGCGCGACCTGCTCACGGCTTCTACTTTGGGCGCGGGCATTTATAGCGACATATTTTTCATCGCGTTTAAGATACCCAATTTACTGCGCCGTATCTTTGGCGAGGGGGCCTTTGCCAACGCTTTTTTGCCAAATTTTACTAAATCAAACAAAAAATCGCTCTTTAGCGCCGAGATTTTTCTTAAATTTCTAGCCTTTATCGGCATTCTCACGCTTTTGGTAAATTTATTTGCTCCGTTTTTTACCGCCGTTATCGCCACGGGCCTAGCGCCTAGCGACATAAACGAAGCCGTTCCGCTCGTAAAAATCAACTTTTACTACCTCGCACTCATCTTTGCCGTTACTTTTTTAGCCTCGCTTTTACAGTATCGCGGGCATTTTGCGACGACGGCATTTTCGACGGCGCTGTTAAATTTAGCCATGATCGGTTCTTTGATTTTGGCTCGCGGACAGGAGCCTAAAGTCGCGGCTTATTATCTGAGTTTCGGCGTCGTTGTAGGCGGCGTTTTGCAGCTTATCGCGCACCTTATCGCGCTTAAATTTAACGGCATCTCAAAGCTATTTTTCGGCGGCCTAGTTAAATTTGCCCGCGGCAAAAGAGCCGATACAAAGGGCTTTTTTAGCAACTTTTTCCACGGTCTAGTGGGATCCTCCGCGATGCAGCTAAGCTCGTTTATGGATACGTGGCTGGCGTCGTTTTTGGCGGCCGGATCGATCAGCTATCTTTTCTACGCCAACCGCATTTTTCAGCTACCTTTAGCGATATTTGCAATCGCGCTTTCGACGGCACTTTTTCCTAAAATCACGCGCCAGATCAAGGCCGGCAACGAAGCCGAAGCTCTAAAATGGATGCGAAAAAGCTTTGAAATTTTATATTTCCTGCTTTTTGCGGCGACTATCGGCGGCATCGTTTTGGCCGAGCCTATCATCAAGCTGCTTTTTGAGCGCGGAAGCTTCACGCAGGCCGATACGGCAGCGACTGCGAGCGTTTTGGCAGCATATATGATCGGGCTTTTACCCTTTGGACTCGCCAAGCTTTTTTCGCTTTGGCTTTATGCGCATTTGCAGCAAAAGCTAGCCTCCAAAATCGCCGTTATCACACTCGTTTTTAACCTCGTTTTAGCAGTCGCGCTGATGCAAATTTACGGCGCATTCGGACTAGCGCTTGCTAGCTCGCTGGGCGGGTTTTTGACGCTAGCTTTAAACGTCAAATTTTTTGGTGTAAGGAAATTTTTAGCTATAATTGAGCCTAAAAAAATGACGCTTTTAAGCGCAGTTTTGGTTTTAGAAGCAGTGATTTTGATATTTTTAAGGAAATTTTTAGATGCAAATTTTTGATAGCGTAAAGAGAAAAAAAGTAGAATTTGAGCCCGTAAAAAGTGACTTTGTGCGCATTTACGTCTGCGGTCCGACGGTTTATGACGATGCGCACTTAGGACACGCTAAAAGCGCGATTAGCTTTGATTTGCTTAGACGCACGCTAAGCGAGCTTGGCTATAAGGTCAAATTCGTACGCAACTACACCGACATCGACGATAAAATTTTAAAGAAAATGAGCGAGAGTGGCGAGAGTCTAGAAGCGATCACGGATAGATACATCGCAAGCTACGAGCGCGATATGAACGCGCTTAACGTACTTGAGCCAGACGTCAAGCCAAAGGCGACGCAGACGCTAAAAGAGATGATAGGCTACATCGAAATTTTGCTAAAAAACGGCTTTGCTTACGAGATTGCGGGAGACGGCGTTTACTTTGACACCGCAAAAGACGCGGAGTATCTGAGCCTGAGCGGTAAATTTGACACCGAAGCAAACGTCGCTCGCGTCGAGTCAAATTTGCAAAAAGAGGATAAAAAAGACTTCGTGCTGTGGAAATTTGACGAGAAATGGTACGAAAGCCCGTTTGGCCGCGGTCGCCCCGGCTGGCACACCGAGTGCATCGCGATGATAAAAAAGCACCTAAGCAGCGGCGAAAATTTTGAGATAGATATCCACGCGGGCGGGCTTGACCTACTCTTTCCTCACCACGAAAACGAGGCCGCGCAGTGTCGCTGCGCCGAGCATAAAAGCCTGGCTAAATACTGGCTACACAACGGCTTTATCCAAGTAAATAACGAAAAAATGAGCAAAAGCCTGGGAAATAGCTTTTTCGTTAAAGACGCGCTGGAGCGAAATTTAGGCGAGGCAGTGAGATTTTATCTGATCTCTAGCCACTACAGAGCGAATTTTAACTTTAGCGAAGATGATCTAAACGCAGCAAAAAAGCGCCTAGATAAAATTTACCGCCTAAAAAAACGAGTTCTTGGCGTCGCGGCAAATTTGAGCGCGAACGAGAAATTTAAGAGCGAGTTTATGTCCGCGATGAGCGATGATCTAAACACCTCAAAAGCCCTTGCTAGCGTAGATGAGTTTGTCCGCAGCGCAAACGACGAGCTAGACGCAAATCCGAAAGATAAAGCCAAAAAAAGCGAAATCGCGGCAAATTTAGAGCTGATAGCTCGCGTGTTAGGTATCTTGCAAGTAGACGTGTTTGAGTATTTTCAGTTTGGCGTGAGCGACGAGAAGCGAGCCTACATCGAGGATCTGATAAATCAAAGAAACGAAGCTAAAGCGGCCAAAAACTACGAGCTATCGGATAAAATCCGCGATATGCTAGCCGCAAACGGCATCAGCCTCATGGATACGCCAAACGGCTGCATGTGGGAAAAAATATGAAACAGATGAGCCTAAAAGAGGTTTTACGGCGGTTTGCGCCCTACTTTAGGGATTATATTTCGTATTTTATCATCGCGATCGCCGGCATGCTGATGGCTAGCGGCGGTACGGCCGCATCGGCGTGGGTGATCGAGCCCGTGCTAAATAAAATTTTTATCGAAAAAAACAAAGACCTGCTTTATCTTTTGCCCTACGCCATCATTGCGATTTACTTTTTAAAGGGGCTTGGGACGTTTTTGCAGGCGTATTTTACGGCGTATATCGGGCAAGATATCGTGAGGAGATTTCGCGAAAAGCTACTAAAAAACCTACTAAATTTGGATATGAAGTTTTTTAACGACTACCGCACGGGCGAGTTAATCAGCCGAAATATCAACGACATCGACCGCATCAGAAGCATCGTTAGCTCCATGATCCCGGAACTCATCCGCGAGGCTATCACGATCGTCGGGCTACTTTGCGTCGTACTTTATCAGAGCTTGCAGCTTGCTTTTTTTGCGCTAGTTATCATGCCTGCAGCCGTCTATCCGCTCTCAAGGCTCGCAAAAAAGATGAAAAAAATCTCCCGCGCCTCGCAGGAAAAAACCTCCGATATAAGCTCTAAGCTGAGCGAAATTTTTACCAATATCGAAATCATCAAAGCAAACAACGCACAGGAGTTTGAGCACGCTAAATTTACCGACGAAAACGCTAAATTTTTTAAGCTAAATTTAAAAAGCGTAAAAGTAAACGAGATGGTAAGTCCGATGATGGAAATTTTCGGCTCAGTGGGCGTCGCGGCAGTCGTCATCATCGGCGGCAAAGAGGTCATAGACGGAAATTTGACGATGGGAAGCTTCTTTTCGTTTCTAACCGCGCTTTTCATGCTTTATACGCCCATTAAGCGCATTTCAGGCCTTTATAACAAGATGCAAGACGCCGTGGTCGCGGCAGAGCGAACCTTTGAGCTACTTGATAAAGAGCCTCAAATTTTAAGCGGCGACAAGCCCGTGCCGGCTGAAATAAATTTGATAAATTTCAAAGACGTCAGACTAAACTACGACGATAAAGAGGTGCTAAAAGGCGTAAATCTAAGCGCGAGCAAATCCCAAACCGTAGCGCTCGTGGGCAGTAGCGGCGGCGGAAAAAGCTCGATCGTAAATTTGCTTATGAGATTTTACGACGTAAACGGCGGAGCGATCGAGATAAACGGCGAAAATATCAAAAATTTCGATCTAGGTTCTCTGCGGCAAAATATCGGCCTAGTGACCCAGCGCGTCTATATCTTTAACGACACGGTCGCAAACAACGTCGCCTATGGCCGCGAATACGACGAAGCCAAGGTCGAGCTCGCACTAAAAACGGCAAATGCTTATGATTTCGTGTCAAATTTACCCGAGGGCGCACAGACCGTTTTAAATGAATTCGGCACCAATCTCTCGGGCGGCCAGCGTCAGCGCATCGCCATCGCCCGCGCGCTTTACGACGATCCGCAGATTTTGATATTTGACGAGGCCACGAGCGCGCTAGATAACGAAAGCGAGCAGCAGATAACCAAAGCCATCGCGAATTTACAAAAAGAAAAGATAATATTTATCATCGCGCACCGCCTAAGCACGGTGCAAAATGCAGATAAAATAGCCGTTATCAGCGGCGGAAAAGTGGTCGGTTTTGATACCGACGAGGCGCTTAGCAAGAGCTGCGAAATTTACGCGAAACTAAAAGGCGAAGCCCTTGTTTAAGCCTAAATTTGATAAAATCGCTCAAAATTTAAGGATAAAATTTGAATTACGAAACGCTAAAATCCATATTTTTTAAATTTGACCCCGAAACCGCTCACAAAATCGTCGAAAAAATGCTAAGTATCTCAGATTGCGTATTTCCGGGACTTTATAGTATCGTAGCTAAAAACTGCGTCGTCGCGGACGCGGCTCTTTCGCAAAATTTGCTAGGAACTAGCTTTTTAAATCCCATAGGAATCGCCGGCGGCTTTGATAAAAACGCTACTATGCTACGCCCGCTAGCAGCGCTCGGATTTGGGCACGTGGAGTTTGGCACCGTGACGCCAAAAGCGCAAGAGGGCAACGCGAAGCCGCGCCTTTTTCGCCTAATCGAAGAAGAGAGTATCCAAAATGCGATGGGCTTTAACAACGAGGGTGCAGACGCCCTTGGCGCGCGCGTCGGCAAGCTCTATCCCTTTGCGATACCGCTTTTTGCCAACATCGGTAAAAACAAAATCACTCCTAACGAAGAGGCGATAAAAGACTATGAAATTTTAGTCGCTAAATTTAACGAAATTTGCGACTGCTTCGTCATCAACGTCTCCTCGCCAAATACCCCGAACCTACGCGAACTACAAGAAGAAAGCTTTATAAAAGATCTATTTGCGCGCCTTACGCCGATCGCAAAAAAGCCGATAATCTTTAAAATAGCACCCGACATGGACGACGACAAGGCCGTGCAGATCTGCAAAACGGCCGTAGAAAGCGGCGCAAAAGGCATCATCGTAAATAATACGAGCGTTGATTATTCGCTATCAAAATCTGCGAATTTACAAAATTTCGGCGGACTAAGCGGTAAGGTCATCGCCAAACGCTCGCGCGAGCTTTTTAGCGCGGTTGCTAGCGAGCTTTACGGCAAGACGGTTTTGATCGCAAGCGGCGGCATAGACAGCGCCGAGGAGGCATACGCACGCATAAAATCTGGCGCAAATTTGGTTCAAATTTACACCTCTTTTATATTCAAGGGCCCAAACATCGCAAAACAGATAAACGAAGGTATTTTAAAGCTTTTAAAAGAGGATAATTTCGCCTCGATTAGCGAAGCGGTGGGCTGCGATATAAAAAACAAAATTTAAGGAAATTTATGCTTATAAAATACTCCAAAACAAAGCTCAAAAACGGCTTTGAGATCTATCACATCCCCGCTAGCAAGGGCTCTAGCGTAATTAGCGTGGACGTGTTTTACCGCGTAGGCTCGCGAAACGAAACCATGGGTAAAAGCGGCATCGCGCACATGCTAGAACATCTAAATTTTAAATCTACGAAAAATATGAAAGCGGGCGAATTTGACGAGATCGTAAAGGGTTTTGGCGGCGTAAATAACGCTAGCACGGGATTTGATTATACACATTATTTCGTCAAATGCTCAAAGGGCAACCTAGACGAGGCTCTTAGGCTTTACGCCGATATAATGGAAAATTTGAGCCTAAAAGATAAAGAATTTCAGCCTGAACGCGACGTCGTGACCGAGGAGCGCAGATGGCGCACGGACAACTCTCCGATCGGCTTTTTGTACTTTACGCTTTTTAACGTCGCTTTTAGTTATCACCCGTATCACTGGACTCCGATCGGCTTTATCGGCGATATCAGAAACTGGAGCATAGAGGATATAAAAGAATTTCACGAGACATACTATCAGCCGCAAAACGCGATCCTGCTAATCAGCGGCGACATAGATAAAAAAAGCGCGTTTGAGCTAGGTAAAAAGCATTTTGAAAACATAAAAAACAAAAAATCGCTACCAAAACTCCACTGCATCGAGCCCGAGCAAAACGGCGCAAAAAGGGCTGAAATTTACAAGGATAGCGAGGTAGAGATGCTAGCGCTTGCTTTTAAAATCCCGCCGTTTAATCACAAAGATCAGCCTGCGTTAGGCGCGCTAGCGGAGTATCTAGGCAGCGGGCAAAGCTCTGTTTTACAGCGCGTTTTGATAGATGAAAAGTGCCTCGTAAACAGCGTGGATGTCTATAATATGAGCAACATCGACGAGAGCTTGCTAATCGTGCTAGCCGTTTGCAACCCTGGCGTCAAGGCCGAGGCCGTAGAGGAAGAGATCTGGCGAGTGCTCGAAAACGCAAAGACGCAAAAAATCGACGAAGACGAGATAACTAAGATAAAAAATAGCTTAAAAAGCGATCTCATTTACTCGCTAGATAGCGCGTCGAAGGTTGCGAATTTATACGGCGGATATCTCGTTAGAGGCGATATAAAGCCGCTTTTTGAGCTGCCTGAAAAAACATCCGCGCTAAAACCGGCCGATCTAAACGAAATCTGCAAAAAATACGCGAGAAAAGAAAAATCCACGACGATCATCCTAAGAAAGGAAAAAAGTGAATAAAAAAGTAATAACGGGCGCTATGACGGCGCTGATTACGCCTTTTAAAGACGGTAAACTAGACGAAATCGGTTATGAAAAATTAATCAAAAGACAAATAGCAAACGGCATCGACGCGGTCGTACCCGTAGGCACCACAGGCGAGAGCGCGACTCTAACGCACGACGAGCATAGAATCTGCATCGAGATCGCCGTAAATACCTGCAAAAACACCGGCGTAAAAGTACTCGCGGGCGCCGGCAGTAACGCCACTCACGAGGCGGTAGGTTTAGCAAAATTTGCTCAAGATCACGGCGCAGACGGTATCCTCTCGGTAGCGCCTTACTACAACAAACCGACGCAAGAAGGCCTCTATCGCCACTACAAAGCAATCGCCTCAAGCGTCGAAATCCCGGTGTTACTCTATAACGTTCCCGGCCGCGTAGGCGTCGATATCCAGCCGTGCACGGTTTTTAGGCTGTTTAAAGAGTGTGAGAACGTTTACGGCGTAAAAGAGGCCACCGGCAGTATCGAGCGCTGCGTCGATCTGCTCGCGCACGAGCCAGACCTATCCGTCATCAGCGGCGAGGATGCGATAAACTACCCTATCCTCTCAAACGGCGGCAAGGGCGTGATCTCGGTCACGGCAAATTTACTCCCGGACGAAATCTCAAATTTGACCCACTTTGCGCTAAAAGGCGAATTTGCGCGCGCAAAAGCCATAAACGACGACCTTTATGCGGTAAATAAAATAATGTTTTGCGAGAGTAACCCGATCCCGGTCAAAGCCGCGATGTATATCGCCGGGCTCATATCAAGCCTCGAGTACCGCCTGCCGCTTTGCGAGCCGAGCGTCGAAAATCTCAAAAAAATCGAACAAACCATAAAACAATATAACATAAAAGGATTTTAATGAATTGCGAAAACGAATTTAAAGGCAAAACTCTAGTAATCAGCGGCGGAACGCGCGGCATCGGACGCGCCATCGTAGAGGAATTCGCCGCAAAGGGCGTAAATATCGCCTTTACCTATAACTCAAACGAAGAGCTAGCCAAAACCCAAGCCGCCGAGCTTGAAGCGACATACGGCATAAAAGCCAGAGCCTACGCGCTAAATATACTAGAACCCGAGACCTACAAAGATCTATTTTTAGAGATCGACGCAGACTTTGACCGCATCGATTTTTTCATCTCAAACGCTATCATCTCGGGTCGTCCGGTCGCAGGCGGATATACGAAATTTATGAAACTTCGCCCTCGCGGTATCAATAACATTTTCACCGCAACCGTAAATGCATTCGTCGTGGGCGCGCAAGAAGCCGCAAAACGCATGGAAAAAACGGGCGGCGGCAGTATCATCTCGCTTTCATCGACGGGCAATCTAGTTTACATAGAAAACTACGCAGGCCACGGCACCGCAAAAGCCGCGGTAGAAGCTATGGCGCGCTATGCGGCAACCGAGCTTGGCGAAAAAAATATCCGCGTAAACGTCGTTAGCGGCGGCCCGATCGAGACGGACGCGCTTAGGGCTTTTACGAACTACGAAGAAGTGCGCGACAAAACGGCCGAGCTAAGCCCGCTAAACCGCATGGGTCAGCCCGCAGATATCGCCGGCGCATGTTTGTTTCTTTGTAGCTCAAAAGCTAGCTGGGTCACGGGCCACACATTCATCATCGACGGCGGTACTACGTTTAAATGAAAAAAGCAAATTTAGCCTGCGCTCCTTTGCCGTTTGCTCGCATTTCGGGCAAATTCGGCAGTATAAATTTAACGCGTTTGCAGGCTAAATTTGAAAATTTAAAATCTAAAAGTAAATTTTGCGGCGCGGACGAATCTTTTAAATTTGATCTAAAATTAAATCAAAAGTCGCTCAAATTTGATGAAGCGCCGAGCAAATTTAACCAAAGCGCAAATCCGCGACCGATCAAATCAAGCAAAATGCGGGTCGGCAAATTTGACGCCGACTTTAGTGCTGAGCCGTCAAATTTTAAACTCCGAAATCAAAAAGAAAGAACAAAATAAATGAGCCTAAATTTACCAAACGCCCTAGCCTTCCTGCGCGTATTTCTCGCGCCTCTGATGTTTTGGCTGCTACTTAGCGTAAATTCCTTCTCAAGCGTGCACGTTAGCTGGATGAACTACTTTGCCGCGCTCGTATTCGTGATCGCTAGCGTCACGGACTTTTTTGACGGATTTATCGCGCGCGCGTGGGATCAAAAGACCAAGCTTGGAGCCGTGATCGACCCGCTTGCAGATAAAATGCTAACTCTGGGCGCGTTTTTAGGACTCATGATGATAGACCGCGCGAGCCCGTGGGCCGTGTATCTCATCCTCGTTCGCGAGTTTTTTATCACGGGATTTCGCGTCGTGATGGCCGGCGATGGCGTAGAGGTCGCCGCGTCGATGGCGGGCAAGGTAAAAACCGTCTGCCAGATGGTCGCGATCGGCTTTTTAACCATGCAGTGGCCTTTTGGCGAGTTTTTGCTCTGGCTTAGCGTCGCGCTAACGCTGTATTCGGGCTTTGAGTACGTCGCGGCGTATATAAAAGCGACGAAAAAGAGCTAAATTTAGCGCGGACGGCTTTTATTACCGAGCAAAAAATATGCGATTTTTCAAGTCGGCGCGAGAAGCTTTTACGTAAATTTAAATACAAAATTTTAAGCTCGGCGACGCGGCTAGCATAAACTAAAAATAAATTTAAAACAAAGAGAAAATATGGATCATGGACTAAGAGACATCATCGTAGAACGAACGCAGAGTCTAGAACCCGCGCTAAAAAAACAAGCCCAAAAGCTAAATAAAAAGATAATTGACGTCAGCTTTTATCACAACGCTAAAAATTTAGCCAAAATCGGCGAGGTTATGAGCGATGAGTTAGGCGAGTTTTTGCTAGGTTGCGCGCTAGACTACGATAAGACGCGCGAGGGTAAATTTGACGCGAGCGATAACGATTTAGAAACGTTGCGCGGAATTTGGAGCGCGTTTAGCTTTTCGCGTAAACCCGAAATTTTAGACTATCTTAGCTCTCAGGCGCACCGCAGCATAGCGCATCGCTCGTTTGCGCACAGGTATATTTTCGAGATTTTACGCCTGCAAGAAAAGGCCGGCCGCGCTCACCCGCTGCTTGGCGAGCTTTACGAGTATTATGACGCGCTGCGAGAAAAGCTGCCCGTTTACGAGCTTTTGCGCCGCATAGGCGCGACGCCTGCTGATCCTTATGATTTTGAGTTTATACTAAACGCCGTAAATTTGGGCTACTGGTTTAGCAACGAGTATCTAGGGCAGGATGAGAAAAAGCGTAAATTTCACTTGCAGATCCGCATTTTTGCGCCGTTTATAAACGACAAAACCTTTGATATACAAATCAGCAACGACGACGTTCCCAGTGCGTGTATCGACTTTGACGACGATGGCGTGAGCTTTTTACAGCAAGTAGCGCCGGATGCCTTGCCCTACCCCGACATTTTAGATTTAAAGCCTTTTATCGCGAGCGTAAAGTCGCATTTTGGGATAGAATTTGATCTCGCAAATAAAGACAAAACCGCCCTAACCGCCGGCAAAGGGCTAAGCAGAGCCAAAATTTTAGCCTGGCTAAATGAGGTTTTTAGCTAAATTTACGCTCTAAAATTAGCCTGGTTTGCGCTCAAATTTGACGCGCGGTAGAAGGGCGGCTTATGGTAAATTTACGCCGAATTTTAAAGCCGCTCGCTTGCTTTTACGTTAAATTTAAAGCGATTTAATGCAGCTTAGCACGGCGGCTTGCGTTAAATTTAACGGATAAATTACAACTCGTTTGCATTTTAGGACGTTTCGCGTCGAGGCTTGACGGCCTCGCCTTATTTGCTTTGTACAGAGTTTGCCGCGGTATCTCGCGTGCGATGGGCGCGGTATCTGAGGAGCTTGACCGAGCCTTACCGCACGGCGGATAAATTTGCGATATTTTTACGCTTAAGAAGTCTTGGTCGATTGCGCGCGGAGCGTATTTGCAGCGCTTTACGCCTACTAGGCGAGCTATTTTGCGCATTTTTATTTGCGAGATTTTGCCGCGAGATGCTTTTATCGGAGCAAATGCCGCCGCCTGCTTTTGCTGTTTTGCTTTACCGCGCCGTTTATTTTCGTTTTAGTCGCGGTCTGATTGCTATTTTGCCGCGCGGCTTAGACTTTTGCGCTTATTTGCGGCTGTTATTCCCAATAAATTCGACTCCGTCTAGCCGCGAACCTTTTTATGCGCCGTATCGCTCGCGCCTTTTTAGCCGTCCGTCCGTAGACTTAGCGATACTGCGCCATGTCCGCGCCTTTATGCTTTGTTTGGGTTATTTTTATACGGCGTTTTGTCTAAAATTTTCATCGTTACGCAAATTTGCTGGCTCGCCCTCGTCATCGTTTGCCCGCATCTCTATTTTTATTTAGCAGCTTGACTGCTTGCTCGTTTATTTAAATTTATCGGCGCTAAATTTATCCCGAATTTTGACGCCGTTACCTAGCGCTATTTTTTGCTCTACGCTCCGTTAGCCTTAAATCAGCCCGCGCGTATAGTTTCATTTTAGTTCCTTTTATTCGGTTTTGGCTTCCCAAACCCTACTAACCTTGCTTGCGGCTTTTCGCGCCAGCGCTTTCTCTCAGCCGTCCGCCCGTAGGCTTAGCTAGACTGCGCCCTACCTGCACCTTTACGACCTAAAATTTAACTCCGTTCAGTCGTGCGCCGCACTGATTCGTTTTGCGCAAATTTGCCCGCCAAAAATGCCGCGCAAACGGCTCTTGACCGCGGTTTCAAGCGGAGTTTTATAAAATTTCGCTAAAATCGCGTTTAAAATCTACTTAAAAGGCAAATTTTGAAAGGAATTATACTTACCGCCGCTATCCTTGCGGTCGGGCTTTACGCGTATTCGTGGCACTTTTTGATCACGGTTTTGGTGATTAGCTTTCTCATATTTTTTCACGAGCTTGGCCACTTTCTCGCAGCTCGCATGCTAAAAGTCGGCGTACTAAAATTTAGCGTGGGCTTTGGGCAAAGCGTCTACTCAAAAACCATCGGCGGCACCGAGTACGCCATCGGAGCGATACCCCTTGGCGGCTACGTGAGCCTAAAAGGGCAAGAGGACGCCAAGCCGGGGCTAAAAAACGAGGATGCCGACAGCTATACGAAGCTTAGCCCGCTAGGACGCATTTTTATCCTTTTTGCGGGGCCGTTTTTTAACTTCGCTTTGGCGTTTTTTATCTTTATCGCGCTCGGACATATCGGAGTTGAGAGGCTAGCGCCGACTGTGGGCAAAGTGCTAGAAAACTCCGCCGCAGCAAGTGCCGGACTGCAAAAAGGCGATAAAATTTTAAACATAAACGGCATCAAAATCAGCGAGTGGGACGAGATAAGTAAAAACGTAAATTTAACCTCCACCGCGATCACGCTCGAGCGCGCGGGCGAAATAAAAACGATAAATTTGACGCCTAAAATCGGGCAAAGCATGACGATATTTGGCGAAAAGATAGAAAAACCGCTCATCGGCATTTCGCCATCAGGCGAGGCCGTCACGATACGAAACACCGGCTTTAGCTCGCTCAAATTTGCGCTCGTTGAGACCGTAAACGCCTCAAAGCTCATATTTACGGGACTTGAAAAGCTGATAGTCGGCGTCGTGCCGCTAAAAGAGATGGGCGGCATCATCCAGATCACCGACATCACCTCAAAAGCCGCAGGCATCGGCGTCTCGACCCTACTCATCATCGCAGCGCTGATCTCCGTAAATTTAGGCGTGCTAAACCTGCTGCCTATCCCGGCGCTTGACGGCGGACATATATTTTTCAACCTTTATGAGCTCATTTTCCGCCGCGAGATGAACGAAAAAGTCTATATCGGCCTCACCTACTGCGGCTGGGCGTTTTTGCTCTGCCTGATGGCGTTTGCGACCTTTAACGACGTGATGCGCCTAAGTGGAGCGGGACAATGAAACTCGCGCAAATT
Organism: uncultured Campylobacter sp.; assembly: GCF_905372745.1. Classification (GTDB taxonomy): domain Bacteria; phylum Campylobacterota; class Campylobacteria; order Campylobacterales; family Campylobacteraceae; genus Campylobacter_A. The sequence continues at coordinate 82,271 of NZ_CAJPQR010000001.1, read as the reverse complement.
TTAGAACGCATCGAAAATGCGCGCACGGGCGAAGCCGTGAAGCTAATCGCCGTGAGCAAAAACGTAACGACGAAAGAGGTTTTGGAGCTTTTTAGGCAAGGGCAAACGAGCTTTGGCGAAAACCGCGTGCAAGAGCTCAAAAATAAGAGCGAAATTTTGTCAAATTTGCCGATCGAGTGGCACTTTATCGGACGACTTCAAAGCAACAAAATAAACCACCTGCTAGCGCTCAAACCTGCTCTTTGGCAAAGCTGCGAGAGCGTAGAGGCTGCGCTTGCAGTGGATAAGAGGCTTGATCGCGAGCTGCCTTGCCTGCTACAAATAAACTCCGCGCGCGAAGACACGAAACAAGGTATCTTGCCCGAAGCTGCCGAGACTGCATTTTTACAAATCGCGCATGAGTGTAAATTTCTAAAACCCATCGGCGTGATGAGTATCGGCGCGCACGTAGAGGACGAAAAAGTCGTGCAAAAAAGCTTTGAGACTACGCGTAAAATTTACGAGAATTTACAACCCAACGGCGCGCAAATTTGCTCGATGGGTATGAGCGGGGATTTTGAGCTAGCGATAAAATGCGGCTCGAATATGATTCGTTTGGGGTCGATTTTATACACGTAGATCAGTCGCAATCCGTTTAAATTTAGAAAAATCTACCTAAAAAGGAGCCAAAATGGGCTACGACGTGAGTTATCATCCGATCAACGAAAGCGAGATCAAGCAGTGGTATTTTGACGCGTTAAAAAGCGCGCGAGAGGGCGACTGGTCGGTTGCGAAAATGCTTGCAAAAGAGCACGGCATGGAAGATTTTTACGCGCAAAAATACATCGATACTCTTAAAATCGCGCTTGAAACCAAGGACGATGAGAGCTTTTCGATGGGACACGGCTACATACTCGCCGCCGTGCAGGGATTTTTTAGAAAATACTTCTATACGCGCGGCACGGCGTTTAGCTTTTTAGCGGACGAACACGACGAATTTAAGCGGTATCTAAGCGACATAAGCGGCGTTATACCGCCTGAAATAAAAGCTAAATTTACGGGCGAATTTAATGGAAACTACTCATCGGGCGCATTTATAAGCGCGGTAAATTTGGCTAAATTTTGGCAGGACTACAACGCAGGCGGTGAGATCAAGCGCAAAACGGACGAGTTTTACGAGCAAAATTTGCCTGCGTTTTTGAGCGCGGTTAAATTTAGCGTAGAAAACGGCTACGGGCTGCTTGAGGCGACAGACGTCATCATGCCAAACCCGCTTGATCTAAACAGTTCCGAGTGCTACTCAAATCTTTTTAACTGCGACCCCGAAGGTGCGTTTATCTACGCCGACACGGCGGCCAAGCAACTAAGCGAAGCTATGAAGCTGGATAAAAAGAAAAATGAAAGCAACAAAAACGAGGACTCTGGCGGCTTTTTGGGCGCTATAAAGAGGCTCTTTGGCAAGTAAATTTGCTACGAGCCAGGGATAAACTAGCAACCTAAATTTCGTATATCAAGAGCTTAGATTGGCCTTTTTTTGGTCAAACATAACTTTGCTGTTTTTCATCTTTGATATTTGTAAAAATATTGTAGCAATTATTTAAATTTGATAGTTTTGCCGCTTTATCTAAACGTTTTAGGCGTAAAATACAGGCGAGTTTATTGCTGTAAATCAAATTTTGCACTAGTTTTAAAAACCGCGGTGAGTAAGTTAAATTTAATGCGATAAATTTACGCTCAAAGTTTGAAATGAAATTGAATCCAGCCAAACATGCAAGCGGATACTATCGACTACTATTTGACATAATAATTTAACGAACCGTATTTGTGAAATTTTATTTACAAAAAAAGAAGTAAAACCGCCTTGCCCGTTTTAGACAAGGCGGCAAGAAAATCAGAATAAATTTAAGATAGTAGGCTTATTTTCCTCGACCCATTTGTCGATGCGTTTTGCGTAGTTTTCATCGCCCTTGACGTCTAGGGCTAGGCCTGCAAATTTGCCGTTAATGAAAAACGCGGAGTGGTTAAATTTATATCCGTCCGCGTCGCTAGCGCCGAAAATTTGCGCGTCCTTTAGATACGGCAGAAAGTCCACTGCACCGCTAAAAAGCGTTTGGGGGTGATTGGCTTGATTGCCTACGGCTACGATGGCGGCTTTTTTGCCTTTACTGCCTGCCTTTAAAAGCGGCAATTTCTCCGCCCAGTCAGCCGAAAGCTCGCCGTCGCCGTAGCTAGGCGCCGCTACGATGATGACGTCAAATTTAGCAAAATCCTGCGCCGTAGCGTCCTTTACTTCGACTAGCTGCGCGCCGAGTTTGCCTGCTAGATACTCGCAAGCAGCCTTTGTATGGCCTTTTGCGCTTGCGTAAAATATGCCGATACTCATTTTACTCTCCTTAAATTTAGATAAATCAATACCCGAAGTATAACGAAATAATACTTAATTTATCTTATTTCAAATCACGCTTTTATTTGTCGTTTTCTAGGCAAATTTGCGCGTATTTTAATCCCAGCTCGTAGGCTTTTTCGTTCTCGGCGTAGACTTTTTTAGGTACTTTTGAGAGCATTACGCGCTTTACGAGCTCGGCATCCAGGCAGCCGCTCATCTGCACGGCGACTGCGAGCGCGACGACGCTTTGAGTTATTACATTGCCAACCTCGTCTTTGGCGATGGAGATGATGGGTATTTCATAGATTTTCCACCTTTTTTTGTCTTCGTCGCTTGCGCGTACCAAATTTGGCTCCACGACGATGATGCCGCCATCTTTTACGCCGTCTTTAAACTGCTCGAAGCTAACCTGCGCGGTAGCGAGCATAAACTCGATCTCGCCCTCGTTTGCGTACGGGTAAAAAATCTCGCGCTCGCTCAAAATGATATCGACCTTCGTCGGTCCTCCGCGCACCTGCGAGGTGTAGGTCGAGGCTTTGACGCCGTATCCGCCCTCCTCGATCTTGGCCGCGGCTAAAATCTCGCCGGCCAGTATCACGCCTTGGCCGCCCACTCCGACGAATCTTAACTGCCTTTTCATTTTAGCGCTCCAAAGTCGATTTTTTCGCCGTCTCTAGCGGCTTTTATCACCATATCGTAGGCCTTGGTGTACTCCATGCGCGACTCGTCTTTATGCAGCACTCCGAGAGGAAATTTACCCCCCCGCTCATCCTCGCTCATCGCGTCAAATTTGGCCTTACTCACCGTGCGACCGTCTATCCACTCCAGCATCTGCGTAGCCTGCCCCATCTTGTTTTTGCGGCCCAGATTTATGTGGCAGTTTGAAAATACGTCAAAAAAGCTGTATCCATCATGCTCAAAGCCCTCGGCAAATATCTTTTCCAGCTTTGCAGGCTCTATCACGCTGCTGCGCGCTACGAAGGTCGCTCCTGCGGCGGTTGCGAGCTTGCACGCGTCAAAATTCGGATCGATGTTGCCCTGCTGCGCCGTCACCGTCCAAAATCCTATCGGCGTAGTCGGGCTTGTTTGGGAGTTTGTTAGCCCGTAGATGAAGTTATTTATCAAAACGTGGTTTAAATTTATATTTCTGCGGCATCCGTGGATCGTGTGATTGCCGCCTATGGCTAGCCCGTCGCCGTCGCCTGTTACTACGATGACGTGTTTATCGGGGTTTGCTAGCTTGATACCCGTGGCATAGGCTATCGCGCGACCGTGCGTGGTGTGGACGGTGTTGCAGTTGATGTAGGAGCTAAAGCGTCCCGAGCAGCCGATGCCCGAGACCACGCACACGTCGTTCATGTCCCAGCCTAGCTTATGGATCGCGCGGATTAGCGCTTTTAGTATCACGCCGTCGCCGCAGCCCCAGCACCACAGAGTCGGCGTTTTATCCGTGCGTAGGTAGTCGTCGTAGTTAAATGCCATCGAATTCTCCTATTTTTTGCGCAATTTCTTGCGGGCTGATCGGGCGGCCGTTGGCTTTTAGCAGAGTTTTAAAGTCCTCTCTTAGCGTAGTTTTGATTATCTCGCCCGTATACTGGCCCAAATTTAGCTCGCAGATCAAAATTTTGCTAAATTTAGCCGAGATTTCTCGTAGTTTCGCGCTTGGCGTCGGAAATAGCGTGATAGGCTTAAAAAGCCCTACTTTCACGCCTTTTTCGCGTAAATTTAGCACCGCTTCCTTTGCCGCGCGAGCCACGGAGCCAAACGCGATAATGCAAATCTCCGCGTCATCTAGCATAAACTCCTCGCAAAGCTCGATCTCGTGCGCGTGCGCGTTTATTTTGTTAAAAAGGCGCTTGATGTTGTAGTCCACGACAGCGCCGTCTTCAGTTGGAAAGCCCGTCTCGCCGTGATGCAGGCCAGTGACGTGATAGCGGTAACCGCCGAAAAATTTATTTAGCGTCGCTGGCTCGTCGGGCGCGGCTTTATACGGACGGTAGTCCGCGGGATCGCCGCTAAACTGCTTGCGCGAGTATATCTCTAGCTCGCTAACCTGCGGCAGCACGGCCTTTGCGTGCATGTGCCCGATCGTTTCGTCTAGCAGTAAAAACACGGGCGTCATAAACCTCTCGGCGAGATTAAACGCGTGAACGGTCTGCGTATAGCACTCCTCTAGGCTTGAAGGCGCGATAACGATGCTGTTTACGTCGCCGTGAGTCGGGTTTTTCGCCTGTAGGAGATCACCCTGCGCCACGCGAGTAGGCAGCCCCGTGCTAGGGCCGCCGCGCATGACGTTTACGATCACTAGCGGTACCTCCGCGATAAAGCCAAGACCGATCTGCTCGGCCTTTAGCGAGATGCCGGGGCCCGAGCTTGCAGTCATCGCCTTTGCACCGCTCATCGAGGCTCCAAGGGCTACCGAGATGCCTGCGATCTCATCCTCCATCTGGATAAATTTGCCGCCGTGCTTTGGCAGCAGCACGCTTAGTTCGTGCGCGATCTCACTACTTGGCGTGATCGGATAACCGCCGAAAAAGTTACACCCGCACTCAACCGCCGCAAGCGCGACTAGCTCGTTGCCGCTAGCGATGATCTCTCTTTTGCCGCCGTTATTATTTAAAAACTCGCTCATTGCTCCGCCTCTAATTTTTCAAATTTATTCTCTTTTACGGCGGTCGCGCGCTCTTTACTTTCGGCGGTTAGTTTGGCGAATTTAAATCCCTTCTCCGCCACGTAAATAGCAAAATCGGGGCAGTGCAGCTCGCACTCTCTGCACCCGATACAGGCCTCCGGATGCACCACTTCGATCGTTTTACCTAGCACGGCGCGCGGCTCTACGGCCATCGCCAACACGCCCGCAGGACAGCAGCTCACGCAGATATCGCATGCCTTACAGCGCGAGATATCGACCCAAACGGGAACGTCGTTTCGTATCAGCATATTTTTCCTTATCAAATTTAACTAGTAACGATAATTCTATAGCAATTTTGTTAAATTTAGTATTTAAAACGCGCGGTAAAAGTTAAATTTAAATAAATTTTTGATTATGTCGGAAAATTTGAAACGCTTTTGCGCGGCGCTTAGGCTAGTGGGCGGTAAATTTACCGCATAAATTTTAAACTTAAATTTAACTACCGCTGCGGCAAAAAGAGGGCGCAGTAAATAATCAAGCCCAAAATCAAACTTTGCGGCTTGGATAATTTCGCGCCGAATTTACGCAAATGCGGCACGGCCGCTAAATTCGCGATTTTTTCCCGTTTGCGTGCGTTTTGCCAAAACCGGCAAATCTATTTGACGCAAGGCACGACGCGCTTTTATCCTTGCAAGTCGCGACAAATGAATTTAGCTCTTTTTTGCCGTTTTTGCGGACGTTTTTATCGTTTAGATTCATAAAATCTACCGCATTTTTGCCCTTTGCATGATGAGTAAAGCCCACGGTGCCGTCTTTTTCTACGCTGCTTACGATGCCTACGTGAGTGATTATTTTGGCTTTTTTGTTATTTTTCGTGCTTTTAGTCGTGTTGTTGAAAAATATCAAATCGCCGACCTCGGGATTTTCAAACGAGATCAAATTTTTACTCTCGTAAAGCCTAAACATCGCTTCGCTTTTTAGCCCGCGAGCGGTGTAAAATTTATCAAGCTCGTTTTCGTCAAATAAATTTAGACTAAATTGCCTATTAATCAGCGTCACGAAGCCGGAACAATCGCCGCCGTCTTTTTTGCCTATATATTTTTGCATAAGGTCAAGCAATGCCTTTTCTTTTACGTCAAACCCGCCGATTTTACTTTGCGTCACTTCGACTACCGAGTTTTGGACTTTGCTCTTTTCTAGCGAAGTCGCGGCTTGGATTTGACTTTGCATCGTTAGCGCCGCGACCGGGACGTTGCTTTTTGGAGCGCTTGGCGAAACGTTGGCACACCCCGACATAAAAGCCGCTAAAAACATGGCGTAAATTTTAATTTTATAATTTACAAGCATCGGCTACGCGATTACCCCGCTTTCTTTTAAAAATTTGATATTTACAGCCGTTTGCGATTCGCCTTTTTCAAGCGCCGCCTTTTCCTCCGCGCTAGGACGTTTTATCTCACGCACGCCGCCCTTGCCTAGCTTCACGAGCCTACCACCCGCGCACTCGCCCTCTATCACGCAGCAGCTTAGCCACTGCTCGCTGCCGGTTTTTATCGCCTCGCACATCTTAGCCGCAGCCGCGCCCGGAGCGTAATACGCCGACGTGCCAAGTAGCTTAACGATCTTTGCGCCGCCCGTTTTTGCTTCCTGCGCTACCGCGTCAAATTCGCCGCCCAGATCCACGCTAACGTTGCTTTGCAGCGCCACCATATCGTCGTTATGCGAGCCTATGATGTGTGCGCTAAATGCGCTGTTTTTTAGTCCGGTTTTTTGAGAGATCTCGTATTTTAGACGCGCGGAGTCTAGCTCGCCAGCCATTCCTAGCACCCTATTTTTATCAAAACCGCTCGTTTTATAGACTAGATACGTGAGCGCATCGAGCGGATTTGTTACGTTTATGATGACGCAGTTTGGGGCAAATTTCGCGATTTTTTCCACCGTACCTTTTACGATGCCGGCGTTTTTTAGTAGCAGGTCCTCTCTAGTCTGCCCCTCTTTTCTAGGGCTTCCGGCCGTTACAACTACGATGTCGCTATCCTTAACTAGCTCAAAATCATCGCCGCCCGCGACGCTCGCGTCCAGACCGAAAACCGCCGCGCTCTGAGATAGATCGATCGCCTTTGCGCGCGCCACGTCGCCAAATATATCCACCAGTGCGATCTCGTCTGCGATGCCTCTTAGCAAAATAGCGCTAGCCGCGCTTGCGCCTACGTTTCCGGCTCCGATAACTGAAATTTTCATTTTTTTCCTTTTTTATAAAATTTGATTTTGTAAAATTTGATTAAACGTCGCGCTGGGCCTCATCGCCGCTCTAGCCTTTTTATCATCCGGCTTATAGTATCCGCCTACATCGACCTTGCGCCCTTGCGCCGCGTTTATTTCATCCGCGATTACGCTCTCGTTTTTTGCGAGATTTTGAGCGATAAGCTTAAATTTATCGCCCAGCTGCGTACCGCTAGCGGCAAGCTCGCTCGCCCAGTAAAGCGCGATGTAGTAGTGACTCGTGCGCGTATCTAGCTCGCCGACCTCAAACCGCGGAACCTTGTTTTCTTTTAGATAGCGCTCCACGGCCGCATTTAGCGTATCGGCTAAAATTTGCGCCTCGGGGCTTTGTTTAAAGCCCGCCAGCTGCTCCAGACTAGCACCCAGAGCCAAAAACTCGCCCAAACTATCCCAGCTTAGATGATTTTGCTCCAGTAGCTGTTCGGCGAGCCTGGGCGCGCTACCTCCAGCTCCCGTCTCAAAGATACTTCCGCCCTCTAGCAGCGGCACGATAGAGAGCATCTTGGCGCTGGTTTCAAGCTCCAAGATCGGAAAAAGATCGGTCAGATAGTCTCGCAAGACGTTGCCCGTGACGCTGATGCAGTCCTTGCCGCGCCTCATGATCTCAAGCGACTTTTTGCAAGCCGTCGCCGGAGACATGACCTCTATATCAAGCCCGCCGGTACCCGCGCTAGCTAGCTGCGCTCTTACTTTTTTTAGGATTTCTCGGTCGTGAGCCCTGTTTTCGTCCAGCCAAAATATCGCCTTCTGTCCCGTGATTTTCGCGCGTTTTAGTGCTAGCTCGACCCAGTTTCGCACGGCGACGTCTTTGACCTGCGTCATCCTAAATATATCGCCTTTTTCTAGCTCAAATTTAAATAAAATTTCGCCTTTTGCATTTACCACGCGCACCTCACCCGCTTCGCCCATCACGAATGTCTTATCGTGGCTACCGTACTCCTCGGCCTTTTTCGCCATCAGCCCGACGTTTGAGACGCTGCCGATTTTAGCGGGATCTAGCGCGCCGTTTGCCTTGATATCCGCGATCGCGGCCTCATAAACGACGGCGTAGGTTTTATCTGGTATCACGGCTTTGGTTTCGCGTAGGGCGCCATCTTTATCCCACATTTTGCCGCCATTTTTTATCATCGCGGGCATCGAAGCGTCGATGATAACGTCGCTAGGAACGTGTAAATTTGTAACGCCGACAGCCGAGTTTACCATCGCTAAATTTGGCCTTACGGCATAAATTTCATCAAATTTGGCTTTTATTTTTTCCTGCGTTGCTTGAGGCAAATTTAAAATCCGCGCAAAAAGGTCTTTTAGCCCGTTGTTTTCGCTGACGTTTACGCTTTTTAGCTCGTCTGCGAACTCCTCAAAAACTTCCGCGAAAAAAATCTTTACGAAATGCCCGAAAATCAAGGGATCGCTCACCTTCATCATCGAGGCTTTTAGATGCACGCTAAAGAGCAAATTTTTTGCCTTCGCGTCTGCGATTTGCTCCTTTATAAAGGCGTCTAGCTCTCGCGCGCTCATAAAGCTAGCGTCGATTATGTCGCCTTTTTCTATCGCCAAATTTTCTTTTAGCACGCATTTTTCGCCGCTTTTTGAGATAAACTCCACGCGTAATTTTTCATCCGTTTCAAAGCTAATCGAGCGCTCGGAGGAGTAAAAATCGCCGCCCTTCATATAGGCGACTTCGGTTTTGCTATCTTTTTCAAAAGGGGTGATTTTATATGGGTTTTCGCGGGCGTAGCGTTTTACCGCACCGACGCATCTGCGGTCTGAGTTACCCTCGCGTAGCACCGGATTTACCGCGCTTCCTAGCACTTTGGCGTACCTAGCGGCAGCGTCTTTTTCCTCCGACGTTTTTGGCTCGGACGGGCATGGCGGTAGATCGTAGCCCTTAGCGCGAAGCTCCATGATAGCGGCGTTTAGCTGAGGTAAGCTTGCCGAGATGTTTGGCAGCTTAATTATATTCGCGCGTTTTTCTTGCGTCAAATTTCGTAGCATCTCCAGATCGTCGCTCACCCGCAGTTCAGGCGGCAGCTTGTCGTTAAAAGCGGCGATGATCCGCGCGGCTAGCCCTATGTCGGCCTGCTCTATCTCTATACCGCCCGCACGCAAAAACGCCTGCAGGATCGGAAACAGCGAGTAACTAGCAAGTAGCGGGGATTCATCGGTTCTAGTATAGACTATGTCGCTCATCTTTCCTCCTAAATAAATTTCGCAAAATCTTATCCAAATTTATATTAAAACGCCTTTTGGCGGGCTATTTTTGAGAGTTTATCGCACCTACGTGTTCCTCGTACGTCGCGCTAAATTTATGCTTGCCCGTCTTTTTATCGCGAACGAAGTACAAAAACTCGCTCTGCGCGGGCTTTATCGCCGCTCTTATCGCAGCTAGGCCCACGGTGCAGACGGGGCTTGGCGGCAGGCCTTCGTTTAGATAGGTGTTAAATTTACTCTTATCGCTTCGTATGCGTTCGGCCGTGACCGTCTCGTGCGAATGCAACCCGTAGTTTAGCGTGCCGTCCATCTGTAGCTTCATGCCCTTTTTTAGGCGGTTTTGTATGACGGAGGCCACAAGGGGCATCTCATCCTCGCTCGCAGCCTCCTTTTGTACGACCGAGGCCGTCACGAGATACTCGCTCCAGCGCTTTTCGTCGTAGTTTCCAAGCAGCTCTTTAGCCGTTTTTTCGTGTGATTTTTTAGATAAATTTACCAGATGCGCCGCTAGTTGCTCTTCGTTTACGCCAAGGGGCACTTTATAGGTCTCAGGCACCAAAAAGCCGTCCTCTAGCGGAGCAAATTTGGAGTAAAATTCATTTAGCTTTGCCTCGCTTAAATTTAGCTTTTTTGCGATCTCTTGTAAAAATACGGCCGTCGTTTCGCCGGGAATTAGCGTTATTTGCGTTAGAGCCGCTTTTGCGGTCGTGAGTTTATATAAAAAATCAAGCTTGCTAAGCTTTGTCGCGTCCAGGTCTATCCAGCCTGCTTGCACATGCCCCATAGCGCGCAAGACCACGGCGTCAAATTTATTCGCGTCCGTATTTTTTTCGCTTAGATATGATATAATCCCGAGCGTACTGCCCTGAGGCACGAAAATGACCTCGCTCACGCTCACCGGGCGGCTAAGATAAACAAGAAAGCTCAGAAAAAATATGAAAATCATCTCGCTGATAATGAAGAAAATTTGGCGCATTTTGATCCCTGCGGTTTTGATATTCGTCATTTTTATAGCCGTCCTAAAACACGGCGTCGAGATAGAAAATATCGGCGCGGGCGGCTTTAAAATAGAGCAATTATATATAAAACTCGATAAAAAAATAATTTTACGCGCGCAAAATATCGAGATACCTAAACAAAGCGCCAAGGATAGCTCCGAGGACGCACTGCTGGATCTTTCTAAAAACATCGTCTGGATCGATAGATTGTTTGAGGAAATCTTACTCGAGCGCGTTAAGTTTTTAAACAGCGAGTCCACGCTATTTTACAGAGACGACGTTTTTTATCTAGATAGCCCGTTTTTGGCGGTTAGCTCAAATTTCAAGGATACCGAGGACGGCATCGTCGCAAATGTTTATCTACTAGAGTTTAAGGACTTTAACATCACCTTAAGCGGCGTTAGCAATGCTGATTTTAGGCGTCAAATTTACGATTTTAACGGCACGTTTTCCAGCCACGAGCTAAAAGGAAACGCTACGGTAAATCTCAAAGGCGGCGAGCTAACATACGAGCTTGGCGACATAAACGCGACTAGCCTAAGGGGCTTTATGGACGAGCTGGGCGCAAAAACGGGACTGGATAAAGAGATAAAAAGCTGGATCTACGGCTACGTCACGGCGGATAACTACTTCGTAAAATCGCTTCGGGGCAGGTTTGATCTAAACAAGCAAGAACCCTATCTAAACGAGCTTAGCGCGCAGGGAATTTCAAAAAACGTAAAGGTTAAATTTCACGAAAAGTTGCCCGCCGCCACCGCCGAAGCAGTCGATGTCGAGCTAAAAAAAGGCTCGCTGTTTTTCACGCTAAAAAACCCGAAGTGGCAGGGCAAAAATCTAAACGCAAGCACCCTTGAAATCTATAAAATTTTTGAGAAAAAAGGCGCGGGACTCACGCTAAATTTGCAAACCTCGGCCCTTTTTGATAAAAGCGTAAACTCCATACTAAAAGCCTACGACATCGAGATTCCCGTCGAGCAACTAAGCGGCAAAACGGACGGCAAACTCGCGCTTGATATCAAATTTGACCCGCTAGAGGTGACGACTAACGGTAAATTTAAGGTCTCAGGCGGCCAGACCCTGATCGCGGGAGCTAAATTTAACGTCGGTACCGCAGACGTCGAGCTTTTAAACGACAAGCTAAAGGTAAACGCGAAAAATACGGGGATGGACTTTTTTAGCGCGGACGCGGCGGCAAATATTGATCTAGGCAAGCTCGCAGGCGACATAAACGGCACGCTAAAGGGCTTAAATTTAGCCTTCGGTAAGAGCGAAATTTTAAAGCTTGGCTCGGTAACGTTTTCCTCTACGCTTGATTTTAGCGGCAAGGATACGAGGTTAGATATCGCTTCGCCCGCTACCGCCAGCTTAAAATTCGGCGCGCAAAACGAGATAAATTTGTCTGACGTAAAGAGCCTACTGCCATACTCGCCGCTGCTAAAAAGCCTAAAAATATCTGAAGGCGGCGTAAATATAAAAACCAAAGATTTTGAAAATCTTAGCATCGAGGCTAACGACGTTAAATTTGAAACTCCGCTGTTTAAAAAAGACGGCTCGCCATATGATGCCGATAGCTTTGCCATTGACGTAAACGCAAAAGGCGCAACGGGCAAGAGCAAAAGCGGCGGGCTAAATTTCAAAATCGCGGGCGGCAAGACGGAGCTTTTTATAAACGAGCTTGATCTGGCGCTTAGCGGTGGAGAAAATTTAAGCGAAAAAGGCGGCGATATCGAGTTTGAAGCCAAGGGCTCAAATCTTATTTTAAATGATTTTAACGCAACCCTAAATCTGCTAGCTTATAGCGGCCAAAGCGCGGGCGGGACGGTGAGATTTGACGCAAAGCCCGCTCGCGGCAACTTTTCGCTCATAAAATCGGACAAAAAATTTGAAATGTGGGCAAACGACATCAGGGGCGAGTTTATCAACTCGATCTTTAACATCAAAAGCTTTGAGGGCGGCAGCTTTAAAATGCGCGTTTTAGGCAAAAGCACCGATGATTTTAAAGGCGAAGCAAGGCTAATAGGCGCCACGCTAAAAGACTACACGTTTTACAATCAGCTTCTCACGTTTTTAAACTCCGTACCATCCTTGCTCGTGTTTAAGACGCCGGACTTCGGCGCCGACGGCTATCCGGTAAAATTCGGCAAAATTTTGTTTGAGAAAAAGGCAGATACGCTAAAGTTTCTAGCCATCGAGCTAGAAAGCTCGAGCGCCGATATAGGCGGCCACGGCACGATAAATCTCGCAACCAAAGAGATCGACGTGGATCTAGAACTAAAGCTGCTAAAAGACGCCAGCTCCATCATCGATAAAATCCCGCTCGTAAATCAGATCGTGCTTGGCAAAGACCGCACCCTCTCAACTGTGATCAAGGTGCGAGGAACTCTGCAAAAGCCGCAGTACTCGACGCAAATCCTGCAAGATACCTTACTTTCGCCGTTTAAGATAATCAGAAATGTACTTGAAGCGCCGTTTTTGATATTTGAGTAGGTTTTCGGACTTGCTCTTGCCTTTGTTTTTGCGGCGCAGACGTCTTAAATTTGCTTTTAAATCTAGCTAAAACGCTAGAGGTTAAATTTGAACCGTTTTAGCGCAAGCCGTCAGACGTAAATTTGACGAAGTTTTATTTAGGCGCGCATCAAATGTTTGGGTAATTTGTCGGTTTGATATCTGTTTTTTAGAGTATCATATAAAATAATGCAGTAAAAGAGGCTTATCTCATCCAAGGTGTATCGTGCGAGATAAGCCTGTAAATTAATTACTAATAAGTTCCCATCATTCCGTTACGATATTCATAGTCTATTATATGCGTATCCGGCATCGCGTCAAAATTAGGCGGATATTTTTCCCTTAAAAGGTCTAATACCCTGTTACATAGCGCGTTTCTTAGGCCAGAACTCACTCCGCTATATTGTAGAGTTACGGCATATCTCGGAACGATCCTTCCCGCGACTACGCTATAGTAGTTCCCGCGCCCAACTTTAAAGCATACATAACCGTCCCCTAGGTTTACAATTTCATTTACGCTAGCATAGTTAGCACTCTGACTATCAGGGTCATAAATACTATCTGAAAAAAACGTTTCATAGGTATCATACTCTACTCTAAAGCCGTCTTTTTTCGTTGTAAAGTTACGTGTTCCCTCAAAACCAAAATGAGCATTACCATGCGCGGCAAAGTACTGCTGTGCCTCGTCAAGAACATTTACTATATTTTTAAACTCTCTCATAGCCTCTGCTTCCTGCCTGCCTACGTTTAGCCTAGGTACGGCTATAGCCGCTAGAGTACCTATTATAATGATGACAAATATCAGCTCTATCATAGTAAAAGCTTTTTTTGTTGCGAACGAGCTTGTGTTTTTCGTATTTTTTCGGGCTTCTTGGAGAGTTAGTCCTGTTACTAAGTATTTATTTGCCATTGTTTTCACTTTTCTCCTTTGTTTTAATTTTTCGCGATTATACCAAAAACGGCGTTTAAAATGTCTTTATTTTCTTTGCAGACACGGGTTTTATCGCTTTGGCGCCGTTTTTAAGCGGCTCTTTTTATAGTTGCAAATTTAAGCTATAATCGCGCCAAAGCTAAATTTAATAAGCAAAAACACTAAATCTTGCCCGCAAAAAAGACGGCTAAATTTAAACGCTTTTAGATAAAGTAAATAAAGGAATACTAAATGATTCATCACTTTGGGGATATGCTAGAGGGCAGAGACGATTACTGGGCGATGGTGCCGGGCGGCGAGCGTTTTAGGTATATGCTAAGCGGCACGCAAGCTAATGAAAATCTAAAGATCGCTACCGTGGGTGCCGATACGCCTCTTTGGGAGCGGATTTTTGAGTGCGAAGGACTAGAGGAGCTTACGCTGCACTTGCCTAGCAAGGAGCAAATCGCCGCACTGCCTAAGCTAAAACGTCTAGAGCGCCTACGCATAACCAAAATCCAAGTAAAAAATATCGATTTTCTAGCCAGGTTGCCTCTTTTGCGCGAGCTGGTTTTGGAGTACGTCTCCGGCTTTTGCGATCTTTCGCCGCTAAGGGAGCTAAAGAGCCTAAAATCGGCGCATTTTGAAAATTTACGAAGAGTTAGCGATTTTTCTGGGCTTAGCGGCATAGCTTCGCTGCGGTATCTAGGCATAAACGGCACTCTTGATTGGGATCAGCCGATTAAAGACTTTGAGTTTTTAAGAGATTTAGGCGCGCTTGAGGCGCTAAAGCTCATTTGGGTGAAGTGCAAAGCGCCTTATCCGGCGCTCTTGCCGCTTGTCGCGCTTAAAAATTTAAAGAAAATAAACATCTACCCCCAAGCCTTCGCGCTAGAAGAATACGCATTAGTACAGCTCGTCTGCGAGGGCGTAGAGGGCGCGAAGATGCCGCTTACGACGGAGTTTAAGGATACGGGATATGTAAAATTTTTAGGGCGAGGCTCGGGACATATCAAGATAGGAGCTAAAAACGAGGCGCAAAAGCGCGCGGAGCTTGAGCAAAAATTTGAGGCGTGCAAGCAAAAGGCACGGGAGGTTTTGGGTCTTGACCGCTAGTTTGCGGGTTAAATAAAGCCAAATTTGATACTCCGCGCCGCTTGGCTGCTCCTTGCACTCGTGGGCTTTTGGCAAATTTAATCAAATTTGTGCTCTTTGCTATTTTTGATATGACAAAACAGCGCGCACGGGATGCCGACATGAGCGCCATACTTAAATGCGGCAAAAAACCGAGTCGAAAATAAAGCCCAAAATACAAGCACCGATAACCGCGCGGCAAAAATTTAGCCATTAAAATAGGCTAGGTTTGTCGAAGATTTTTGTAAATTTGCAATCTTTATAGACCGCATACGGCGGTAAAACCGCTAAAACCGTGAGCAAAACGCCAAACGTCTCCGCGATACTTCGCGCCGCAAAGCCAAAAATCGCGTCCGCGTTAAATTTGATAAAAACGGCGCCGAAGCTAGCAAGACAACCTGGCGTAGATGTAGTATGTAGACGCGCTAAACACTCTCGGAAAAAAAATGGCTTCTAATAATCGACTTGCGGCCGTAGATTTGTAAATTTGCGGTCGGTTTTGGCACTCGGTGCATACTAAATTTACATTTTAGAGGCTAAAAAGTCCAAAATACCAGCGCCGATAACCGCATAGCAAAAATTTCGCCCTTAAAATAGACTGGCTCGCTGCGGATTTTCGTAAATTTGTAATCTTTATAGACCGCGTACGGCGGTAAAACAACGAAAACCGTGAGCCTCGCTGCGATATTTCGCGCCGTAGAGCCAAAATCGCGTCCGCGTCAAATTTGATAAAAACGGCGCCGAAGCTAGCAAGATAACTAGGCATAGATACAGTACGCAGACGCACAAAATGCGCTCAAGGCAAAAAACGGCCACTATAAAATTAGCGCACTGGCAGTAGATTTTTGTGTATTTCCTGCAAATTTGCGGCTGGCTTTGGCATTTTGCGCCGTCTTGCTGGGACTACGATTTTTATTAAATTTGCTTGCGTTTTAAATTTATCGCTAGCGGCGCGGGCGTTTTGTAGCGTCAAATTTAGCCTTTGATCTCATCGCCGAAAAGATCGCAAACATCCATCCAAAAGCTTTCAGGCATAAAAATCGGCGAGTCCAAAATACCCGGCAAACCGTCCTTAAAAGACAAAAACTTCGCGACTCTTTGGAGCCCGTCAACGGTTTTTATGCTCATGTTCGCTAGCCACAGCACCTTTACGAGCTGCATTTTATCAGCCGTCCACTCGGCAAACGCCAAAAACTGCGAATCGTCCGAAAACGTAAAACACGCCGTAGCCTGCTCGCTAAGTAAAATTTGTTCAATCACGCCACCGCTTTGGCTAAATTTTACGTTTTTGCTCTTTTTGCGCTTCAAATTTAAACCCTGCATCTGGGCGTTTGCGTCGCCGTTAAGTCCGCTTTGCAAATTTAAGCCGCCTCGCAAAACCTCCGCGCTCGCGTAAATCCGTAGCTGGCCCAGACTCGGCACACCCGGCTAGGTCGAGACCATCAAATTCCGCGCTAAATTTACCGCCCGCGCCACGCTCTTTCGCGCTATAATCCCAAGCAGAACCCATTTATATTATTTAGTTCAAATTTACCCGCGCGTTTGCCTGCGCCGCGCAAATCTGGGGTCTCACGGCTCAAAATTAGGACAGTAAAATTCATCCGCCTCATCCCAAAGTTCCTCTAGCGAGCATCCGTCTATCTGCGGCGCGGCGTAGAGTTCTTGCAGCGTGGCGAAATACCGCTCGCCGCTCGCGTTTGCGCCCGTCTCGTCCGCGCACCTTTGAAACGAACAGCGATACGCATAGGCGATGATCATGTATTCCACGCCTCGCAGACGAAAGCTAAGCTCCGGTTCGCCGCCCCGGGCTACGCATTTTAGCAGCATTTGTTCTATGGTTTCAAATGAGTATTTGGGCATCAGGCTTCCTTTTAAATTTATCTAGGCGCGTTTTAGAGGGGCAAACAAATAGGGTTTTGTTAAATTTGCCGCGTTTTTGGAAGTAAATTTTAAAAATCGCTCAAATTTAAGTACCGAATTTGAGCTAAAATTTGCAGCAAATCACCGCATCTCAAGGCGCATGAGGTGCATATCCTCGCCGCCCGTGACCTCAAGCTCCTGCGAGCCGCAGGTCGGGCAAGTGAAGTCGTTTTCGCTTAGCTCGCCGCTAAAACCGCAGCTTTTGCACTCCACGGCGACGTTTTGCACGATGATTGCAAGCTCGGCATTTTCGCAGATCGTACCCGTTTTATAAACCTCAAACGCGCTTTCTAGGTAGTGAGGTTCGACGCCGCTTAGCCTCCCGATGCGAACCTCGAGGCTCACGACCTCTTTTGCGCCGTTTGCGGCGACGTTTTTCTCGCAAAGCGCGACTAGGCTTTGCACTATACTTAGTTCGTGCATCAGATTTCCTTGATTGCGGACGGAGCGAATTTTATTTGTGCGGACGCGTCTAAGGCGTAAATTTGATAAATTTTGCAAGGCGATTCCAGCGCCGTGCAAGCCCGAAAATCTAGCACGCCTAAATTCAATCTATCCATCGCCGCGCCTAGCATATTCTAGGCAGCAGCTCGCCTTTTGGCGCTTCTAAAAAGCGCTTCGAGCCGTATGCGTTTTGCAGGATGACGCGGCCGTTTGCAGCACACAAAATCTCGCCGATCAAAGCTGCGTTAGCGTCAAATTTGCGTAAAATCTCAAGCGCGCACGCCTCGTCTTTTTCATCTACGGCCAGCACGAACGTACCCTCGTTGGCTAGTTCATAAGGCTCAAAGCCAAACAGCTCGCAAACGCCCGTCACTTCGTCGCTAACCCTAATATCTTCCTCGCGCACGAGGATGTCTAGGCCGCTAAATTTCGCCCATTCGTTTAGCACCGCCGAGAGTCCGCCGCGCGTTGCGTCGCGCATACACAGAGGCTTTACGCCGCCCTCTATCAGCGCCTTTACCGCGCCCACTAGCGCTTTGCAGTCGCTTTTTAGCTTGCTTTGCAGATCAAGCTCCTCGCGGCTAGCCAGCACCACGGCACCGTGCCTGCCCACGTCGCCCGAGATCAGGATCTTAGCGCCCGCGCGCAGGCTTTTTAGCTCCACGCCCTCGCAGATGATCTCGCCGATACCGCTCGTGTTGATAAAAATTTTATCGCATTTACCGCGCGGTACGACCTTGGTATCGCCGCAGACGATTTGCACGCCGTTTTCGCGAGCGACGGCGGCTAGCGAGCCTAGCACGCGCTCTAGCTCGGAGATCTCAAACCCCTCCTCGACTATTAGCGCGCAGCTTAGGTACTTTGCCTCAGCACCCACCATGGCTAGGTCGTTTATCGTGCCGCACGCTGCGATCTTACCGATGTCGCCGCCGTTAAAAAATATCGGCGTAACCACGAAGCTATCGGTGCTAAAGGCTAGTTTGCCGTTAAATTTGGACGTCAAATTTACCGAGTCGCTAGATTTTTCGTCCGCGCCAAAATCGCTAAAATTTAATATCGCGCTATCGTTGCTCTCACGCAAAATTTCATTGTCGAATATCCTAAAAATCGTCTCGTTTATAAGCGAGTTCATCTCCTCGCCGCCGCCGCCGTGGCTTAGCATTATCTTGCTCAATTTTGCCTCCTCTTAGCCCGCGCTTTTGACGTCGCCGTATTTGTAGTATGCCGCGCATGCGCCCTCGCTAGAGACCATGCACGAGCCAACCGGGGTTTTTGGCGTGCAGGCTTTAGCGAAAATTTTACAGTCGAAGGGCTTTGCTCGCCCGCGTAAAATTTCAGGGCAGATACAGGCCTTGCTCTCGCCTTTGCTTTGCACGCTGCAGTCAAATTTGACTCTCGCGTCAAGCTCGGCGTACTCGGGGCGCAGCTTCATACCGCTTTGCGCGATCGCGCCAAGACCGCGCCACGAGAAGTCGCACGGCTCGAAAAACTCGTCTATGAGCGCCTTTGCTTTTTGATTGCCCTCGCGCGTGACGACTCTGGCGTATTCGTTATAGACCTCGTGCGTGCCCGCATTTTGCTGGCGAACGAGGTTTAGGATGCCGTCCATCAGATCAAGCGGCTCAAATCCGCTAACCGCGATAGGCTTTTTATACTCGGCCGCGATACTCTCGTAGATGCCGTATCCCGTGATCACGCTCACGTGGCTAGGGCCCAAAAACGCGTCGATTTTGACGTCCTCGTCGTTTAGGATCGCTCGCACTGGTGCGGGGACCGTAACGTGATTTATATGGAAAAATAGATTTTTTAGCCCGAGCTCTAGCGTCTTTTGCACCAAATTTGCGCTCATAGGCGTCGTCGTCTCAAACCCGATCGCGAAAAATATCACGCTCTTTTCGGGATTTTCGCGCGCGATCTTGATACAGTCTAGCGGGCTATATAGCGCTCTGATGTCGCAACCCTCGCCGCGCAGCTTTTGCAGGCTGGTGTTTGAGCCAGGGACTCTCATCATATCGGCTAGAGTGCAGAGGATCGCGCCCGGCATCTGGGCTAGCTTGATAGCCTCGTCTATGCGGCTTCTTGGCATCACGCAGACTGGACAGCCCGGGCCGTGGACGAAATTTATATGTTCGCCGACTAGCTGCGGTAGGCCGAATTTCATGATCGAGTGCGTGTGTCCGCCGCAAATTTCCATGATATTTAGCGGTTTTACACTCTCTTTTTTGATGAGTTTTGAAAGCGCTAAAATAAGCTCTTTATCGCGAAAATCATTGATTAGATTCACGCTTTTTCCTTTGATTCCGGCTTATTTGCCGCCGCTTGCATGGCGCCTAGTCCCGCGTCGCCCTCGTCTGCGCCGATCTGGCCGTTTTGCATATCTTGGGCGATTTGGCGGTAGATTTCGATGCTTTCTAGCGCAAATTTCGTATCGATTTTCTCCATCGCGTAGCCGACGTGGATGAGTACATATTCGCCAACTGCTACGGGCTCGGCGATGAGATCGAGGCTCACGCGGCGACTCACGCCTAGCGTCTCTACGGTAGCGACGTTATCTTTGTCGATCGCGACCACTTTTGACGGGATTGATAGGCACATTATCTAAGCTCTTTTTTAAATTTTAAAAAATCCAGCCACTTCTCCATGCCCTCGCCCGTTTTTGCGTCAAGCTCGACAACATCGACTTTTGGATTTAGTTTACGAGCCTCTTTGACGACTTTTTTCACGTCAAATTCAAAATGCGGCAACAGCGAAGTTTTAGTTATCACGATGAGATCGGCGGCGCGAAACATCACGGGATATTTGGCCACCTTATCGTCGCCTTCAGGCACCGATAGCAGCACGACGTTAAAGTGCGAGCCGACGTCGTAGCTAGCCGGACATACGAGGTTGCCGACGTTTTCTACGAAAACTATATTAAGGCCCTCTAGCGGCAGATGATGAAGCCCCTCGTGCACCATAAACGCATCCAGGTGACATGCCTGCCCGGTCGTGATCTGATGGGCTTTGCCGCCGGCTTTTATTATGCGGTCGGCGTCTTGGTTGGTCTCTAGATCGCCCTCGACGACGCCGATTTTAAATTTACCGCTTTTTATTGTAGCTTCAAGAAGCGTAGTTTTGCCGCTACCGGGGCTACTCATGAGATTTACGCATAAAATCCCGTGCTCGTCCAAATGAGCGCGGTTGTGCGCGGCCTCTTCGTCGTTTTGGGATAAAATTTTAGTTATTACTTCAACCGTTTTGCTCTCGTTTAGCGCCGGGTGCGCATGGCCGTGACTATGCTCGTGAGCCGCGCCGTGTCCGTGCTCGACGCCGTGATCGTGAGCGTGCGAGTGTGTCGTGCCATCGGCGTGAGTATGAGCGTGGTCGTGCCCGCCCAGCGAGCATCCGCAATCTTTACACATTTTGTTTCTCCTTAGCGATTTTTTGGGGTTATTATACTCTTAGATGTTAAAATCCCGCTTTAGTTTCATACCTTGCGGATATTATTTCGTTGCGTTTTGTTTATACTTTGAGATTTTTATGATAGCGGCGAGGGGTTAAAATTTGACTCAAATTTGAGTCGCGCCAAATTTGACGGCTCGGGCTAAATTTGAGTTCGGGTAAGTCTAGTCAAATTTAGCCCTCCAGCCGCCCGTAAATTTAACGATTGTTAGATTCTGCTGCGTTTGGTTTTTCTAGCACGATATCTTTGATACGAGCTTTGCCGTTATCCATCACGCTGATGACGGCGGTGGCGTTAAACTCCATCATATCTCGCTCCATCTGCTGCGCCTTTTTAGGCGGCATGAAAAAGGCCTCGATGCCGAAATTTGCGGTATTATAATCAACCCTGCCCGCTAAAAACGTCCCGCCGTTAGGCCGCTCAAAGCTATATTTGTCAAATTTATATTTGCCGTCTTTGTCCTGCTTTAAAACGGCGTAAATTTTAGCACCGTGCAGCTGCTGTCTTTTGCTCAAATTCGAGTATCTTTTGTCCAGCTCGTAAATGCCTGCAAAGCCGTAGCTAAGGCGCACGTAATCGCCGCGAAACATATCGCGCGGATCGTAAAGCGTAGTTTGCAGCAATATCTCTTTGCCAAAATATATCGGCGCATACGCATACGCAAGCATCGCGATCACGGCTAAAATTTGAAATACCGCCGCGGCAAAAATCAGCTTTAGTTTCATCTCGCGCTCCTTTTTTTAGAGATCCTAGATACCCCGAGCACCACCAGCGCAAATACCAAAAACAGCGCGCTAGCACTGACGTAATCACCAACTAGATCGACATATCGCACAAACGCCACCCAAAAGATGAGCGCGATGCCAAATTTCATATTATTTTGTTTAATGAGAGCGACCGCGACGCAAACGCCGATGAGCGAAAACACGCCCTCCTCGTAGCCCGCAAACGCGTCTAAGATAAACGGTAGCGCGACCAAAAGCACTCCGACTATTGCAGCGGCGTATTTTTTAAAGTAAAACGCAAGTCCCAAAGAGGCTGCGCAAAAAGCCATAAACAACGCCCCAAACACGCTTTTTAAAAATGTAACGCCGTTTAAAACATTTTCGTAGTTCTGGGTGCCGTAAGACCACGGACGAGAAAAATGCAAGTCCTCGTAAAGCGACATATCAAAGCACAAGATGCCCGCACCGCAGACGATGCCGATGTTTTTAAGGTAAAACGCGAGTTCAAATTTACCCGCCCTCTCAAGCAAAAACGAGGCGCAAACGGCGAGTAAGCAGTAGCTAAGAGTAAAAAAATGAACGCCGTAAAGCGCATCGTCCACGCGCAAATCAGCTAGAAAATACCGCTCGTAAAGCACGAAAGAGACGATATAAGCAAACACGCTCGCAAAAAGCGCAGCGGTCAGCAACCTCGAGTCGTCGCGCCAAAGCACCGCCGCGTAGGCTACTATAAATAACAAAAATCCGTGCGAGACGCCGCTAAATTCAAACTCCATCAAAAACCAAATAAGCCCCAAAACAAGAGCTTGCAATGCGATGATGGACTTACGCGTAGCAAGCCCGAGCGCCAAAGCTCCGACCGCCCACAGCAGCACGCCGTTAGGCATATGCTCGCCTAGATGGTAAATTTGCGCGACTAAAACGATCGCCGCGCCATAGCAAAAGTTACCTAGGAAAAACAGCGTCGTAGCCTGCGTCTCTTTGCCGTTTTTTTGCGCCAAAACTCCGCTAAAATTTACCGCCGCGAGTATGCCAAGCACTATGATTAGCCTCACAGCGCGCGGCAGCTCCTCCCAGTTTGCGCCTACAAGCGTAAATAGCGAAAGCGCCAAAAACAGATACGCAACGAGCTTTAATATAAAGCTTCGCCACTCGTTTGCGCCCGATAAATCTATATCGTATCTAGCTGCTATCTTGAGCGCCGCCTCGTCGCTTAATAGCCCTTCTTCTCGCCATTTCGCAAGCTCGTCTGCGAGAAAATTTTTATGAAATATCATCATTTTTCTACTCCACGCATTTCATTATCCTGTGTCGCCCGGCCCAGTAGAGCATCGCGTAGCCCGTCACGCCCGAGATCAGCGACGCGATGAGTACCGCGAGCTTATCGGCGTAGGCAAACTCGTAGGTGTCGTGATAGGAGAGCGAATTTATAAAGAGACTCATCGTAAAGCCGATGCCGGTAAGTACGCAAAGGCCGTAAAACTGGGCCAGATTGCAGTATTTTGGTAGCTTTGCGAGCTTAAATTTGATCGCAAGAAAGCAAAAGCCAAATACCCCAAGCTGCTTGCCCGCAAACAGTCCAAGTATGACGCCCAGCGATACGGGATGGAAAATCTGCTCCAGCCCGATGCCTTTTAGCGAGATGCCAGCATTTACGAAGGCAAACACCGGCAGCACGAAAAAGGCGACGTAACCGTGCAAGTCATGCTCGATCTGCTTTAGCATCGAGCCCTCGCCATCTTTTGCCTTAAGCGGTATGAAAAATGCCGCCACGACGCCCGCTAGCGTCGCATGCACGCCCGATTTTAGCACGCTCACCCAAAGGATAATGCCTAAAATCACGTAGCAGGCTTTTTTATTTACGCCGGCTAAATTTAAAGCCAAAAGTCCCAAAGTAGCCGCTCCGGCAACCATAAACGATACTACAGATAGATGGCCGCTATAAAATATCGCCATTATCAAAATCGCGCAAACGTCGTCGATGATAGAGAGCGTCACGAGGAAAATTTTAAGACTCGCCGGCACTCTTTTGCCAAGGATCATGATAAGCCCCAAAGCAAACGCCGTGTCCGTCGCGGTCGGGATCGCCCAGCCTTTTAGCGCGAAAGCATCGGCGTGGTTAAACGCGTAAAAAACGAGCGCAGGCATGACGATGCCGCCGGCCGCACCCACGATAGGTAGCACGATCTGAGCAGGATTTCGCATCTCGCCCTCGACTATCTCGCGCTTTAGCTCAAGCCCTAAAAGAAAGAAAAAAACCGCCATGAGCCCGTCGTTTACCCACAAAATAAGCGGCTTTTGCAGGCTAAATTCGCCAAAAACCACGCCCATGTTTATACGTAAAAAGGAGTTGTAAAATTCGCTTAAAAAGCCGTTTTGAAATATCATCGCAAAAATCGCGGCAAGGATGAGCAAGATACCCGAACTAGCCTCGTTTTGGACGAAATTTTTAAAAGAGATATGTTTCAAATTTTAGCCTTAGGATAAAAATAGCGATAAATTCCGGCGATTTTAACATCAAAGGGCTAAATGCGCGATAAAAAAGAGATTTTTGCGGGCAAATTTGATAGAGCTTATCAGACCCGCCCGCATTTTAAGCGCTATGAGCGCGGGATGGCGGCCTTGGTGAGTTTTGCAAATTTAACCCCTTTTAGTCCGCCCATTTTTTCTGAAAATTTCTCGATAGACCCCGCTTTGCCGCGCAGTATCAGAGTCTCTAGGCAGTTATCGTGATCCACGTGGACGTGAGTCGTGCAGGCGATATGCAGGTTCGCCTTGTGCTCGATGTCCATCATTTTCACGACGAGGTCGTTTTGGTGATGTAGATAAATGAGCGTCAAAACGCCGATAAGATCCTCATCCGCGTCCTTCCAGCTGTCATTTACTATTTTTTCTCTAATCAAATCGCGAGTAAATTCGCTTCTTGAAGCATAGCCCTGAGCGCCTATCTTGCTATCTAGCTCATCTAGGAGTTGTTTTGGCAACGATACGCTAAACCTGATGATGTTTTCCACTATCGCCTCCTTAAAGAAAATATTACATATTATACATCAGGAAACTTTAATTTATATTAATGTAAATACGATTTGACCGATAGCTATACTCGAATCATTGGAGGTAAAATTTCTATTTATGTAATAATTCTTACCTTTTTGCTTAAGAATTAAAATTACATTTTCAAGCAGGGCTTTATTTTGAAAAACGCCGCCGGCTAGCAAGACGTCGTTTGGCTGCGCGCAAGCCACGTCTGCTACAAGCTTTGCAAGCCCTTTTATAAAGCCCGTCGCAGCCGTTTTTGCATCGTCTTTTAAAGCTCTTTTAAAGGCCTCTTTAAAGCAAATTTTGTCACTTCTGATCTCAAACTCGTAGCAGGCGTCCAAATTTGCGTCAAAAAGCGCTTCTAGGCTCATCCCCGCCTCGCCCTCGTAGCTGATACTATCAAGTCCGAGGATCACCGCCGCAAACGCGTCAAATATGCGTCCAAGCGAGCTGGTTTTGACGCAGTTTATTTGCTTTTCGTGCAGGATTTTTAGATTTTTTAGCTTAGAGGGCTCAAATTTGGCCAAAAACGCCTCCGCCTCGCGCTCTAGATCATATTTTAAAATCGCGGCATAAGCTATCTGCCAGATATTTTTCACGCTAGCTTCGCCGCCGATCAGCAAAATTTCGTCAAATTTGCAAACTCGCTCGTACTCTTTGCCACGCACTTTTAGTATCTCTCCGCCCCAGATGCTCCCGTCCGCGCCGTATCCCGTACCGTCAAAGCAAAAGCCCAAATATTCGCGATTTGCGTCCAGATCGTTTTCTAAAATCACAGAAAGCAAATGCGCGTGATGATGCTGGATTTGCGTGATACTTGAGCCGAAATTCGCAGCGTACTCGCGCGCCCATTTTAGGTTTAAAAAATGCGGGTGCAAATCGGCTACGATTTTGTCAAATTTTAGCTCGTAAATCTCGCTAAAAAGATTGATTAGCGCGCAAAACCGCTCATAAGTCGTGACGTTTTTTAGATCGCCGATATATGGGCTTACCATCAGCTCGCCGTCCTTAAAGATCGCAAACTGATTTTTTAGCTCAGCTCCGACGGCTAGAACAGTCTTTTCGCTCTTAAATTTCGTGCGGATAAACTTAGGATGCACTCCGCGGCTAGTGCGGATAAAAACTGGCTCGCCGCCCGCTACAAACGCGATACTATCGTCGCTTGGCGAGTGTATCTCGCGGTCGTTATCTAGGTAAAAATCTATCACGCCGCCAAGCTTTTCTAGCAGGTCTTTTTCGTCGTAGATTATTGGCTCGCCAGAGACGTTGGCCGAGGTAGCGATGACGTCGCCCTCCAGGTACTCAAAAAGTAAAAGATGAACGCCCGTGTAGGGCAAAAATATGCCGATTTTATTTAGTCCCGGTGCTAAATTTGACGGAACCGGCGCGCCCGGCAAGCTTTGCAAGACAACGATAGGTTTTAAATTTGAACTTAAAAGCCGCTCTTCTTCGGGTGAAATTTGAGCGTATTTTTTAGCACGCGAAATATCCTTGCACATCACGGCAAATGGCTTTTTAGGCCGCTTTTTTCGCTCTCTTAAAAGCCCTACCGTATCCTCCTTTAAACGGCACATCAGATGAAATCCGCCAAGCCCTTTTACGGCTAAAATTTTACCCTCGTTTATGAGGCGCGCGGCCTGCTTCGCGCTTCCGTTATCTCGCGCTAAAACCCGCCCGAGTTTATCTTTTAAAGCAAGCCTTGGCCCGCAGTTTGGGCATGAGACGGGCTGGGCGTGATAGCGGCGATTTAGCGGATTTTTGTATTCGCCGCCGCAAAATTCGCACATCTTAAACGCATTCATCGTCGTGTTTGCGCGGTCGTAAGGCAGCGACTCGATAATAGAAAACCTCGGGCCGCAGTTGGTGCAGTTGATAAAAGGATAATGATACCTCGGGTCTGCAGGGTCGTAAAACTCGCGCTCGCAGTCTGCGCAAAGGGCAAAATCGGGCAAGATAGGCGCGTGCTTTTTAGCTGATTTTGAGGCGACTATCTTAAACTCGTCAAATTTCGCGCCCGCTAGCTCGGTTTTTCTCATCTCGTCGATGCGAGCGAGGCTTGGTAGCTCCTCATACAGCGCTTTTTCAAATTTTTCTATCTGCTCGCGTGGGCCGCAAAGCGTTAGTTTCACGCCCTCGTCGTCGTTGTAAATTTCGCCCGCAAGGCCGAATTTAAGGGCTAGATTATAAACAAAGGGGCGAAAACCAACACCTTGAACCAGGCCTGAAATTTCATATTTAAAACATCTCTTCAATCAAAAACTCTTTGCTAAATTTGGCGTTTAAGCCCGTTTTTAGATGCTTTAACGTCAAATTTGCAAGCGTTTTGTTTTCAAAAAGCGAGCCGCAAAGTAGAGCGTTTCGCACGCCAAAATCCTGCTTTAGCGAGTCTGAAAAATCGCTCAAAAAATACGCTAACGACTCGGCGTATCCGTAGCTAAGCAGCCTAGCATCGACGCCTGCGAGCCTAAAGCTCATGCCGCTTCTGGCAAATTTAACGACGTCAAAATGCGTTTTGTTTAGCATTTTAAAATCGAGCCTAGGCCCTTTTGCGCCGTTAAAATCGCTCGCGTTTTGCAGTAAAATCTCTCCCGCTTTTTGCGCATCGCTATCAAATCCAAGCAGCGCCCCAGCCATACAAAACAGCCCGAAAAAGCCGTTTTGTACGTTTAGCTCGCCGCGCGGCAGGCTAAAGCTTTCGCCGTATTTTTGAAGCAAACTCTTGCCACCCTCCTTGCGCCTCATCTGCGCGTAAAGCTCCTCAAAGCTTGCTGGCAAGGCGAAATTTAAGACGTTAAAATCATCAAATTTGGGGTAAATTTTAACTTCATCGTCTTTAAACCTGCTTAAAAATATCCTAGCTATCTCGCCGTCTGCGTCAAATTCTTTTTTTGTGAGGTTAAAAGCGGCTAGATTTTTATCCGTAGCGCCCTCTATCTGGCTCAAATTTGCGCTAGAATAATAAATCCTAGAGCCGCTAAAAATGTATCCGTTTTCAAGCACTACGGCCTTAAACGGCGGCTTTTGCGCCTTTAACACAATAAAATTTACGCCCGCTTTAAAAAGCTTGTCGCAAAGAGCGTAGATGAAAATATCTCTAGCCGCGCAGACGTCAAAAAATCTAGGAGAGCTTGGGTGATTGCCGCGGTAGATCGCCGTCGTTTTTAGCGTAACGGCGGGCTTTTCGTAGCTTGCTAGAGCAACCTGCTCGGCTTCGTTTGCGATAAAAATTTTAGGCAAATTTTTAAGATTCGTCGGCATTAAAAGATTAAAATTTGCGTTTAGTTCAGTGAAATTTAAAGCTTCAAATTCGCCGTTAATATCTTTAAATTTAACGCTTTCGCCAGCACTTAAATTTTTAAAAGCAAACTCTAAAAGCTCGCTAAAATTTGCCTTCGTCACGGGCGTAAATTTGCCGTCCGCAAAAACGCAAACGTCGCTAAAAACGCCGTTTTCGCACTCTTTTAGCTCGCCTTTTAGATAGGCGCTAACGACGCGCGGCGTGATGTTTGAGAGGGAGTTTATAGGCTCGCTTGCTTCGCCTTGGGGTAAATTTTCGCTCGCGTAGACCTTTGAGCCGCGCAAAAATACGCTGTGAGGAAGCGCGCTAGAGAGCATATCGGAAAACGCCAAAAGCTCCTCTTGCGAGCCTTCAGTATAAAGCGTCGTTAAGTCTAGCTCCTTTTTAATGCTAAATTTTAACCCGCTTTTTTGCGCGTAAAATTTAAGAAAAAACGCGAAATTTTCGCTCGCACCGTCAAACTCGTAAGCTAAAATCATATCGCGCCCTTTTTTGAAAACTCTAAAGCGATGTCTGAAACGCTAAAATTTGCGATCTTTTCGTAGCTAACCCCAAGACGCGAAAGCTCGTTTAAAAGCGTCTTTTCCATCAAATTTGCCCCCTCTTGCGCCTGCGCTGAGAGTTCAAAGCTCATAGGCTCGATGCGCTTTGGCACGATACCTAAAATTTTCGTCCGCGGCAAATCGCCCGCAAGCTCCATTAGCCGCAAGGTTTCTAGCATCTCGACCTCGTGCGCGGAGCCGTTCCACGAGACGGCGGGCGGCATCTGCTCATAACCGAAAAAATACACATCCCCCGTATCGCCGCCCTCGGCGCTTATGCAGTCAACAACTATCAAAACATCCGCCCAAGCGATAACGGGCGTGAGCGCCATAGCTAGAGTACCGCCGTCGATAAATTTTAGCTCCAAATTTGCGCCGTCCGCGTTAAATTTAAAGCCGCCGCGACGAGCGATATCGCCGCTTAAATTTGAGTTTGCGACGTCCAAATTTGACGCGTCAAATTTATCGTCCAAATTTAAAGCGGAGCCAAATTTAGCCGAGGATTTAGGGCTAAATTTATAGTTTCGCTCCATCATTTTGACAAAATGCACCCCAACTCCCTCGTCGCCAAACATCACGTTGCCGATACCAAGCACTAAAACGCGCATCAGTGCTCGTCTTTTACGTATTTGTAGCCGCTAATAATCGCGTCCATAGCTCCGTTTTTGCCTTTTACTGCGTTAAATACCGCCATATACACGTGAATGACTACAAAAACGATGATGACCCACATGCAAACGCGGTGTATCGTGCGGATGTTAGCTAGACCTCCCATGAGCTCCTCGCACTGCCTCATCGGCTCGTAAAGTAGCCCGCCAAGCCCCTCGTGATAGACGTGGACGTAGAGCACGAGGCCCGTTAGGCAGATCAGAAAAAGCACCAAATAAAAGAAAAAATACGACGCAAACTGAAGCGGGTTATAAACGCCCTTTATATGCGGGTGCGGACCTAAAAACAGGTAGTATTTTATCTGCGCTATCCAGACTTTGGGATTAAAAAAATCAACTACGCTCACGACCTCTTTGCGGCTGTATTTGTCAAATATAAATAGGTAGAGCTTGAAAATAAAGCACGCTATCAGGACAAATCCAGCGATCTGATGAGCCGCGCGCCACTTGGCGTTCATAAACAGCACGGGCTGGGTCGTGACCTCGGGACTAACGAAAACATACGATATATAGTATCCGCTCACAACCAAAAAGGTAATGGCAAAAAACCTGATCCAGTGCGTCGCTCTAAGCCCGATGGAAAATTCATACTCGCTTTTGCGGTCAAATTTATGCTCGCTCATAGCCGCTCCTTTCACAAATTCGGATTGATTTTGTATTCGCCCAGCTGCGTGCCGCGCGCATCCATCACGTGTACGGCACATGCGATACAAGGATCGTACGAATGTATCTTGCGTATGATCTCAAGCGGCTTGGTTAGATCGGCGATCTTTAGCCCGATGAGGCACTCCTCGTAGCTTCCGCGTACGTTTGCAGCGTCTTTTGGCGAGGCGTTCCACGTACTAGGCACGACTGCTTGCCAGTTAGTTATCACGCCGCCCTTTATGCGGCACCAGTGACTGAGCGCTCCGCGAGGGGCATTGCCTTGGAAATTTCCTTTATACTCTTTGTCGTTATCTATGACGTACTTTGCGCAGGTTTCTTGATCGGTTTTTAGATTTTCTACTAAGCTATTAAATGCAGTTAGTCCGTGATCGGCTACTAGCTTGGCCTCTAGCATCCTGGTTGCGGTTCTACCCAGAGTAGAAAATACCGCCTCGAGCGGAAGCCCCGTATCTTTTAAAAATTTATCGACGATTTTTACCACGCGCTCGTTGCCTTTGGCATAGTTTATCACGATGCTGGCTATCGGACCAACCTGCATAGGTTTGCCCTCATAGCGAGGAGCTTTGATCCAGCTATATTTGCCCTTTTCGTCAAAGACTTTAGTATCTACCTCTTTGCCGTGACCGTCTAGAGTTTTCATATCTTTTAGACCGGTATAGTTTGGCTCGGTCTGCCCGTCGTAAGGATGCAGCGGGGCCGGGTTTTTATACCATGCGCGAGTGGCTTCCTCGGTGATCTTATCGCCGTCTACTTCGTAAACCTTGCTGATATCGCCGTTTAGGATAGCTCCGCCTTGGATCAGATACTCGTTTCTACCGACTAAAAACTCGTCGTAAGCGAATAAATTTGACACGCCGACGTCCTTTAGTACGCTAGGCTCGCTGCCGTAGGCTTTAGCAGCCATGACGAGATCTGGATAATACGCCCTGTTAATAAAATCGGCCGTTTCTTGAAATTTGGTTAGATATTCGCCTAGTCTTGCAGGATCTAGCAAGTCCATGACGCAGGTCACGCCGCCCACGGTTAGGCTTTGGGGGTGCGGGTTTTTGGAGCCAAATATCGCCATCATCTGCGCTACCGTCCTTTGTATCCTTAGACACTCTAAATAGTGCGAAAGTACGATCAAATTTTGCTCAGGCGTAAATTTATAGGTCGGATGTCCCCAGTAGGCGTTGGCAAAAGGCCCTAAATTTCCTTTTTTTACGAAGGCTTCGACGCGCTCTTTTACCTCTTTTAGTTTATCTGCGCCGGCTGCGTAAGGAGTGTCGCAGTATTTAAACGCTTCGTCGCTAGCCTTGCGTACGTCCGCATTTAGAGCCGAAACCACGTCCGCCCAGTCAAGGCCGTGAAGCTGATAAAAATGCACCACGTGATCGTGCATATAAAGGGCGTTGTTCATCAGCGTACGCGTTAGCTGCGCGTTTAGCGGAGGCGTGATACCTAGAGCGTTCTCGACGGCCATGATGCCCGCACGGTAGTGCGAAAACGTACAAACTCCGCAAATCCTCTGCATGAAAAATCCCGCATCCCTCGGATCTCGCCCCTTTACGACCTGCTCTATGCCGCGCCAGAGCGTCGAGCCCGAGTAGGCCTCTTTAACTACGTTATTTTCATCTACGACGACCTCTATGCGCAGGTGGCCTTCTATTCTTGTTATCGGGTCTATTACTATTCTTTGCTCGCTCATTTTTACGCCTCCTCCTTGTCTTTAGCAAAAATGCTTATCGCGGCGTGCGCTGCTATACCGATGCCTGCGAGCGCCAGCACTCCGATGCCGATTTTATCGCTGACGTTATCGGCGCCTAGACCCAAAACCGTGTTAAACAGCCTATCTGCCATCGGCTCCTCAAAAGGCCCCATCGTATCCCAAAAATCAGGCTCCGAACAACCTATGCAGCCGTGACCCGCCTGCACCGGCCAGCTAGTATGCTGATTAAATCTCTCGCGCGAGCAGTTATTAAACGTATATGGGCCTTTGCAGCCGACTTTATAGAGACAGTAGCCGTTTTTCGCGCCCTCGTCGCCAAAGGTCTGCACGAACTCGCCCGCGTCAAAATGCCCTCTTCGCTCGCAAAGATCGTGAATCCTAAGTCCGTAAGCCCACTTTGGACGGTTAAATACGTCAAGTGCGGGCAAAGTACCGAAAAGTATGTAGTGAAGGACGTTGCCCACGATATTTTTCTCGCTAGGAGGACAGCCCGGGACGTTTATGACCGGTTTTGAAGCTACTTTTGATAGGCCTACGGAATTTGACGGATTTGGCTTTGCAGCTTGCACTCCGCCGAAGCTCGAACAGGTACCGATAGCAAATATCGCCGCGGCGTTTTCGCTCGCGTGCTTTGCGTGATGAAGGCCGCTAAGCCCCAAAGGACCGACCGTTAGATAGTTCTCCGTCTCGCCCGTAGGTATGCCGCCCTCGACTAGCAGGATGTATCT
This sequence comes from uncultured Campylobacter sp., assembly GCF_905372745.1. Lineage (GTDB taxonomy): Bacteria > Campylobacterota > Campylobacteria > Campylobacterales > Campylobacteraceae > Campylobacter_A. The sequence goes on along the minus strand of NZ_CAJPQR010000001.1, from coordinate 50,059 downwards.
GTCTTTGTATTTTTCGATCGCGCTTTCTAGGTTTTCCTCGGCCTGCCAGCCTGCCGCAGCCATCACGGTTTCGTGATACTCGAGGCTGATGTAGTCAAAAATCAAGCTATCTATACTCGGCGCATCGGTGCGAAGCAAACTCTCGCTACATCCAGTGCACTCGGCCATGTGTAGCCATATCACGGGCAGTCTATCGCTAAGCTCGGCGGCTCTAGCTACGGTTGGCGCCATAGATGCAGGCAACGCCATAAACGCCGTCATCGCGCCCGCCCATTTCATAAAATCGCGCCTGCTAAATCCGCTTTTCTTTAAAGCTTCGCCGATTGAACCGCTTTTTAGAGTCGGAAGCGCGGCAAGCACGTTAAGCCTCTCGTTTATCCCAACTAGGACATCATCTCTCATGCTCTCTCCTTGGAGTGAAATTTGCATTTTGGCATGGTTTGATAAAAGAGTAAATTTGTCTTTAATTATTATCAAATAGCTTTAAATATTGAAATATTACAACTAAAATTTAAAATTCTATATTTAGCAAAAGAACTAGTTTTAATAATTAAGTATATTGTTATTTTAGTGATATTTTTGCAAAGAAAGCTCTAAAAATAATTAAAGTATAAAAAGATAAATTTAATAAAGTATTTTTACATTTTGATATTTTAAAACCAAAATCGCCCTATTTCTTAATTGGCTTAAAGGCTTTAAAATTTGAAATACAAATTTACGGCGTCAAAATTTACCCTGACCGCCTTGCATTTCTAAAATTCGCGCGCTTATTTGCATTATCTGCGCAAACACCGCTCCCTTTTGCGTTTCAAGCGAGGCCGCCATATCCTTTGCGTATGGATTTTTGCTCGCTTTTACCCGCTTGATCGCGGCTTCAAGCTCTTTTAGCCGTTTTTGTAGTTTTTCTAGCTGTTTTTTTAGGATATCTGCGCTGCTTTCGCCCTCGTTTGAGCCGCTAGGCAAATTTGACGCGCCGCGCAAGATATCGCCCCTATCGCTGCTTTGCAAATTTACGTTTTTTAAATTTGCCCCGCCTGCGACAGCCGAGCCGCTTTTACTTAAATTCATCAAATTTGAGTTTAAATTTATGTTTAGTTTTACATCCATCGCCGTACCTTTAAATTTAAAAGTATATCGGCAAATTTGAGTAAAACTTAAGGCGCAACCGTAAATTTCGCTCTTAAATTTATGGATTTTACTTAGGCTCGGCAAAATCGCCCAAATCTCACCGAGCCCAAAAAGCAAAGCGCCGAGTTTACTCCTTCGGCGAGATCATATCCTCAGGCACCACCCACGCGTCAAATTCCTCGGCGGTTAGTATGCCCGATTTTATCGCTTCCTCGCGCAGAGTCGTGCCGTTATGGTGCGCGGTTTTGGCGATCTTGGCGGCATTTGCGTAACCGATGTGCGGATTTAGCGCGGTTACGAGCATCAGGCTTTCGTGCAGCAGCTTATCGATTTTAGCCTCGTTTGCCGTGATACCGCAAGCGCAGTGTTTCTCAAAGCTATTCATCGCGTCGCTTAGCAGGCGGATGCTTTGGATGAGGTTGTACGTAAGCACCGGCTTAAAGACGTTTAGCTCGAAGTTTCCCTGGCTTGCGGCGACGGAAATCGCGACGTGGTTGCCCATCACCTGCGCGGCGACCATCGTGACGGCTTCGCACTGCGTCGGATTTACCTTGCCCGGCATTATCGAGCTTCCAGGCTCATTTTCGGGGATGTTTATCTCGCCGATGCCGCATCTTGGCCCGCTTGCCAGCCAGCGCACGTCGTTTGCGATCTTCATCAAATTTGCCGCCAGGCCGTTTAGCGCGCCGCTTAAAAACACCTCGGCGTCGTGGCTGGTTAGGCCGTGGAATTTATTCGGATGGGATTTAAATTTAAATGCCGTGCCCGTTAGCGCGTTTAGCTCGTCGCTTACCATCTCGCTAAATTTCGGGTGCGAGTTTAGCCCCGTGCCTACCGCGGTGCCGCCGATAGCAAGCTCCTCTAAAAACGGCATGGTAGCTAGGATCTGCGCCTTGCTAGCCTTTAGCATATGCGCGTAGCCGCTAAATTCTTGTCCGAGCGTGAGCGGCGTGGCGTCTTGCAGGTGGGTGCGGCCGATCTTTACGATCCCCGCAAACTCGGCGGTCTTTTTATCCAGCGTTGCTTCAAGCTTTTCTATCGCCGGCAGCAGCTTTTTTTGAAGCTCCAGCACAAAGGTTATTCGCATCGCCGTAGGATAGGTGTCGTTTGAGCTCTGACCTTTATTTACGTGATCGTTTGGATGCACGAATTTTGCGTCTTTGGCGTCCAGCGCCGCCTTATCGCGGAAATTTAACCCCAAAATCTCCATCGCGCGGTTTGAAACGACCTCGTTTAAATTCATATTCGACTGCGTGCCTGAGCCCGTCTGCCACACGACTAGAGGGAAATTTCCGTCCAGCTTGCCGTTTAAAATTTCATCGCACGCCTGCGCGATCGCCTCGGTGCGAGGCTCGTCTAGGCGACCCAGCTTGCGATTAACCAGCGCGCACGCCTTTTTTAGATAGGCAAAGCCCTCTATGACCTCTCGCGGCATCGTCTCCAGCCCCACTCCGATCTCGAAATTTTCACGGCTGCGCTGCGTCTGCGCTCCCCAATACTTGTCATTCGGAACCTTTACCTCGCCCATCGTGTCTTTTTCTATTCTATATTCCATGCCTTTATCTCCTTTGCTTAGATTAGTATTTGAAATTATATATCAATTATCATAAATTTAATCTTTCGAGATTTTACGCGCAAATTCGATATAATCGCGAAATGAAAAGAGTTTTAGCTAAATTTATCAAATACTTCGCCGCAGTCGCCCTGATTTGCTTCGTAGCTTTTTTGGCGCTTGACTTTGCCTATCCGCTTGACACGAAAGCGCTAAAGCGGGAAAATTCGCTCATACTTTTTGATAAAAACGGCCAAATCATAGCCCTTCGACCTAGTAGCGACGAAATTTGGAGATTTGAGGCTAAAGACGTCCCGCAGACACTAAAAGATAGCGTCATTTTGTTTGAGGATAAATTTTTCTACTACCACATCGGCGTAAATCCATTTGCCATGATCCGCGCTGCCGCGCATAATCTCACGCACTCTAACCGCATCGGCGCATCCACGATCACGATGCAAGTCGCGCGTATGATGAAGCGAGATGAACGCACCTACGCGAATAAATTTAAAGAAATCTTTACCGCGCTTCAGCTTGAGTGGCATTACAGCAAGGACGAAATTTTAGATTTTTACTTTAACCTCGCTCCATACGGCGGAAATATCGAGGGTGCGGCGGCTGCGGCTAGGTTTTACTTCGGCAAAGACTTGAGCGAGCTTAGTATCGCCGAATGCGCGCTTTTAAGCACGATCCCAAAAAACCCCAACGCCAACCGCCTAGATAAAAAATCAAATATCAACGCGCTAAAAAACCGCGTCGCAAAGTTACTTTATAAAGCAGGCGTAATAGATCAAAGCGCATTCCAAAGAGCGCAAAGAGAGCCTTTTAAAAACAAACGCTACGATGCCGTTTATAAGGCCAGGCACTACGCCGCGCAAGCTCTAAAAAACGACGTTACGCACTCGAATTTAGATCTAAATTTGCAAATTTTACTCGAAAACGCGATAAAAAATACCGCAGCCTCGCTAAAATCAAAAGACGCAAATAACGCCGCCGGGATAATCATCGACAACAAAAATATGAGCGTAGCGGCATACGTGGGCTCGCACGACTGGCGCGCTGCGCAGGGGCAAAACGACGGCGTAACGATGAGTAGAAACGTGGGCTCTACGCTAAAGCCGTTTATATTTTCGCTAGGACTCGACGAGGGTTTCATCACGCCAAAAAGCCAGATGATAGATACGGAAATTTTCCTCGGAGAGTACGCGCCCAAAAACTACGACAGTAGGTTTTTCGGCATCATCTCGGCGACCGAGGCGCTAGCGCTCAGTCTAAATATTCCCGCCGTTAGCCTAAACAACAAGCTTGGAGAAAATTCGCTCTACGAGCTGCTTTCGCGCGTGCATTTGGTGAGCCGTCCAAAGGAATTTTACGCAGATAGTATCGCGCTTGGAAGCGCGGAAATGAGTTTGCTAAGCTTAGCCCACCTCTACACGATCTACGCAAACGGCGGCGAGCTAAAGCCTCTTGAAGTCGCAGGCAAGACGCTACCGGGCTACGGACGGCTAATCACCCCGCAAAGCGCGTATCTAACCTCAAAGATGCTCTCCTCCGCCTCCCGCAGTTATCTTGGCGTCGCGTGGCAATACGCCGAAAATACGCCGCAAATCGCCTTTAAAACCGGCACCAGCTACGGCTCTCGCGATATCTATACGATAGGCGTAAATAGCGACTACACGGTTGCGGTGTGGTTTGGCAACTTTAATGGCAAAAAGACGCAAAATTTAAGCGGATTTAGCGACGCCTCGCGCGCAGTTTTTGACGTATTTAAGCTGTTGGCTCAAAAGCAAAAATTATCTTTCATGAGCGCTCCAAGCGGCATAGAGAGCAAAAAAACCTGCCTTGACGCGTTTAAATTTAAAGAGTGCAAAGACGAGGAAGACGACTGGCTGGTAGAGGGCGTAGAGCTAAAAGACGTTTGCGAGAGTATCAGGAGCGAAGAGGTCGGGTTTTTACTCAAAAACGGCGCTATAACGCAATCAGACATCAAAGATAGTCCTTGTTATTATAAATTTAAAAGCTATAAACCACTCGTTGCTATGCCGACGAATAATCAAATTTTGCTAAGCGATGAGAATTTAACTAAAGTTATGCTAAAATGCTACGCTTATATCGGCGACGAGATATACCTCAAGATAGACGAAAACGAGTGGAAAAAAGTAAAAAACGCTAGCGAAAATACGTTAAATTTAACGCAAGGCAAACACAAGCTCGGATGTCTGGATGAAAACTCGAATTTAAGCGAAATAAACATGGAAATAAGGAGATTTTAATGAACTATAAACTCATGGGCTTAAGCCTAAGTTGCGTTTTGGCGGCAAATTTAAGCGCCTTTACGCTTGAGGGCGGAAGCAAAATTTTAGAAGGAGGTGCGGTAAGCCTAGGCGTAGAATACGCGCAAAAAGACGAGTCTTTAATCGGCAAAGTAACGCACAAAAAGATAATCGAGTGTTCGCCCGAAATCAGCGGCGCATTTGAATACGGCTCGGACTCCATCTTGTTTTATCCAAAAAAACCGCTGGCAAAGGGCGTAAGCTACTCGTGCAAAAAAGGCGAAAGCAAGGTTAAAATTTACGGTGGAGATTTTGAGCTCTCGGGCATAACCCAGTACACCAAAGATACCTTTTTAGCGGTATTTAACGACGAGGTTAGCGAGGAAGAATTTACGGCGAATTTTAAAATTTATGATAAGCAAAATTTGGCCAAGCAAAACATCAAATACAAAATCGTAGCCAAAACTCCTAAAAGCTTTCAAATAAAGCTACTTGAAAAAGGCGAAAATTTGGTATTTGCCGTCTCGAAAAATCTAAAAAGCAAGGCCGGCGCAAACCTAAACGACGACTACGAGGCGACTAACGAGCCTGAAGAACAAGAAAAATTCGTCGATAACGATAGAGCTAAAACTATGTATTTAGACGACGTCAAAGCCGTTAGCCTAGAGGGCGGCAAGCTAGGCATTAGGATATTTTTAAACGACTGGCTCGATACTTACAACCTAAATAAATACGTAAAAATAGACGGTATAAAAAATCTACAAGTAGGCGAACTGGAATACACCGATAACAGTGATACGAAATACTACCGCTACGTCGATATAACCAGCGACGAACTAAAGCCTCAAACCGAGTACAAAGTCACGCTAAAAAAAGGCTTCGGCGATGAGGATAGAATTTTGCGAGAAGATGCGGAGTTTAGCGTCAAAACCGGCGATTATAAGCCGTTTTTGGAATTTACCGATAAAGGCTCTTATTTATCTAGCGCCGGTGAAATCGGCGTAAAAGGCGTAAATTTAAATACCGCTAAAGTCGTCGTAGAAAAGCTAAAAGAGCCGAATTTAAGATACTTTTTAAATTTTACCCAAACTCCGCTTGATGACTACGTAGAAGAAGTCGCAAGCAGAAACTACGACCTAGGCGGCGCTCAAAACGAGATGCAAAAATACAAAATAAAGCTTGATTTTGCCGAGGGCGGAGATGGAGTTTATCTAGTCACGATCTACTACGATAAAGATAAAAGCGCCAAAAAAGCCGTCTATCTAACCGACATCGGCCTAAGCGCGAAAATTTCAAAAGACGAGGTGTTTTTATTTGCCAACCGCCTAAGTAAAAACGAAGTCGTCGCAAACGCGGACGTTAAAATTTACTCTGCCAAAAATAGCCTCATCGCAAGCGGTATCACAAACGACGAAGGCGTGTTTAAATTTAATAAAAAAGACATCGGCAAAGACGTAGCAAGCGCGGTCGTAACGCTAGGCAAGGAGCAAAGCTTCATCGCTCTATCGCAAAACAAACGCCTAAACGAGGAGTCGAATTTAGACGTTCAAGATAGAAGCGAAATTTACGACGCTTATTTGCATTTTGCCAGCGATATCATCCGCCCGCAGGAAAATATAAAAGGCGAGATTATCATCAAAAACGCGCTGTTTAAAGGGCTAGCAAATATGCCAGTTAAGCTAAAAATCAAAGATCCGCAAAATAAAACGATCCTAGATAAAAGCGTAAATACGACCGAGCTTGGCGTCATAAATTTCGACGAGCCGGTAAACTCGGGGCTAACGGGTTCGTTTAGGCTTGAGATAATCTTTGCTAACAAGCTCATAGATAGCTACGACTTTTCCGTAGAGTCTTTTACTCCGCAACGCATCAAAAACGAGGTTAATCTCGAAAAAGAAATTTACGCTCTAGGCGACGTTATGGACGTTAAATTGCAAAGCGCGTATCTTTTCGGCGGCGCGGCGGCAAATCTAAAAGGCGACGTAACGATAAATCTATATCAACAAGACTACAAAAACGATAAATTTAAAGAGTATAAATTTAGCAACGACGAATACGCCGCAAACGGCCTAGACCAAAGCGTCAAGCAAGTAGAACTAGACGATGAGGGCAAGGGCGAAACCTTGTTTAAGCTGGAAAATAAATCCAAAATCGCAAGCGTTTTAAAAGGTACGGCGGTCTTTAACATAAACGACGACGGCAAAAACGTAAGCGCTAGCAAGAACTTTAACGTTTATCCGTTTGACGCGATGGTGGGAGTAAAAGCAAACGATACCTACATCGACTCAAACTCTAAACTAACGCTAAATTTGGTAAGTATCGATCCGTTTAAGGACGAGGAGATAAAAGACAGGCAAAAAGCTATCGAGATAAAAAAAGAAATCTGGGACTACAACTACGATAAAGACGGCTATCTAAGATGGCACAGCCGCTACGAAAAGGTCTTTAGCGATACTCTTAGCGGAAACGAGTTCGTCTACGACTTTAAGCAAAGCGGCGATTACGTCGTTACGGTTTCAGACATCCTTAGCGGGCATTCGACAAATTTAAACATTTACGTCAGCGGCTGGGATTACGGCGAGACGCTACAGCCGACAAAAGAGCTGGCAAAAGCCAAAATCAAGCTAAACAAAAAAATCTATAAAAAAGGCGACGAGCTAATAGCAGACGTAAGCTCCGTACTAAAAAGCGGTATCGCTATCGTGACGCTAGAATCGGGCGACGTCAAAAAGTATAAAGTCGTAAATGTCCAAAACAACGTCGCAAGCGCTAAATTTAACCTTGATTTCGACTTTGAGGGGCTTTACGTCACGGCCTCGGTCGTGCGCGTAGCGGACAACGATACTCTGCCTTTTAGAACCTACGATAAAATCTACGTAAAGGCCGATAAATCCTACCGCAGTGCAAATACGCTCATAGAAGCGCCAAAAACCGTAAGGTCAAACTCTAAATTTAAAGCTAGCGTAAAAACCGAGCCAAATGCCGAGGTTACGATATTTGCCGTCGATGAGGGCGTACTGCAAATCACCAATCAAAAGCTAAAAAGCCCGCTGGAGTTTTTCGATATGATTTTAAACGACGGAGTGCTTGATTACGACTTTTACGCAAATTTAAGCGGATTTAAAAAAGACGGCAAGGTGCTAAGCTTCGGCGGCGACGCTGCGGCTGCTCTTTTAGAGATGAGGATGGCTAAATTTGCTAGCCCGGTAGATAAGAAAAATATACAAACCTATATCAAAATGCAAACGGCAAAAGCCGGTGCCGACGGCGTAGCGAATTTCGAGATAGAAGTGCCTAGCGACTTTAACTCCGAGATAAATTTAGCCGCGCTTAGCGTCGCCGGCGACAAACTCGGCTTTAGCGTAAATGCCGTAAAGGTAAAAGACGACGTCATCCTAAAACCGACTCAAACGGCGTATCTTATCGAGGGCGATAAGATAAACTACTCGCTAAGAGTGATAAACACGACTAAAGAGCCAAAAAAGGTAGCCTTGAGCCTAGATACCAACCTAAATGCGAAACTAGGCGTAGATAGTATCGAGCTAAAACCCGAGGAAAACGCTAAGCTAAATTTCACGGTCGATGCTAACGCTACGGGCAAAGCGTATATAAATTTCACCGCAAACGACGGCAAAGAGGGCTACTCCTACTCGCAAAAACTAGACGTCATACACGCCTATCCGCTAAGCACTTATGCTAAGACGTTTTACGCGAGCGAGAAAAAGACCTTTAAACTGGACGAAGAGTTAAACGATATCACGATAGACGCTTCAAGCTCTATCAAAGGCGTGCTAAGCGCAAACAGCGATAAACTCGTAAATTACCCTTACGGATGCGCCGAACAGCGCTCTAGTAAGCTTTTTGAGCTAAATTTCCTAGTGCTTGGAGGCGGCGACTCTAAAGAGGCTAAAGCAAGAGAAGCCGACAGAAAAAGATTCGTCCTTTCAGGCATGCAAGACGTAATCAAAATGCAAAAAACAGACGGCAGTATCGGCTACTGGAATCAGCTAAGCTATACGAACAACTTCGCCTCCGTCTACGCTATAGATATGCTACTAACGCTTGAAAAATCAGGCTTTGCGCTAGATAGCGGAGTAAAAAGCAAGGCTCTTGGCTGGCTTAGGGATTTCGATCCGGTGAATAATTTCCAAGCGCTATACGCCGCATACATCCTAAGTACGCAAGGCAAGCTAGATAGATCAAAACTAAACGCGCTTTACGATCAAAAACGATACGAAGGCGGCGCGCTAGAGGGTTACTTGATGGCGGCCACGCTTAAAAACGAAGGACTAAACGAAGAGAGCAAGAAAGTGCTAAAAGGAGTCGGCAATAATTTCTTTAACGAGCAATCAGACGATCCTTCGGATTTTGGCTCAAGCGTGAGAAATAAAGCCTTTATCCTGCTTCTTCACGCTAATCACTTCGAAAAGAACGAATTTAGCGACTCTTTAGCCGACTTTTTGATAAAAAACGTAGACAAGCTTTACTCCACGCAGGAGCGCGCGTTTACGCTAAGAGCGCTAAGAGCCTATATCAAGGACGTCTCAAGCGAGAATAAATTTAAGCTAATAGCAGACGGCCGCGAGCTAGACTTTAGCGGCAGAGGCGCTATCAACGTCACTCCGAAAAAGCCTGAAATCACCATCGTGCCGGAGGGTAACGCTAGCGTGTATCTAGGCGTTAGCGCATCAGGCTATAAAAAGCTAGCCGTAAATCATAAATTTGACAAAAGAGGACTTGATATCTACAGAACTTTCGTCGATAAAGACGGCAAAGAGATAGATATTAATGCGCTTAAAGTAAACGACGTCATCTACTCTAAACTTACGCTAAGAACGGATAAATTTATCAGAAACGGCGTGATAAACGAGACGATTAGCCCTTGCTTTGAGGTGATAAACGAAAACATCGTACCAAATGCAAGAACGGAGGATACGAAAAGCTCTTTAACGCTCGAGCACCAAAACATCGAGGACGATAGGGTTTTGAGCTTTTACAGTCTTTACCGTAAAGACGATAAAAATACGCTTTATACGCCTCTTCGCGTCGTTATGAGCGGTAAATGCATGCTACCTGCGGTCATCACGGAAAACATGTACGACGAGAGCATGAGCGACTACGATCTAGCTCAGCACGAATTTATCGTCAAATAATCCTTTGCGAAGCGGTTTTTTAGCCGCTTCGCTTTCTTTGCCTATTCTTAAAAACAACCTATTTTAAACATACTATTAGCAAATTTGTAGTAAAATCCGACATTTTTTAAACGATTATTAAGGATAAAATATGGCGGAATTTTACGACGCAAAAGAGATAGAAGATAAATTTTATAAAATTTGGGAAGAGCGCGGATATTTCGAGATAGACGCGAACAAAAACATCCGCAAAGACGGCCGTAAATTTTGCATCATGATGCCGCCCCCAAACGTAACGGGCTCGCTTCATATCGGGCACGCGCTAACCTTTACCCTGCAAGACATAATGACGCGCTACAAAAGAATGGACGGCTACAAAACGCTGTGGCAGCCGGGCCTTGATCATGCAGGTATCGCCACGCAAAACGTCGTTGAAAAGCAGCTGCTAAATCAAGGCATCAAAAAAGAAGAGCTTGGACGCGAAAATTTCGTCCAAAAAGTCTGGGAATGGAAAGAAAAAAGCGGCGGTATGATTGTGCATCAGATGCGCAAACTAGGCATCTCGCCTGCATGGTCGCGCCAAAGATTTACGATGGATGAAGGGCTAAGAAAAGCGGTCAAAAAAGCCTTCGTAAATCTCTACGAAAAAGGGCTCATCGTACGCGAAAACTACATGATAAACTGGTGTACGCACGACGGCGCGCTTTCTGACATCGAGGTCGAGCATAAGGAAAACAAAGGCAAGCTTTATCATTTGAGATATTATTTTGCGGATAAGCCAAGCGAATTTGTCGTTGTAGCAACCACCAGACCTGAGACCTACTTCGGCGACACTGCCGTCATGGCAAATCCAAACGACGAACGCTATAAAAATTTGATCGGCAAAAAAGTCGTCCTGCCGATAATCGGTCGCGAGATCGAGATCATCGCCGACGAACATGTCGATATGGAGTTTGGTACAGGCCTGGTTAAAGTTACTCCCGCGCACGATACTAACGACTACGAGGTCGGCAAAAGACACGATCTAAAATTTATCACCGTTTTTGACGAAAAAGGCATACTAAACGAGCAGTGTGCGCAGTTTAAAGGGCTTGAGCGACTAGAGGCTAGAGACGTCATCGTCTCAGAACTAGAAAAGCTCGGAAACGTCGAGAAAATCGAAGACTACGAAAATCAAGTCGGCTACTGCTACCGCTGCAAAAACGTCGTCGAGCCATACATCTCAAAACAGTGGTTCGTCAAAAAACAGATCGCAGACGACGCGATCGCAAAGGTCGGCGAAGGCTTAGCTAAATTTTACCCGGCTCACTGGATAAACAGCTTTAACGCCTGGATGCGCGAGCTTCGCGACTGGTGTATCTCGCGCCAGCTATGGTGGGGACATCAGATCCCGGTATTTTACTGTGATAAGTGCGGACACGAGTGGGCGGACGAAGGCGATCCGACGCAGTGTCCAAAATGCAAAAGCGCAAATTTCCATCAAGACCCGGACGTACTTGATACCTGGTTTAGCTCGGGACTTTGGCCGTTTAGTACGCTTGGCTGGGGCAACGGCGAGGAGCTAAAAAACGAGAAATGGTTTGACGGCGATTTGGCCGAATTTTACCCAAACAACCTGCTTATCACGGGCTTTGATATCTTGTTTTTCTGGGTGGCCAGAATGATGTTTCAGGGCGAAAACGCGCTAGGCAAGCTGCCGTTTGACGACATCTATCTGCACGCTTTGGTTAAAGACGAGCAAGGCAGAAAGATGAGCAAAAGTCTAGGCAACGTCATCGACCCGCTCGTTAGCATAGACGAATACAGCGCCGACGTCCTACGCTTTACGCTTGCGCTGCTAGCCGTACAGGGGCGCGACATAAAGCTAAGCGACGAAAAGATGAAGCTCGTGCGAAATTTTACGAACAAGCTTTACAACGCGAGCAAATATCTACTGCTAAACGAGTCTAAATTTGCAAATTTAAGCGACGCCAAAATCGAAACAAAACTCGGTAAATACATGCTAAGCCGCTTTAACGAGTGCGTGCGCGAAGTGCGAGAGAACATCGACGCCTACCGCTTTAACGACGCGGCAAATGCGATTTATAAATTTTTATGGGACGAGTTTTGCGACTGGGGCATCGAGCTTAGCAAAGCCGATAAAGGCAGCGTAAGGGAGCTTGGAGCGATATTTAAAGAGGCGATGAGGCTACTTAGTCCGTTTATGCCGTTTATCTCCGAATACCTTTTCCACGAGCTTAGCGGCTCAAATTTAGAAAGCGCAAGCTCAATCATGATAGAGGAGTATCCGCAGGCTAATGAGCGCGACTTGCAGATAGAAAAGACCTTTGAGCTGGTGATCGAAGCCATAGTGGCTATACGCCGCGCAAAGGCGACTATCGAGCAAGGCAACTCAAAAATCCCAAAAGCTTTCATCAAGCTAAACGGAAGCGAAAATTTGACCGAGGCGACAAACTATATCGCGCTGCTAGCTAAATGCGAACAGATCGAGTTTTGCGACGCTAAAATAGAAAACGCAGCGCGCGACGTGAGCGAAAATTTAGAGGCGTTCGTGCCGCTTGAAGGCGTGGATATGAGTGCTGTGATCATGCGACTGCGGTCGCAAAAAACCAAACTAGAAAAAGAGATAGCAAAGCTATCAAGTATGCTAAATAACGAGAAATTCGTAGCCTCCGCTCCGCAAGCCGTGGTTGAAGCCAACCGCGAAGGGTTGCAAAGCGCGCAGGAAAAATTCGCCAAAGTATGCGACGAGCTAAAGGCGTTTGGCGAGTAGTCCGCTCGTTTGAACCTAAATTTTAAATCAAGGAGAAAAAATGAAAGGCAGTATCGGTGGATTTACGCTAGGCACGGTCATAGCCGTCGCGCTATCGTGGGGAGCTAATAAAAGCATATTGTGGGCGATAATTCACGGATTTTTAAGTTGGATATACGTAATTTATTATTTGCTGATGAAGTGAAATTTAATCAGCGGCGCGTCGTTTTACGCGCTAAATTTTAAAATTTATCAAGGATAAAAAATGAACGAAAAAATAAAAATAGCGGTTTTGGGATATGGAAATTTAGGTCGCGGCGTAGAGCTTGCCGCAAGGAATAGCAAGGATTTAGAGCTTTCAGCAGTTTTTAGCCGCAGAAATCCAAACGAAGTAAAAACATGCGGCGCGCCGGTGTTTAGCGTGGATGAAATTTTATCGCACAAGGATAAATTTGACGTTTTGGTGCTTTGCGGCGGTAGCGCGACGGATCTGCCGACGCAGACGCCTGAGTTTGCGCTAAATTTCAATGTCGTCGATAGCTTCGATACGCACGCGAAAATCCCTGAGCACTTCGCAGCCGTAGACGCCGCAGCCAAAGCGGGCGGAAAAGTTGGCATCATCGCCGTTGGCTGGGATCCGGGACTGTTTTCGCTAAATAGACTGTTCGGCGAGAGCGTGCTGGAAAACGGCAGTAGTTATACGTTTTGGGGCAAAGGCGTGAGTCAAGGCCACTCCGACGCTATCCGCAGGATAGAGGGCGTCGTGGACGCGCGCCAATACACCGTGCCGATAGAAAGCGCTCTTGAGCGAGTTCGCGCGGGTGAAAACCCAAAACTTAGCACGCGCGAAAAACATCTGCGCGAGTGCTACGTCGTAGCCGAAGAGGGTGCCGATAAAGCGCGCATAGAAAAAGAGATAAAAACGATGCCAAACTACTTCGCCGACTACGACACGAGCGTGCATTTTATAGATCTTGCAACGCTAAAAAAAGAGCACGGCGGCATCCCTCACGGAGGCTTCGTCCTGCGAAGCGGCGCGACGGGCGAGCATGGCGAAAATAAACACTTGATCGAGTTTTCGCTCAAGCTTGACTCAAATCCGGAATTTACCGCAAGCGTGCTCGTAGCCTACGCCCGAGCGGCGTATCGCTTGGCGCAAAAAGGCGAGTGCGGCGCGTTTAGCGTGTTTGACATCGCTCCGGCACTTCTTTCGCCAAAGAGCACAGACGAGCTAAGGCGCGAAATTTTATAAATTTTAGTAGCGCTTCGGCGGAATTATGAACGAGGAAATTTGAGTGATAAAAATAGAAAATTTAAAGAAATTTTACGGAGCGACGCAGATCATAGACGGCGTCAGCCTAACCGTAGAAAAAGGCGAAATTTTCGCCATCGTAGGCCACAGCGGCGCAGGTAAATCTACCCTGCTTCGCTGCATAAACGGCCTAGAGGACTATCAAGGCGGTAGCCTAAAGGTATTTGACAAAGAAATCTCGGCGCTAAAAGATAAAGAGCTAAGAGAACTTAGGCGAGATGTGGGAATGATATTTCAGCACTTTGCGCTGATGGCGAGAAAAACGGCGTTTGAAAACGTCGCGACTCCGCTTAAATTTTGGGGTTACTCAGATAGCGATATCAAAAAAAGAGTAAGCGAGCTGCTAGAGCTAGTCGGCCTTGCAAACAAAGCCGCAAGCTACCCCGGCGAGCTAAGCGGCGGACAAAAACAGCGCGTTGCTATCGCCCGCGCTCTTGCGCTAAGTCCAAAAATTTTACTCTCCGACGAGGCGACCTCGGCGCTTGATCCAAATACGACAAATTCGATACTAGAGCTTTTAAAACAGATCAATCAAACGCTAAACATCAGCGTCGTTTTAGTCACGCACGAGATGGAAGTCGTAAAAAGCATCGCGCGCCGCGCAGTACTGCTAGAAAGCGGCAAGATAATCGGCAGCGGCACGATCGAGGAGCTATTTTTAAAACCCGACGAAAAGATGAAGGAATTCCTCGGCGAGGATGAAATTTTGCCGAGCGAGGGCGTAAATATCAGGCTCTTTTTCCCGAAAGAAGTCGCTCAAAACAGCGTCATCACGCACATGGCGCGCACGCTAAATATCGACTTTAACATCGTCTGGGGCAAGCTTGAGAAGCTAAACGAAAACGTGCTAGGCTCGCTCGTCATCAACGTCGATCCTAAAGACGAAGCGCGCGTGACCGAGTACATCAAGCAAAGCGGCGTATTATGGGAGGTGGCGTGATGTTTGACATAGATTTTTCTAAATTTCCCGACGTTTTCGAGCGTATTTTGCTCCCGGCCATCGGCGAGACGCTTTATATGAGCGTGGTTTCGACGCTTTTAGCGTTTTTGATAGGCTTAGTGCCTGCTATATTGCTCGTGCTTTCGGCGCAGGACGGTCTAAAGCCGAATAAACCGCTATTTATCGCGCTTGATATTACGGTAAATACGCTAAGAAGCTTTCCATTTATCATCCTCATCATCGTGCTTTTCCCGCTCACGCGCCTGATCGTGGGCACCAGTATCGGCACTACCGCGGCTATCGTTCCGCTTACTATCGGCGCGGCGCCGTTTATCGCTAGGCTCATAGAGAGCGCGCTAAAAGAGGTCGATAAAGGCATCATCGAGGCCGCTAGGAGCTTTGGTAGCTCAAATTTTCAGATCATTTTTAAGGTGATGTTTGTAGAGGCGTTGCCCGGCATCGTAGCTTCTATCACGCTCACGCTTATCGTCATTATCGGCTTTTCGGCGATGGCGGGCGCGGTCGGCGGCGGCGGACTTGGGTCTGTTGCGATAAACTACGGCTACCAGAGATTTCGCCCCGATATCATGCTTTATACCGTCGTGATTTTAATCATAATGGTTCAAATTTTCCAATCATTAGGAAATTTTATTTATAAGATCACAAAGAAATGATTTTTACGTCTGATTTTATTTTCTTTTAAACTTTTTTTGCATAAAATCCCGAAATTAATTTTACAAAGAAAGGATAGAAAATGAAATCAGATATGTGCGAAATGCGTCGCTTCACTGAACTTAAGTCGTCGAAAGACTAACGCTAAGCGCAAAATTTCTTTTTAAGCGCTTAGTCTCGCTAAGCATTTAAAAAGAAATTTAAGCCTCCGCTCATATCCTTTTTTTAAATGCTAGCCAAATTTTAAAAAGGATATAAAATGAAAAATCTACTCAAATACTCTCTAGTTGCTCTAAGCCTAACGGTCGTCGTAAATGCCGCCGAGAAAATCGTCGTAGGCGCTACGCCGGTTCCGCATGCTGAAATTTTAGAAGTCGTAAAACCTATCCTTGCAAAAGATGGCTTTACTCTTGAGATCAAAGAATTTAACGACTACTCTACTCCAAATTTAGCCACCGAGGACGGCGATCTAGACGCTAACTACTTCCAGCACCTGCCGTATCTTGAGGAATTTAACAAAAACAAAGGCACTCATCTAGTTAAAACAGTTGGCGTTCACCTCGAGCCTATGGGCGTTTACTCTAAAAAGATAAAAGATATCAAAGAGCTAAAAGACGGCAGCACCGTAGCGATACCAAACGACCCGACAAACGAGAGCCGCGCGCTTGACGTGCTAGCTAGCGCAGGTCTAATAAAGCTAAACGACAATCCTCTAAAAACTCCGCTTGATATCACGGAAAACCCAAAAAAGCTAAAATTTGAAGAGATCGAGACCGCCCAAGTTCCTCGTACGCTAGATGACGTCGCCATCGCCGTTATCAACACGAACTACGCTCTAAACGCCAACCTAAACCCGACCAAAGACGCGCTCGTGCTTGAGAGTAAAGATAGCCCGTACACCAACTACGTCGTGGTCAAAGTCGGCAATGAAAATAGCCCGAAAATCAAAGCTCTAGACAAAGCCGTCACGAGCCCGGAGGTAAAGAAATTTATCGAGGAAAAATATAAAGGCGCGATAATCCCGACATTTTAATCAAATTTAGCCCCGCCCGCTCAAATTTAGAGCGGCGCGGGCAAATTTAACGAAACAACGAATCCAAATTTAGTTTAGAGACCGCTCTTAAAACAAAACGGCGTAAAAGCTTTTACCTTTTTAGCGCCGTTTTTTATCAAAAAAGGAATAATAATGAAATTTTCAAAAATACTTCTTGGCGCGCTTTTAGCTAGCGGCCTGTATGCTAACGACAAAACCATCACCGTAGGCGCATCTCCCGTACCTCACGCCGAGATTTTAGAAGAGGTCGTAAAGCCGATCTTAGAAAAAGAGGGCTACAAGCTCGACGTCAAAATTTTTAACGACTACGTGATCCCAAACATCGCCGTCGAAAACGGCGAACTCGACGCCAACTACTTCCAAGGCCTGCCGTATATGAAGTCGTTTAACAAAGACAAAGGCACTCACATCGTGCCGACCGTGGGCGTTCACGTCGAGCCTATGGGCGCGTATTCTAAAAAGATAAAAAGCCTAGACGAGCTAAAAGACGGCGATATTATCGCTATCTCAAACAACGCCGCAGACTCGACGCGCTCGATAAATTTGCTCGAGAAAGCCGGCATCGTAAAGGCTAAAGAGGGTGAATACAAATCCCCGCTAGATATCATAGAAAATCCGAAAAATCTCAAATTTAAAGAGATGGAGTCCGCACAGACGCCACGCTCTCTCGACGACGTCGCGCTAGCGTTTATCAACGTAAACTACGCCCTGGATGTCGGCCTCAAACCGACCAAAGACGCGATAATCCTCGAGGATAAAGATAGCCCGTACACCAACTACGTAGCGACCAAGGCCGGCAACGAAAATAATCCGAAAATCAAGGCTCTAGATAAAGCGATACTAACTCCCGAGATTAAAGACTTTATCGTAAAGCGCTATCAAGGCGCGGTGATACCGAGCTTCTGATCGCGCCAAATTTGACTGATTTGCCATCGAAAATTTAGTTTTTAAAATCGTTACAGACGCTTTTTATTTAAATTTTAGGGCTCAAATTTGAAAAAATAAAAAATAGTCGAAAAAAATCTCCAAAAATAAAACGGCGTAAAAGCTTTTACCTTTTTAGCGCCGTTTTTCAAAATAAAAAGGAAAATATAATGAAAGTTTTTAAAATTTTAGCAAGTTTGGCGCTAGCCTTTAACCTCTATGCAGCAGACAAAGATCACACTATCCTAGTAGCCGTCTCGCCCGTACCTCACGCAGAGATCATGGAGTTTATCAAACCCATCCTAGCAAAAGAGGGCTACGATCTAGTCATCAAAGAGATAAACGACTACTCGATACCGAATTTAGCAACGCAAGACGGCGATTTGGACGCGAATTTCTTTCAGCACTGGCCGTATCTAAAAAATCACAATGAAACAAAAGGCACGACCCTGATAACCGCCGCGGCGATACATCTTGAGCCGCTGGGCTTTTACTCAAAAAAGATAAAGAGCCTAAGTGAGCTAAAAGACGGCGCTAAAGTCGCGATCGCCTACGATCCTACTAACGGCAACAGAGCGCTAAATATCCTGCAAAAAGCAGGCCTCATCGAGCTAGATAAGAGTGCTGAGCTAGCCACGCCAAAAGACATCTTGAAAAATCCAAAGCGCCTAAATTTCGTCGAGCTTGAGGGTGCGCAGATACCTCGCACTCTGGACGAAGTCGATCTTGCCGCTATAAGCACGAATTTCGTCCTTGATATCGGCATGAATCCTAAAAAAGACTCGCTAGCTATCGAAGGTACCGAAAGCCCTTACGCCAACATCATCGCGGTCAAAGCGGGCAACGAAAACAGCCCGAAAATCAAAGCCCTGGTTAAAGCCGCAACCAGCCCCGAGACGAAGGAGTTTATCCTAAAAAGATACGACGGGGCGATCCTGCCCGTGTTTTGATTTAGCCGGCTCAAGGCCGGCTTTTATACGATTAATCATGCACGATATCTCTTAAACTCTAAAAGTGAATTTATTTTTCTTATTCATAATCCACGCGTATAGCAGACTTTTTAAAAACTTAAGCAAAATGTCCATGCCCTACTAGATACTAAAATATCATCCAAAACTGCAATAATTTTAGATTTTTCCATCGCACTTTCCTCTAATAGAATGTAAAATATGGTTGCGCGCAAAATTAAAATTATTTAAAGCTAAGTTAAATGTAAGTACTTGTAATATAGGGAATTTTATTGTTTTTAGAGATATAGTGGTGCGCTCGAAGGAATTCGAATCCCTGACCTTTTGAACCGCAATCAAATGCTCTATCCAGCTGAGCTACGAGCGCACTTTAAAAGAAATGTGAAGTATAGCCAAAGGTTTCTTAAATCTTTCATAAATTTTGATGTATTTACAAAAATTTCATTTTTTCGCTTATTTTATTGCGCTAAATTTACCGCGAGTATATAAAATTTCAAATTTATGCGCTAAATTTGCCGCATTTAATCGTCTATAAAAAATCTTTATGTTATCTTACGCCATAAATATAGCATAAATAACGAATTTCAAGCATCAGCAAGCAAAAAAGAGTAAAATTCAGAAAACGACAAGAAAGGAAAGCCAAGTGATACATAAAATTTTGATCGCAAACCGCGGAGAGATCGCCGTTCGCGTGATCCGCGCCTGCAAAGATCTACACATCAAAAACGTCGCCATTTACACCAAGCCCGATCAAGACTGCCTGCACGTCAAAATAGCCGACGAGGCCTATCAGATCGGCATCGACCCGATCAAGGGCTACCTAGACGCCAAGCGCATCGTCGAGGTAGCAAAAGCTTGCGGCGCAGACGCGATACACCCGGGCTACGGATTTTTGAGCGAAAACTACGAATTTGCCAAAGAGGTCGAGGATGCGGGGCTTGTTTTCATCGGACCTACCGCCGACGTCATCCGCAAAATGGGCAATAAAAACATCGCTCGCTATCTGATGAATAAAAACGGTATCCCTATCGTGCCTGGCACCGAAAAGCTAAACAACGAAACGATAGAAAACATCAAACTATACGCCGAACGTATCGGCTACCCGGTCATCCTAAAAGCTAGCGGCGGCGGCGGCGGACGCGGTATTCGAGTGGTATGGAAGGAAGAGGAGCTAGAGTCTAGCTTTGAAAGCTGCACGCGCGAAGCTAAGGCGTTTTTTAACAACGACGAAGTTTTTATGGAAAAATACGTCGTAAATCCGCGCCACATCGAGTTTCAAATTTTAGGCGATAAATACGGCAACATCATCCACCTGGCCGAACGCGACTGCTCGATCCAGCGCCGCCACCAAAAGATCCTCGAGATAGCGCCGAGTCCGACGATGAGCGAAAGCCTGCGAAAGAGCATGGGCGTGACCGCAGTCGCCGCGGCAAAGGCCGTAAACTACACCAACGCCGGCACGATCGAGTTTTTGCTCGATGATTACAACAACTTTTATTTTATGGAGATGAACACCCGTATCCAGGTCGAGCACGGCGTGACCGAGGAGATCACGGGCGTGGATCTCATCGTGCGCCAGATCCGCATCGCGGCGGGCGAGATCCTAGATATGGAGCAAAGCGACGTCATCACGCAAGGCTTTGCGATCGAGGCTCGTATCACCGCTGAGGACGCATGGCAAAACTTTATCCCAAGTCCCGGCGAGATCAGCGGCTACTACCCTGCTCTAGGCCCTTCCGTTCGCGTGGATAGCCATCTATATAAAGACTATCAGATACCGCCGTTTTACGATAGCTTGCTGGCTAAACTCATCGTCCGCGCCCCTAGCTACGATCTAGCCGTAAATAAACTAAAACGCGCGCTGGATGAGTTTACGATCGAAGGCAGCGTCAAAACCACGATCCCGTTTTTGCTCAGCATCAGTAAGGAGCGCGACTTTAGGCGAGGATTTTTCGACACGTCATACGTCGAAAACAAGATGCCTACCCTGCTAGAAAAGATGAAAACCAAAGACAACGAAGACAACGAAGAGGTAATCGCCGCCATCGCCGCCGCGATACAAAGAGTAAAAGACGCTAGGAAATTTAAAGAGGAGCACGCGGATGAATGATTTTTTCGATAGTTTAAAGGATATAAAAAAAGAGCTGCAAAAGGAGCAAAATGCAAATTTGAGCTCAAATTCAGCCGCCAAAAATGTCGCAAAGCAAAATTTAAAGCCTGAGCCAAAAACTTTCAGCAAAGAAGAAGCCATCGCGCACAAAGAGCAAAATTTGCGTGACGAGTTTCTAGCCTACGTCAAGGACGCGGATATCAAAAAGTGCTAGTCGTGCCGTTTTCCACCCTGCCTAGCCCCTGCCCCTACCTCAAGGACAGGGACTCGCGCATGGAGTATCGCTACATAGACGGCTGCGACTTTGCCGTAAACGACGCTCTAGCTAGGCGCGGCTTTAGGCGCTTTGGCAAATATTTCTCTAAGCCAAACTGCGCGGGTTGCCGCGAGTGCGTAAATATCAGGGTCGATGCGCTAAATTTTAAATTTAGCAAATCCGCCCGCCGTACGATACGCAAAAACGAAAACACCAAAATCATCCTCACAAAGCCGCTCATAGACGACGCGCACGTGGCGTTATACAAAAAATATCATAAATTTATGCAGCAAAAGCGCGAGTGGAAGTACTACGAGCTGGATTTTCGCCGCTACTACGAGCTCTACGTCGCGGGGCATGCGGAGTTTGGCAAGGAGATAGCGTATTTTACAGACGGCCGGCTCATCGGCGTCGATCTAGTCGATATCCTTAGCGACGGTATCTCGGCGGTTTATTGCTATTACGATCCTGATTTTGCGGACCTTAGTATCGGCAGATACTCGCTCTATCAGCAAATTTTACTCGCACAGCAGCTAAATTTACGCTGGATATATCTAGGCTACTACGTCAAAGACTGCCCTAGCCTAGCTTATAAGGCTGACTACAAGCCCTACGAGCGCCTGCGCGAATACGTCGCGCTAGATGAAACGCCCGTGTGGGAAAAAGCGGAATAAAAAATGCTTTCAAGTGCGTTTTATAAAGGCAAAATTTGATAAAAGTAAGTCAAAATCTAGAATCTCTAAGCATAGAAACCTCGGACGCCGATCTGTTTTTCGAGCTGCAAGCGCTCATAAAGCGAAACTTCGCCAAGACGCTGGGGCAAAAAGGCAAAGTGATGTCGTTTTACGACGAAAACGAGAAGGTTCAGCGCAAATATTTCGTCAAATTTCTAAAAAAACTCTGCCAAAGATACGAGCTAAAAAACGTAAATTTAAACTTCGCCGAGTATAAAACCATCAAACTCCACTACATCCAACCAAACTCGCTCAAAGCCATGGTATTCGTCGACGTCGCCTTCGTGCGGGGTGGCGCGATATTTAGCTTCGATCGCTCAAACGAGTCCTTCATCTCGCATATCATCAAGGGCTTTGAGTCAAAGCAAATTTTATCCGCCGAGGGTCAAATCGCCCTAAATATCGCAAATTTGGGCGAGTGCGCGCGCCTGGAAGAGCTGTTTAACAAAAGCGAATACATGAAATTTTCGATCATCTTTAACTATAACGAAGAGGAATTTGAAAAATTTAAAAAACGCATCAAAATCTGCGCCAAGAAAAACGAGGCCAAATTTGCAACACTTGCTAGCCTTTTTGAGGATCATTTTACGGTGCTTGGATGCGATAAAAACGATAGCTTCGAGGAGGTACGAAACTGCTACCTGGAGCTTGTCAAAGCCTATCATCCAGACTTTCACGCCGCGCTTAGCCCCGAACTTTTGGACGAGTGCAAAACGCAGTTTCAGCGTATCCAAAACGCCTATGAGAGCTTGAAGCCGTATTTTAAGGAGCTTGAGTCGGGCGCGGAGTAAATTTGTCTTTCAAATTTGGGCAAATTTGACGCTAAATCAAATTTGCGTTTTAGCCGCGCGGACGTAAACCCTGCCTCGGCTGGCTAAATTTAAACGATATGGAGACGACTTTGCAAGAAAGTTTTTTATATAAATATTGTAAAACCCACGACAAGGTCGCTACGAACATCATTGTGGCGGTCTATTTTTTATTTGCCCTCGGCATTTTTATCATACCTGGCGACATCCTTTCTCGCTGCGAGATTTGCCGCGAGTTCGTAAATTTTATGAAGCAGTACTTTCCGAATATCCAAATCTTTAGCGATGTGAGCCCGTTTAAAGAGGAGATCGAATTTTACACGAGCTATATGTGGGTACTGGGGCTGCTTTGGGCGGCGGAGATGGTATTTTACGTTACCTGCATGTACACCGTATTTATGGACACGGATATAGGCGATCGCGAGGGTATAGAAAAACTAAACTGGAAAATACTCGTATTGAGCTTTATATTCGGTTTTTTTGCGATATACGTGTATTACACGGGCTACATCGTCACCGGCGGCGTTACTTTTATAGGATGGCCGCGTTTTTATATAGATTTTGCGACCAAATTTGAGATATTTCAGTATATACCGCTTTTTCAGGGTATTTTTTCTGGCATAGGAATATATTTACTGACATCATTAATTTATATGCTTTATTACAAATTTTTTGAATCCAAAAACCAAAACGGCTAAATTTAATCAAAATAACAAAAGCGCCTTGCCGCGTCGAAGTTTCGGCTAAATTTTGATATTTAGGGAAAATTTACCCTACTCGCCCCGCTTGCGGTAAATTTTACTTACCCGACTGCAAAAGATACGTCTTTTTTCGTTCGCTAGAACTTCCGATATTTAGCGCCAGGCGGTATTTGGTTATCGTGCGGCGGACGACCTCGACGTTAAATTCCTTCTTTATAAACTCCAAAATTTTTAGATCGCTAAGCGGCTTGGCAGGATTTTCGTTACGAACGAGATTTGCCACGAAGTCCTTGATAGCCTTATTTGAGACGTCCTCGTCGATCGCGGCTGAAAAAAAGCTCTTTATAGGCACGAGTCCGCGCGAACATTCGAGGTATTTGTTTGAGATGCCGCGCGAGATGGTCGATGGGTTTCGCCCCAGATCCTCGGCGATGTCCTTTAGCCGCATAGGCTTGATGTCGCCGCCGAAAAAGTAATCATACTGATACTCAACCAGCATGAGGGCGATCTTTCGCAGCGTGGCTTTTCGCATGTCAAGCGCGTCTATGAGGTCCTTTGCCTCTTTTACGCGTGAGGCGACGAAGCTCTCTTTTTCGTCTAGCCCCTCGACGTCGATGACGATCTCTGGGTAAAAATCGTCGTTGATGCGCACCT
Organism: uncultured Campylobacter sp.; assembly: GCF_905372745.1. Lineage (GTDB taxonomy): Bacteria > Campylobacterota > Campylobacteria > Campylobacterales > Campylobacteraceae > Campylobacter_A. Next base: position 26,088 of record NZ_CAJPQR010000001.1, on the reverse strand, counting down.
CGATACCGCCCGAGCTCGTGTCGATGACGATATCCGGGATGATCGCCGCAGCCTCGCTCATATACTCGATCGCGGGCGGGTTTTTTAGCCTCTTGATGACGGCTAGAGCTTCGTTATAGAGCGGGATTTTGCGCATTTGGGAGAGATTTTCGAAATTTAGAGCAAGCTTTTTGGTGCTTTCAAAGAGCTTCTCGTCCAAATTTAGCTCCTCAAGCTGAAACAAAAAGCTCTCCTTGTAGTCCTTTGCGCCGATGCCGGCGGGCTCGAGGTAGGCAAAGCGCTTTCGCACCGACTCGATCTCCGCCTCGCTAAATTCGTCAAATACTTCAGGTTCGTAGTAGCCCTCCTCGTTTATACACTCGATGATTTTCATCGCGATTTTTTGGGATTTTTCGGTTGGAAACAGCGGCTTATCTATCTGCTCGATTAGCTTGTCGTAAAGCCCTGTTTTAGCCACGCTAAAGCTTTCAATACTATCAGTTACGCTGTTTTTTGATATTTCTTTGAAGAAATTTTTCTCTTTTTTGGATGGCGCGGCGCTTGGTAGCTCGCTTAAATTTCGCTGCTGCACGCTAGCGAATGGATTATCCGCTAAAAACGGCTCAAGCGTCTCCTTTAGCTCCTCAACGCTGCTGCTTAGTATCGGCAGCCACGAGCGCAACGTGTGCGAGAGCTTATTTTTGGGAGCTTGAGTTTGCTTTAGCATTATTCTACAAATTTAAACTCTTCGCCCAGATAGTGGGTGCGCACGAGTTTGTTGTTCGCGACTTCGTTCGCGCTGCCACTAGCTAGCAGGCTACCGTCCTTGATGACGTAGGCTCGGTCGCAGATGGCTAGCGTCTCGCGGACGTTGTGATCGGTGATGAGCACGCCGATGCCAAGCTTCTTTAGGTCGCGAACGATACTTTGTATATCGCTAACGGCGATCGGATCGACGCCGGCAAAAGGCTCATCCAGAAGCAAAAATTTAGGCGTGATGATGAGGCTTCTAGCGATCTCGCAGCGTCTACGCTCGCCGCCGCTTAGGCTCACGCCCTTTCGCAGGCGTATGGGCTCGATATTTAGCAAATTTAGCATCTCATTTACTTTTTTCTCGCGGACGGCTTCGTCTTTATATAAGATCTCGGCGCCGAGCAGTAAATTTTCCTCGACGGAGAGGTCTTTAAATATACTTGATTCTTGCGGCAGATAGCCGATCCCCATATGCGCGCGCTTATGCAGCGGCACCTTCGTCACGTCCGCGCCGTCTAAAAACACGCTGCCGCTAGAGGGCGAGATGAGCCCGCATATCATATAAAACGTCGTCGTTTTACCCGCGCCGTTTGGGCCTAGCAGCCCTACTACCTCGCCGCTTTTGACCTCCAGCGAGATGCCTTTTATGATGTTTGTTTTTTTGATCGTTTTTTGTAAATCTTTAACTTCTAATTTATGCACCGTAAACCTCGTATTTTCGCCCTTTTTGGCTAGGCGAGATGACTACCTTGACGCATTTTTCGCCCAAATTTTCTAGCGCCTTTTCCAGTCGCTCGTCGCCCCACTCTACTAGGTGAAGCCCTTCCTCTAGCAAATTTTCAAAAAGTCCGTTTTGTAAAATCGCGTCAAGTCCGTTTTGATAGATATCGTAGTGATAAATTTTATCTCCGTAGTTTTGCATGACCGAAAACGTGGGCGAAGTAACCTCCGTATCGATGCCGCGAGCTTTTACGATGGCTTTAACTAGCGTCGTTTTACCGCTGGCTAAATTTCCCTGCAAGATAACGACGCCGCTTTGGGGTAAAATTTTTACCACCTCGCTAAGCTCGTCAAGTCCTAAATTTAGCTCTATCATAGCTCTTTTACGTATAGCGCTTGGACTGATTTTGGGATACTTTTGGTCTCCGGGATCGCTAGCACCTCGTAGCGCGCCTCTCTCGTTAAAAATTTGATCGTTATCACGTCGCCGATTTTAACCTCTTTGGCGGGTTTGGCGACGACGCCGTTTACGCTCACGACGCCGCTTTTGCACATATCTTCGCTGACCGCGCGCCTTTTTGTAATATTTACGGTATTTAAAAACTTATCTACTCTCATGGCGGCGATTTTAGCCAAATTTGGCTTAAATTTTTAATTCCTCGCAGCTACATATTAAATTTAATATAAATTTGACGTTTAGCGTACGCGATTTTAGCGGAAATATTTATAACAAATTAATCAAATTTGGCTAAAATACGCGTCATCTCAATATAAAGGATAGAGAATGAAAAAAGACGTGAAAAAAGTCGTTCTCGCCTATTCGGGCGGACTTGATACGAGCATTATTTTAAAATGGCTGCAAGACGAGTATAAATGCGAAGTGGTGACCTTTACCGCCGATATCGGCCAGGGCGAGGAGCTAGAACCCGCACGCCAAAAAGCGCTCGAGCTTGGCATAAAACCCGAAAATATATTTATAGAGGATTTAAAAGAAGAATTTGCGCGGGATTTCGTATTTCCGATGTTTAGAGCAAACGCCGTTTATGAGGGCGAGTACCTGCTAGGCACCTCGATAGCTCGCCCGCTGATAGCTAAAAAACAAGCCCAAATCGCCGCCAAAGTAGGCGCCGACGGCGTAAGCCACGGAGCGACCGGCAAAGGCAACGACCAAGTGCGCTTTGAGCTAGGCTACTACGCGCTGGGAGATAACCTAACCATCATCGCCCCTTGGCGCGAGTGGGATCTAAACAGCCGCGAAAAGCTACTAAAATACGCAGAAAAAAACGGTATCAAAATAGAAAAGAAACCGGGCAAAAGCCCCTACTCTATGGATGCAAATTTGCTCCATATCAGCTACGAGGGTCTAGTGCTTGAAAACCCTGCTCACGCTCCGGAAGCCGATATGTGGCGCTGGACGGTAAGCCCAAAAGACGCACCAAACGAAAGCGAAATAATAGAAATCGGCTACGAAAAAGGCGATCCCGTTAGCATAAACGGCAAAAAAATGAGCCCGGCAGCGCTGCTAGCCGAACTAAACCGCCTAGGCGCCAAACACGGTATCGGCAGACTCGACCTCGTAGAAAACCGCTCGGTCGGTATGAAAAGCCGCGGCTGCTACGAGACTCCGGGCGGCACGATAATGCTAAAAGCTCACCGCGCGATCGAGAGTATCACGCTAGACCGCGGCGCGGCCCACCTAAAAGACGAGCTGATGCCTCGCTACGCCGAACTCATCTATAACGGCTACTGGTGGTCGCCTGAGCGCATCATGCTACAAGCGCTCATCGACAAAAGTCAAGAAAACGTAAACGGAACGGTCAAAGTCGAGCTCTACAAAGGCAACGTAATCGTGCTAGGACGCGATAGCAAGACGGATAATCTCTTTAGCGAGGCGTTTTGTACGTTTGAAGAAGACAGCGTGTTTGACCAAAAAGACGCAAACGGATTTATCAAACTAAACGCGCTAAGATTTATCATCGGACGCAAAAACGGACGAAAATTTAACTAAATAAAGGATAAAAATGAAAGTACTACTAATAAAAGACGTAAAATCGCTCGGAAAAGCCGGCGAAATCAAAGAGGTAAAAGAAGGATATGGCAATAACTTCCTAATCGGCAAAGGCTTTGCTAAAGCCGCGACTCCAGATGTTTTGCGCCAGTACGAAGCCGAGCAAAAACGCAAGGCCGAGGAGCTAAAATACGAGATCGCAAATATAGAAAAGCTAAAATCCGAGATCGAAAAAATCACGCTCAAGGTTAAAAAGCCGCTCGGAGCAAACGGCGCGCTATTTGGCGCGGTGACGAAGGATGAAATTTCAGAAGCGCTAGAAAAAAATCATCATTTGGTCGTAGATAAAAAGGCATTTGACTTCGCGCACACCATAAAAGCGACAGGTATCTACGAAGTGGACGTCAAGCTCGGTCACGCCGTGCGCGCCACGCTAAAACTAGACGTCGAGGGCGAATAAGTGTTTCACGCGACTACCATTTTAGCCTACAAAGGCAAGAATAAATCGGTCATCGGCGGCGACGGGCAGGTTAGCTTTGGCAACACGGTGCTAAAAGGCAATGCGGTAAAAATCCGCAAAATCCACGGCGGCAAGGTCCTGGCGGGCTTTGCCGGCAGCACCGCCGATGCGTTTAATCTCTTTGATATGTTTGAAAACAACCTAGATCACGCGAAAGGCGACCTGCTAAAAGCGGTGATCGAGTTTAGCAAAGAGTGGCGCAAGGATAAATACCTGCGAAAATTAGAAGCTATGATGCTGGTGCTTGACCGCGAGAAAATTTTCCTTTTAAGCGGAACTGGCGACGTCGTAGAGCCGGAGGACGGCAAGATAGCCGCTATCGGAAGCGGCGGCAACTACGCCCTCTCTGCCGCCCGCGCGCTGGATAAATTTGCCCAGATCGACGAAGAGGAGCTCGTAAAAGAGAGTCTAAAGATCGCGGGCGAAATTTGTATTTATACGAACACGAACATAAAAACCTACGTTTTAGAATAGAGAAAAGATGAATTTAACCCCAAAAGAGATAGTGAAATTTTTAGACGATTACGTCATCGGGCAAAAAGACGCCAAAAAGATCATCGCCATCGCGCTACGAAACCGCTACCGCAGGATGAAGCTGGATAAAACGATGCAAGACGATATCATGCCAAAAAACATCCTAATGATAGGCTCGACTGGCGTGGGCAAAACCGAGATCGCAAGGCGCTTGTCAAAGATGATGGGCTTGCCGTTTATCAAAGTAGAAGCTAGCAAATACACCGAAGTGGGCTTCGTCGGACGCGACGTAGAAAGCATGGTGCGCGACCTGGCGGCTGCGTCGGTAAATTTGGTCAAAGCCGAACAGCGCGAGAAAAACCGCGAGAAAATCGATGAATACGTAAAAGATAAGATAATAAAAAAACTCCTGCCGCCTCTGCCGACGGGTGCGAGCGAAGAGAAAAAAGCAGACTACGAAAAAAGCTACGAAAAGATGATGAGTAGGCTAGAAAACGGCGATCTGGATGATCTAAGCATCGAAATAGAGGTCGTGCAAAATAGCTTTGACGCGGGTGCGAACGTGCCGCCCGATATGGCGCAAATGCAAGAGAGCTTTGTTAAAATCATCGGCCTAAGCAACAAAACCGTCAAAAAAGAGATGAAGGTAAAAGACGCCAAAGAGGCGCTCAAAAACGAAGCTAGCGATAAAATTTTAGATATGGAGAGCATCAAAACCGAGGCCGTGCGAAGAGCCGAAAACGAGGGCATAATCTTTATCGACGAGATAGATAAAGTCGCGGTGAGCTCCGGAAACTCCGGCAGGCAAGACCCGAGCAAAGAAGGTGTACAGCGCGACTTGCTACCTATCGTGGAGGGCTCGACGGTGACGACCAAATTTGGCGCCATAAAGACCGATCACATCCTTTTTATCGCCGCAGGTGCCTTTCACATCAGCAAGCCAAGCGACCTAATTCCGGAGCTTCAAGGGCGTTTTCCGCTGCGAGTAGAGCTTGATAGCCTAGATGAAAACGCGCTGTATCAAATTTTAACTCAGCCTAAAAATTCGCTGCTTAAGCAGTACGAAGCACTTTTAAAAACAGAAGGCGTGGATCTTAAATTTACGGATGACGCTATCAGAGCTATCGCTAAAATAGCTCAAAACGCCAACGAAAAAATGGAAGATATCGGCGCTAGACGCCTACACACCGTGATCGAGCGCGTGATAGAGGATATCAGCTTTGAGGCTAACGAGCACGGCGGCGAAACGGTAGAAGTAGACAAAGCCCTCGTAGAAAAGCGCCTCTCAGACGTCGTCGAGGATCAAGATCTAGCGAGATATATCTTATGAAATCAGGCTTTGTTAGCATCATAGGGCGTACGAATGCAGGCAAAAGCTCGCTTTTAAATTTTTTGCTTGATGCGAAGATCACCATCGTCTCGCACAAGCAAAACGCCACGAGGCGCAAGATCAGCGGTATCGTGATGAACGGCGAAGATCAGGTCGTTTTTACCGATACGCCGGGACTTCACGAGAGCAACAAGACGCTAAATAAACTCATGATAAACGAAGCGATAAAATCGATGGGCGACTGCGATGCTATTGTCTTTTTGGCGCCTATTCACGACGGTATAGACGACTACGTCAAATTTCTAAATTTAAATCCACAAAAACCTCACATCTTGGTGCTCACCAAGGTTGATGAGGTCTCAAACACTAAAGTGCTTGAAAAAATCGCGCAATATCAAAAATTTCAAGATAAATTTACAGCGCTTTTGCCTTTTAGCGTCAAAAGGCAAACTTATAAAAAGCCGCTTTTGGATGAAATTTGCAAACTTTTGCCGGAGCACGAGTATTTTTACGACCCGGAATTTTTAACGCCGACAAATGAAAAGGAAATTTTTCGCGAATTTATCCTAGAGGCGCTCTATGACAATCTAAGCGACGAGATCCCCTACTCTACCGACGTACTCATAGATAAAGTCAAAGAAAAACCTGAAATAACTGAAATTTATGCTACCATAATTACCGAGCGCGAGATACATAAATCTATGATTATCGGAAAAAGCGGACAAACCATCAAAAGAATCGGGATAAATTCAAGAAAGTTAATATCAAATTTTACGGGACAAAAAATCCTCGTAAAGCTCGTTGTAGTTGTGAAAAAAGACTGGCGTAAAGACGAAAAAACTATAAAAAGCTTGAATATTTTATAAATAATTATTAAGTTGCGTCACTTTTTATGATATAATACATATGTGATTTGTATATGATTTAGCAGTGGCTAAATTTAAAGCAAGTCGCAGATAAAGGAAGGATAAAAATGGCAAAAAGTAAAAACGCTACTCCGGCAATAGTCGCGTATGATCCATACTTGCAAACATCTTTTGCTTTTTCCGACAACAAAATTCAACCCGTGGAATTAAGCAAAGCCAATAAAAATAGCTATTTTGTGTCATACATAAAATATAAAGATCTTATTGTAGGAAATGTGGAGATACCGTCCACAACCGAAGAAGACGATGTATCGAATTTAATCACGATTAAAGCCTATGAATTATTTAGTTTGGATCCGGCAGCCGAATACAAAATAGTATATAACGAATTTAACGGGCTTTCGTCCGAAAATAAAATTTTCAATGTCTTTATATCAGATGTATTATCAAGCGATAAATTATTTTCGCTATTTGTCAAAAAAGTACCGTATATAGACTATGTAGTAGCCGCCCCTTTGACTTTTGAGGCGCTGTATAAGAAAAATATACTATCAGCCCAAAATGTAGACGCATTTATAGTAATGCAAGAAGACGATGCCTTTATAGCCGTATATCAAAACGGCGAATATGCGCAATCAAGGCCGTTTAGGTACTCATCAAAAACTATAAGCGAAAAATTTTCCACACTAAGCGGCGATAAGTTAAATGATAGCTCTTTTTTTAATATCATAAAAGACGGTACAAATACGCCAGATGAAAGGAATAAGTCTCTTATAATAGAAATTTTTGATGAGATAATTTATTATACTAGCGATGTAATTGATAGCTTAAATAGATTTGGCGGGGCCAATATATCAAATTTATATATAGTCTCAGATATCCCGATGGGAGATTTTTGCGAATGCATTAAAGAAAAAATTGGCTTAATCGCAAGCAACCTTAATGTTTCAGTAGCCATAAACTCAAAAGAAGTTCAAGCCAGTACCCTAAATGAAATCTTAGTAGTTAATGCGCAGTACCATCAAGAGACTCGCGACAATAGCTTCAACTTTTCAAATTTTTTAAGGCCGCTTCCGTTATTTCAACGCAGTAGCGGTAAGCTAATAATGTATTCTCTGCTGGGTATTTTAGGCGGTATAGCTTGGCCGATATATCTTTACGTTTTTGCTACGATAACAGATATAGATACGGCTGACAAGAGAAGCGAGCTTGAAGTAAACCAGAGAGACTTACAGAGAATAGAAGCAGAGCTAGCAAGGCTACAACAAGAAAAAAACAATATAACCGCAAATATCGGGCTAGAAGAAGAAAAGATGAATTTTAGAAAAAATACGATCTCTGAAATTTATAATAAAAAAGTAGAATATCCTATGAAAAGTATAGTTTTGTTTGAACTTAGTAATCTAATAAACAACAAAGATATACAAACAGCCAAGATAGTGAATTCAAATAGAGATATGAGGATTATGCTAGTTAGCAAGGATGAGAAAAAACTGACTGAACTTATACAAAATATTAGTAATTCAGATAAATACTCTATAACGACAAAAGAGATATCCCTTGACAAAAAATATGGAGTTCCTTCATATGAAACAAATGTTACTATAAAGATAAAATAATGAGAAATGATAATATTTTTACAAAAATCGATAACTATTTCGACAATAAGAAACCAAGTGAAGTTTCCGTAATGCTTCTTGCAAGTCTAATACTTAGCGGAGTCGTTATATACTATGCAATCATGCCGTATGCACAAGAGTACCATGACAGCTCAATGTCTGAAAATAGCTCTGTGACAACCGAGCTAAACGAAGTTAATAATAAGCTTGATAGCTTAAGTTTAAATAACGATAGAAATAACGATAGAAATTTCAAAATAAATCAAGAAAAAAATGATATTAGACAATTACAGATAAAACTTGCAGATACGCAAAAAATGAACCAGTACTTTGATGATAAGCTAAAAGAGTTATCTTACTTGATATTTAGCGAACAAAGCTGGGCCGACTTTTTAGATAACTTAGCTTTACTAGCAAATAAAAATAATGTAAAAATAACAAAAATATCAAACACCTTTAAGGAACCTAGCGCCGAAAAGATAGAGCAAATGCTAGATATAAACATATCGGTGGACGGTGGCTTTAAAGATATAGTAGGATATATTAATGCCATTGAAGAATCAAAATTAGTTGTTGATGTGAGCAATATAGACATCAATTCCACAAACGGAAAACTTAAGGGCAATCTAGGAGTATATGTATGGGGGATGAAATATCAATGAAAACATACGGCATTACTTTACTATTGTTAGCAAATTTAGCATCTTTTGCCAGCGATACCCAAAGCGAAATTGAGGGGTATGAGAATAAATTTGCGGCTATAAACAAAGAGAGGAAGGGACTTGATGCTTCTGATTTAAATAAGCTGTCGGATCCTTTTCTTAAAACAAAAGCTGCCGTCTATAACACTGAAAGTAACTCTACGGCTAGTATATTTGAATTACAAGCTTTATTTAATAATAAAGCAAAAATTAATGGAAAATGGTATCAAATAAGAGATAAAATAGGCGAATATGAACTATCGGCAATCAGAGGATCAAGTGCTATCCTAGCAAATAAAGAACAAAAAATAGATTTAAATTTAAAAAAAGGGGAAAATAAAAATGTTATCATTAAAATTAAATAAAATCATACCTATTTCTATATTTACGGCGTTAACATTATCTTCACTTAGTGCCGGTAGCTGTGATAATAGGGTATTTAATCTTAAAATAAACGAGCAAGTTACAGTACAAGAGATACTAACCCAACTCTCAGATATGTGTCATTTTAGTATCGTATCAAAAGATCAGTTTGCAAAAGATGCAATAGGTGAGCAAATCTTTGGCGTAAACATAAAAGATAAAACGCTAAATGAAATTTTTGCTTTATTGCTATCTGAAAAAGATATGAGCTATACGTTTTCTCAAGATGTGTTAAAAATTTCTTCTCTTCAAACAAAGACTTTTAAGATCGATTACATAACTTCCATTAGAGAGGGTACCGCAATAACAAAAGCATCTGTTGATTCAGCGCCCACAGAAGTTGGAGAAGAGCAAGAAGATCAGGCTGCCGGAGATATCGGTAGCGGCGGTGGTAAGCTTGATAATATTATAAAGACTACAGAAAAATTTGATTTTTGGGAAAAGCTTGATACAGAGATAAAAGCCATCCTAAATAATACCACAGAAAGTATAGTTGCACCAGATCCTGTTATTAATGCAAATGCAGGACTAGTAACGGTTACTGGTACTGCGGCTCAGCTAAGGAGGGTTTCCGAATACATTAAAGATATACAAGAAAGGCTAAAAAAACAGGTAGTGATTGACGTATCAATAATATCTGTCGAACTTGCAAATAGCTACACAAAAGGCGTGGATTGGAGTAAATTTAATATAGGATTTAAAACTGGACTATATAACCGTCCAGTTACAACCGGAGTAACAGAAACAGTAGGACAAGATGCCAACGGAAATCCTACAACTACATTGAGTAGAACTTATGGATTAATACCTGCAAATGATCTATTTTGGTCAAATAGAGGAAATGGTCTTGGAGGCGGTTTTTCTCAAAGTATGAATTTGATTGCCGGATTTAACTTTAACCTAGATGGCGTACTCAATTTCCTTGAAACTAATGGCCGCACAAAGATAGTATCAAGCCCTAAAATTACAACACTAAACAATCAACAAGCTTTAATATCCGTAGGCGACAATGTAAACTATCGCGTCCAGCAAGAAAGTCAAAACAATAATTCCCTAAGCGGTAGGACTACCGTTACATATAAGCAGTATTCTGTATTTATAGGTATATTACTAAATATTCTACCGGAAGTTTCAGACGACAATAAGATTATGCTTAGAATAAACCCGTCATTAAGTAGTTTTAAATACAATGAAGACGATACTAGACAAAGTACCGCCATACGTGAAATAGCTCCAGATACTGTACAGAAAAAACTTTCGACAGTAGTACAGGTTAATAGCGGCGATACTATTGTTTTAGGAGGTCTTATAGCTCAATCCAAAGGTAAAGACAATACCAAAGTTCCTTTTTTAGGAGATATTCCAGTTCTCGGGAATGCTTTCAAGAGCACAAAAGATAGTCTAAGAACTACTGAACTTGTTTTTATAATAACCCCAAGAATAGTTGATATATCAAATCCAACGCCGATAAATCAATCACTAAAAGATTTGGGATTTTCAAGGTCGATATATGAGCGGTAACAAATATACTACTATAAAAAATATTTTTGCCGATATAGGGCAAGAATCAGACTATATCAATTTGGATAAGTCTATAGTAGCATATAAGAAAATTTTGGATTTATTGCAAAAACCGGTAAAGCTTATCGTATTTTACGGTAAGCCTGGGTGTGGCAAAACCTTTTTATTAAAAAAGATAGTCTCAGACCTAAAAGAGCAAGGTGATATAGTTTTTTTCCCTTATCCTTTTTTCAATGAAGCGGAATTCGTAACGTCGTTATATGAAGGAATTTTTAAAAAGGAACCTCAAGAAAAGATAGGGAGTTACGAGCAATTTATTAAAATATACAAAGCAAAAACAGATGACGTGCAAGATAGAAAACCGGTAGTAGTCATACTAGATGAATCTCAGTTGTATCCAGAAATTTTACTGGAGAAGATTCGCATAATGTCAGATAGCGGATTATTTAAATTTTTATTTGCTACGCATGAGTATATAGACAAAGATATACTTTCAAGAGATTATTTTAAGACTAGAGTATGGGAAAATATCGAAATGGGATCTGTTGATGTCGGCGAGATGAAGGTTTATTTGGAGAATAAATTTCAGAACAATCAGTTTTATTATATTTTTTCAAAATTTACGGAAAGTCAGTTTGAAATTTTAAATAGTTTAAGCAAGGGTAATTTAAGGATGTTAAATAAGCTTATGTTTAATATTTTTGAACTTTACGAGTATTTTGACGCAAATCAACCTACTATAATAGGAGGCAATACGATGGTAACTAAAATAATAGAAATGGCAGCCATTAAATCGGAGCTTATAGATGCTTGAGACATACGAAGTATTGGAGCTAGAAAGGCGATGGAGAGCCTATGACAAGAAAAGAAAAGAGTTTAAGTTTAAAGACAAAAAAAATTATATTTACGCAGTATCTGCCGTACTTGCTATATCCGTATCGGTATCATCGCTTACATTTTATCTACTAAAGGATTCACTGGTTAGCGGCGTTGCTAGTAGCGCTATAAGTAACGAAATTAAAGAGCCAAGTAAAGACTCTAAACATTCAGAGATTAACGAACAAAAGAGAAATCTAGACCCATCAGATAATACTCTTTTAAATTCGGACAATTTTGGTATAAATGAAAACCTGCCTGAAAAGCAAAATAGCAATGTCAGTATAGCTGGAGATATTGATCCGCAAGAAGAGCAACACGGTTGGGTAAATGTCAATGATTTGCCAAGTAGTGCAGACCCTATCGGTAGTTTTTCAGGAGCTAAAAATATAGGCGGTAAACAAATTGCCGTAAAAACACCTACAGAAGAAAAGATAAATTTTGATTCTGATGGTTCCTTTTCATCAAAAAATACATCAAGCGGGCAAGGCATTAATAAATTTCAAATACAGTCATCTGCCTCAGAGGTTTCAGTTGATGAGTTAAAGGCAAAATTTGATAAAGCTAACAGTTCAGACATAGCCGTCTTGATAGCAAAAAGATACTACAGCACAAAAGATTATCAAAATAGTGAAAAATGGGCTCTAATCGCTAATGAATTGGATAGCAATAACGAAGAAAGTTGGATTATATTTGCTAAATCTAAATATAATCTTAAGCAAAAAAACGATGCCATAAGCGTTTTAAAAATTTATAACGATAAGGCAAATTCTGCCAATATCGAAGATTTAATGAAAAAGATAGAAGACGATACTGCACTGTAAAATTTATGTAGTATCTTACTTAATGTATTTTATTTTAGGAAATAAAAGGATATTTTTTAGTGAAAAAAGTTTATGAACTATTTTTAGCTACTGCGCAAAAAAATGAATTAATATCGAATACTCAGTATCAAAATATCACAATGCAGTTAAAAGAAAAAGATGATTTTGAAACAATAATCCACCAAGAAATACCAGACTTAAAAGACGAACTCGTCTACGATATCTTAGGTGAATTGTATAAAAAACAAAGATTAAATATAAATGAAATAACAGAGAATTTTGCAGTAAATTTAAAAGATTTTCTAAAATATATAGCTTCTAAATTTAAACTAGAGTATATTGAACTAGATAATGTGGACATAGATTATAGGCTTTGCGAAAAAGCACCATTGACGCAACTTAAAACGCACGAAGCCCTTCCTGTCAAAGAAGATGAAATTGCGGTATATGTCGCCTTTAAAAATCCATTTGATATGTCAGCCCAAGATAGGCTTCAGTCTATATTTAGCAGAAAGCTACTAAAAACCGTTATTGCAGATCCTGCCAAAATAGACAAATATCTTAGCAAAGTCGAGCTAAACGATAGCGTCAAAGGCATCGTAGCAGAAATTAGAAAAGAGCTCTCGTCTACAACGGTTATTGGCGGTAATGCCGACGAAAATAGTTCTGGTATTTTAAAACTTATTGAAGTTATCTTAAGAACATCTATCGTTAGTAGGGCAAGCGATATACATATAGAAGCTACTACGACAAACTGCGTCGTCAGAGGTCGTATAGACGGCATGCTAGCCGAGCTTTTTATATTTGACAAAGACTTATTTCCCCCTTTAGTATCGCGTATGAAGCTACTTTCTAATATGGATATAGCAGAGCGTAGAAAACCTCAAGACGGTCGATTTTCAGCTCAAGTAGCAGGCAAAGAATACGATTTTCGTATCTCTACATTGCCTATTTTACATGGCGAAAGTATAGTTTTACGTATCCTAGATAAGTCAAAAGTTCTAATAAGCCTTGAGAATTTAGGTATGCATCCGGCTACTTTTGAGAAATTTAACAAAGCAATGAAGGCACCTTACGGTATTATATTGGTTACCGGCCCGACCGGCTCCGGTAAAACAACTACGCTATATGCGGCTCTAAACGATATAAAAAGCGTAGAGACTAAGATCATTACAGTTGAAGATCCGGTGGAATATCAACTAAATATGATTCAACAAGTCCACGTCAATGAAAAAGTCGGTCTTTCGTTTGCCGCCGCTCTTCGCTCTATTTTAAGACAAGATCCCGACATTATAATGATAGGCGAGATCAGAGACCAGGAAACTCTTCGCATTGCTATTCAAGCAGCCTTAACCGGTCACTTAGTATTTTCAACGCTGCATACGAACGATGCGATAAGCGCGGTTACTAGAATAGCAGATATGGGCATAGAACCTTATCTTATTAGTGGAGCGTTGGTAGCCATAGAGGCTCAAAGACTTGTAAGAAAATTATGTCCGAACTGCAAACAAAAGACGATTTTACCTTCAAATTTACAAGAGCAGTTTAAAGACTTTTTACCGCAAGAATATCAGTTTTACAAACATGTCGGTTGCGATCAATGCTCTCAAACGGGATATATGGGCCGAGAAATGATAAGCGAGGTTTTACCGATAAGCGATACTATTTCAGCAATGATAGCAAACGGTACGACAAAAGAAGCCATTAAAGAAGTTGCATACAGAGAACACTTTATAGATATGTTTAAAGACGGAATCATAAGAGCAGCTAGAGGCGTTACAACGATAGATGAAGTATTTAGGGTGGCTAAAATATGAAATTTTTTGAAGTAGAATATATGGCTAACGGTCGTAGGCAAAAGATGACCCTAAAGGCCAATAATAAAAGCGAGGCGCAAGCCATAGCAAAAACTAGGAATGCCGGCGTAGTCGTAAAAGTCGGAGAAACAAAAAATGTTCCCATTCAAGAACAGTTTGGAGATTTGGTAGAAAAAATGTCCGTCTTTTTAGGCGGCTCAAAGATAAAGATAAATAATCTAATTGCTTCTTTTAGACAATTAAGCGTTATGACAAATGCCGGAATTTCAATCCACGACAGCATAAAAGAGGTGGCAAAGTCAACGGAAGATAAAAAACTAAAGGCGATATTTACGACGCTAAACGACGATCTTAACCAAGGTCAAAGCCTTACCGATGCTATTATGAAATTTAAAAATCAATTAGGCGATGTAGTTATAGCCATGATAAAACTAGGTGAAAATACAGGTAATATGTCGGAGTCTTTACAAAAACTATCTGATATATTGCAAGAAATTTGGGAAAATCAGAGAAAATTTAAAAAAGCTATGAGATATCCCATAACCGTAATGTCGGCTATGGCCATTGCCTTTATAGTACTTATGATGTATGTCGTACCTAAATTTAGAGAGATTTTTGAGCAACTTGGGGCAGATCTACCAACCCCGACTATTATCCTACTCGGCATAGAAAGCGCTCTTAGTAATTACGGTCTTTATATGTTAATTGGTTTTATAGCTACTATTTTCATTATGAAGCATCTATATAAAACCAATCAAGATTTTAAGTATGGCTTTGATAAATTTTTATTAAAGGTGTACTTAATAAATAAAATCATATTTTATTCTACCATGAATAGATTTAACCTAATTTTTACAGAACTAGTTAGAGCCGGTATCCCGATAGCGGAGGCTTTGGAAACGGCGACATTGACAGTTGACAACCAAGAAATACACGATAAGCTCGCAACTATAAAAATAGCCGTCCAAAGAGGTATATCACTAACTGAAGCTATGAGAGATACCGAACTTTACGAGAGTATGCTTATTCAGATGCTAAGCGCAGGAGAAAGAGGCGGTGCAATAGACGCAATGCTTGAGAAAGTAACGGATTATTACAAAGCCAAATTTAGCGACCTAGTAGATAATATATCAGGCTATATAGAGCCTATTATGCTTTTGTTTATGGCGGCCATGGTTATACTCTTGGCTCTTGGTATATTTATGCCTATGTGGGATCTTGGAAATGCGGTTCAGGGTCGCAAATAAGAAATAGGAAAAAGGAAGAAAGCTAATGCAACAAAACTTTCAGGAAAGACAGGTAAATAGCGATGCTTTTTTGGTCTCTAAAACAGATACCAAGGGCAGAATAATATACTGCAACATACCTTTTGCTCAAATAGTAGGAGCAAAAGGTAACGAGCTTATCGGTAAGCCTCACAACATCGTAAGGCATCCTGATATGCCTCGCATAGTATTTAAAATTTTATGGGAGTATGTAAAAAATAAAAAAGAAGTTTTTGCCTATGTTAAAAACAAAAGCTTTGACGGTTCTTTTTACTGGGTATTTGCCAACGTAACCGCATCCCTGGATCAAAATGGCGAAATTATCGGTTATTATTCTGTTCGCCGTAAGCCCAATCCAAAAGCGCTAGATGTTATTATACCGCTCTACAAGCAACTTTTAGAAGCCGAAAAAAACGGCGGAATGGATGCTTCATCAAAACTTCTTGACAGCATATTACAAGAAAAAAATAAAAGCTACGATGAGCTAATGAATAACTTGCAAAGACTATAAACCAAGGAAAAAAATGTTTTTTAAGAAAGAAAAAGTAAATTACGATGAAATTTTAAACGTAGTCGAGCAGGCCAGAAACGGCTTTTTAGAACCTAGAATTTTACAAATCGATCCAAATTCGCAGATTGGTAAAATCGCCCTTGGAATAAACGATTTGCTTGATCAAATCGAAGCTTTACAGCGAGAAATGGGAACTTGCGTAAAATCTGCAGAAAGCGGAATAACATATAGGAATATCTTTACGGAAGGTTTTCGCGGCCTTTTTAAAAGTAACGCCGTTTCGATGAGCGAGGGCGTAGAGGGCATAAAAGCCGGACAAAAAGGCAAGGTAAGAGGTCTGCTTTCGGAAAAATTTAGCGAATTAGGAAACGGTAACGACGGTATTTTGGAAGTACAAAACGACCTAAATCAAAGCATTAAAAATCTAACTCAAATAGCGACTATGGCGCAAGATACTTCATCTAAGGCAAACGAAAGTATGTCCGCGGTAAGCGAGCTAAGCGTTAATATGGGCGACCTTGAACTCCTAATAAGCCAGTCTACGGAAGCTATTAGAAATTTAACGCATAGAACCGAGGAGATTTCTTCGGTTGTAAATTTAATCAAAGATATCGCCGAGCAGACGAATTTACTTGCTCTTAACGCCGCTATAGAAGCCGCTAGAGCCGGCGAACACGGTAGAGGATTTGCCGTCGTTGCCGACGAGGTACGCAAACTAGCCGAAAATACGCAAAAGGCCACTAGCGAGATAGGTATAAACATCCAAACTCTTCAGCAACAGACAAACGATTTAAACGAAAATTCCAACAAAATCACGCAAATAGCGCAAGTAGCCAATGTAAGCGTAGCTAAATTTAAAGATGCCGTAAACGTCTTTAGCCAGGGCGCGACGCAGAGCGCAAAAATTTCAAAATACGTCGAAAATAAAACCATCGGCATCATCGGTAAGATTAACCGCGTAACGTATTTGCAAACGGCTTACTCTAACGTTATAAACGAAAGAGGATATGATGAAAATATGGAGCGTCAGGTTCAAAATTTAAACGCATGGTATGAGAGCGCCGCGCCGTATTTCGCAAACTCAAAAAGCTTTGAAAAAGCTAGCGTACCGGCAACACAAATCAGCGACCTAGTAATGGCAAATCTAGAAGAGTCAAAGAACGGATACGACATAAAAGATATCCAAAAATTCGTCGATAGATTTACAAAAGTCAAACAAGCAAGCGGCGAGATATTTAAAATCATAGACTTGGCCATAGAAGAAAGCGCCAAATAAAAAACCTTGGAATTTAAGTCATTTGGCTTAAATTCCAAGCCTATATACAGCAAATGTCGCCCAAGTATCGAATTTGCGCTAAATAAGCTTGAGCGGATTATTATCCGCTACTTCATCTTGCTATATATAACTCTTATAGATTTTAAAATAATGCAATACAACCTTTTTATCAAAACTTCATCGCAAGCGCTTTGCTTATTTTGTATCTTTGGTGTTGCCATATATCCAAACCCAGCCTCTCTACATCCATAGCTAAGCCGCATAAAGCAAAATATGTTCTTTAAATGAAGTGTAAAATTTACTTTTACTTAGCGTTATCATTGCGCTATGCTTGAGAAGTTACTTTTAAATTTAGCTAATCTATATTTAGCATGCCTTTGTCTGCTTGTAGCGATAAAGCAAGTCGAGGCTCCCTGCTAGCTTTGCTTTGTTTGCCACTAATAAAACGTGCCATATTAAAGGAACTATGATAATATAGGTATTAACTAAACTTACCAGCATAGCAGACCAAGTATAAACTCCTTGCCGTCGCGCTTTAGCATATCTACTTCGCTATGTTTACGCTTTTTAAAAATATAGTTAAGTTAAAAACTTTTAAGAAATATCGCCGTTCTCTCCAAAATTTAAAGCGCAAGGTTTGCCAATCCAACCAAAAATCAAATGCAAAGCCGCAAATTTTAAATACCAAACTAAACAATGGCTGGAAATTTTACCAACTTGAAATTTAACCGGATTTAGACCCAAAACCCGCTAACCTCGGCTGATTTAAAGGCGACACGCATTAAAATTTTACGATTTATTTTATACCGATCAAAATATAAAGACAAAAACTAGTTTCCGTTTACCGAGACTTGAAGCTGAACTCGGTCAAATAGTCCTGACAATCGGCGTTTTAGCTTATTTATACCTAAAATTTACAAGCTTTTTATAAAAATTCGTAGATAAGTACAGCCGCTAAATTTAACAAGCGCAAGCAAAAGCCCAAGTATGGCTAGCCGCTAAATTTGCCGAAATCGCGCTAAATCGCTAGCAACGGCACATTGAAAGTACTTGCATAAAATCTCGAAATACAAATTTATGAAAGGCAAAAACCCGTAATTTGCTAAATTTACCTTAGAAACGGCGTACAAAATGCGCCGATAAAAACCGTAAGTAGTGAAACATAATAAGTTTGCGCCCGCTATTTAAGCATTTTAATTTTAGCCAACTTAACAAAAAGTAAAAGCAAGCGACGCTCGCCTGCCCTCACCTCAAATTTGACCAAATCCCAAAGCAAATTCGGTCAAATTTAAATGCAAATTTAGCCCAGCAACCTCTTTGCGCACTCGCTTATACTCTTTCCGTCGCTTCTGGCTCCGATTTTTTCTTTGGCCGCTTTCATTACAGTGCCGATATTTGCGCCCTCGCCAAGGCCTGCGATGATCGCTTTTATCTCGGCCTCCAGCTCGTCTGCGCTTAGTTGCTTCGGTAGATAGCCGTTTATGATGTCGATCTCTTTTTGCTCGTTTTGTGCCAGATCATCCCTATCGCCGTTTTTATACTGCTCGATAGAGTCCATGCGGCGTTTGATCTGAGTTTGCAAGATCGGTAGCACCTTTTCGTCGGTCATCTCGGCGCGCTCATCGACTTCGACTTGTTTGATGACCGAGTTTATGAGCCTTAGCGTATCGCGGCGAAAGTTATCTTTTTCTTTCATCGCAGTCTTGATATCATCTAAAATTTTCTCTCTGATAGTCACTTTTTCTCCTTTAAATTTAAGTGGTCGAATTATAACGAAGCTAAAATTTAAAGCTAATAAAACCGCCTAAATTTGGCTTGCTTAAGAAAAATGTAGCTATAATTAACCATTCATTTTTAAAAGGACTTGCTTGAGAAGCGACAATCTTTTTGCCTTTGCGATCTTTATAATTACCGCGTTTGGATTTTTCATTTGGGGCTATCAGTACATCCCAACTCATCACTTTTTGCTTTTCAGTATCGCTAGTATTTTCGGTATCTTTATGGCGTTTAATATCGGCGGCAACGACGTCGCAAACTCCTTTGGCACGAGCGTAGGCGCCAAGACCGTCACGATAAAGCAAGCCCTAGTTATAGCCGCTATTTTCGAGCTCAGCGGCGCGATATTCGCCGGCGGAGAGGTAACCAAAACCATCCGCGAGGGCATCGTGAGCTTCCCGCAGGAGGGCACCGAGCCGATGCTTTTTGTGCTGATTATGATGTCGGCGCTTTTGAGCTCCGGTATTTGGCTATTTATCGCGTCTAAAAAAGGCCTACCTATCTCCACGACGCACTCGATCGTGGGCGGTATCGTCGGCGCCGGGCTTACCATGGGCTTTACGACGATGGGCGGAGATAAGGCTCTAGCTATGGTTTCCTGGGGTGAGATAGGTAGGATCGCCGTGAGCTGGGTGATCTCGCCGCTGCTAGGAGGCATCCTTTCTTACTTCATTTACGGCTACATAAAATCTAAAATTTTGATTCCTACTCGCAAATTTACCCTTGAGCTAAAGGTACTAAAACGCGAGCGTAAAGCCTACAAAGAGCGCTATCTGCAAGAGCTAAAAACAAAACCCGAAAGCGAACAGATAAGAATACTAAGCAAGATCGCGGTCCTTGACGAGGATGACGTTGAAAGTGGCGAACGCAGCGAATACAAGCTCGCCATCAAAGCCATGAAAGAGCGCGAAAAAGAGATCGACACGTCAAAAGCCATGCGCAAACACATCCCGATGGTGGCGGGCATCGGCGCGATCATCATCTCCTCGATGATGCTATTTAAGGGCCTAGCGCACCTAAATCTAGACATCGGATTCATCGGCACGATCTGGATCATATGCGTCATCGGTATCGTCACATATCTCGCCACGCTTGCGATGATAAACGTGATGAAAAAAGATAACGCAGAAAAGAGCACGAACCGCATTTTTTCGTGGTTTCAGATATTTACGGCCTCCTCGTTCGCCTTCTCTCACGGCGCAAACGACATCGCAAACGCCGTGGGCCCATTTGCCGCGATCCTAGACGTACTAAAAACAGGCTCCATAAACGCCACCGCTCCGGTGCCGGGCATCGCGATGGTGACGTTTGGTATCTCGCTTGTTGTCGGGCTTTGGTTTCTAGGCAAAGAGGTCATCACCACGATCGGTAGCAAGCTGGCCGAGATCCTACCTACGACGGGCTTTAGTGCCGAGCTAGCCGCTAGTACCGTTATCCTGCTAGCTACCAAGCTAGGTATCCCTGTTTCCTCGACGCACATCCTCATCGGTGCGGTGCTTGGCATCGGTATCCTAAACCGCGACGCCAACTGGAAAATGGTCAAACCTATCGTGCTTGCATGGGTCATCACTTTACCTATCGCAGGCGGCTCGGCGGCGCTCATTTATATGCTGTTAAAAACGGTGCTAGGATTATAAATTTAACCCGTAGTTTGGGCGCGGATTTGTCGTTTGCTTGCGTAAATTTTAATCTAAAGCTCGTAAAATCGTCGCCGATTTTATAAAATTGGGCTAAATTTAGCACGCTCTTTGCCGTGCAAATTTGCGTTTAAAATTTATCGCTTGCATTCGGCATTTGCGCTCAGTCGGTAATTTTTAAAAAGGAAAAATATGAGTAAAATTTTATCCGCCGCGCTTGCGGCCTCGCTTGCTTTTACGATCATAAACGCGCAAGGATACGCAGCTATGAAACAAGAAGATCCCGCGATATCCACGAAAACGCCGATGCCTAGGGCAGATGCGTTAAATTTTACGCCGAGCAAAAATGCTAAATTCGTATCGCAAACGGCCGACGATGCGCCCCAAAAAGTAAATTCCGTCGATATCTACGTCTCAAATCTCTACTCGGCAAGCGGCGGCATGCCTAATTACGTACGCGTTTACGATGCGATAGATGGCCTACTCATGGAAAATAACGTAGAAAGTCTGCAAAAGGCGATAAAAATCATCGAGGACGCGCCG
This sequence comes from uncultured Campylobacter sp., assembly GCF_905372745.1. Classification (GTDB taxonomy): domain Bacteria; phylum Campylobacterota; class Campylobacteria; order Campylobacterales; family Campylobacteraceae; genus Campylobacter_A. The sequence goes on along the minus strand of NZ_CAJPQR010000001.1, from coordinate 4,649 downwards.
GGGCTAGTCGCGCCTAGCACGTTAATGACGGTTGCCGCGCGCGCCTTTGATCTGGGGCTAAAGGACGAGGCGGCATTTTGGTTTTATGCCGGCAAAAATAGATTCATCGTTTTTACCGAGGTCTTAGACGTAAAAGACCCGGTATTTGCCTCCACTATGGACGTAAATTTAGCCTTCGTTAAGCTTGTAGGCGACGTGATAAATCCCTACGCCTTTTGCGATCTAAAAAAGCAACGAGCCGCCGTTTCGCGGGCAAACGAATGGACGAAAGCCCACCCTTACGAGGCGGTGTTTTTAGAGCGATTTCCGTCTAAATTTAAAGATCGCAAAGCCGCGCTCAAAAATGCCGAAGGCTTACTAGAAAAAAGCCTGCAAAAGCAAGACGAGTATTTTGCGGATCCTAAAAATAAAGAAGAATTTTTTAAAAAACGCAAGCAAAATCGCGCCGACGAGAGATTTTGCGACTAAATTTCGCGGCTAATCTCAAACTAAATTTAAACGCGTCGACTAAATTTGCAGATAAATTTTGCACTCTAGGCAAAACGGATAAACAAGCTTAAATTTAGCCTAAATTCGCGGTTAAATCTAACAAGCGCGCAAAATCATGCTAAATCAGCCGGAATGCATATCGGTTTTGCGGATGCAAAGCGGCAAAAATCTAAAGCCTAAATTTAGACGAAGCGGTTTTATAAATTTAGCTTAAAATTTCGCGGCTAAAATTATATCAATCGCCGCACATAAAGCGATAAGAGCTTAAAAACGCGGCTCTGAGTTTAAGCTAAAAAGCAAGCAGCCGCCACAAGTCAAACGCGCTAAAAAGCGGAAAACAAACGAAAGGAGCAGACGATGGATACAAACGAAAAGTCCGAAAACGGCTTTAGCATTCGCGACTCGTTTTTTAAATCAAGACGCGACGATTTGCATTCCCTTCGCACCCCCCCCCATAGCCTTGAGCGCACGGGCCACCGAAATAGGCGAATTTACGCGAGGGTTTTGCGGTAAATTTAAACAAATACAAACTCAAATTAAAGGAAAAATATGGGACTATTTAAAAAGATATTAGGCGACGAGTCGGACGCAAAAAACAGCAAAGGCGCAAACAAAGAAGAAAACGAACCTGTGTTTTATGCAGACGGCGAAGACGCGGCGATGCTAGAGGCTTTTAGGCAGGCTAGAGAGAGCTTTGGGTACTTTTGGCGCGAGCTATACTGGGAAAATCACCGCATTATCCCGGGGCTTGACTTCGCTTGCGTCAAGGTTGCCTTTTCGCAAGATATCGGCGGCCATACGGAGGTCGAGCACATGTGGATAAACGACGTGTATTTTGACGGCGAGCGCGTTTACGGCGTGCTGGCCAACGACCCAGGCATACTAACTAGCGTCGCAAGCGGCGACGAAGTCGCGGTGCCGCTAGAGCAAATCAGCGACTGGATGTTTGCGGTAGACGGTAGAGCATACGGCGGCTTTAGCGTGCAAGCCATGCGTAAAGCTATGGGTAAGGACGAGCGTGCCGAACACGACGAGGCATGGGGGCTGGATTTCGGCGATCCGGACGTAGTTTTGCTAGCCTACGAGCAAGATACGCATCCGCAAAATCTCATCGAGCATCCGATGAGCGTAAATATGAAAGAAGAGTTGCAAAAGTTTTTAAGCCAAAATCCAAAAGAGATAACGCAGGCCGACGATGAGGGCTATACGATGCTCCACCGCGAGGCGATTGCCGGCAACCGTACGGCGGTCGAGATTTTGCTCGCTAAGGGCGCTGATAAAAACGCTAAAAATATCCACGGCAAAACCGCACTAGACTACGCTAGGGCGCTTGGCTGGGATCACGTAGTGCAGGCGCTTAACGAGTAGTTTATACTCGCAAGAAAGCTTAAATTTACGGCTCAAATTTCACTTTGCGAGCTTATAGCGCCGCGCACGCGGCTCTTTGCCGTCGGTAAATTGGCCTAGTGTCGTATAAAAGCAAAATCGCGGTTACTGGCTTACAAAAGAATTTAACAGCCCGCTATCTCTTTAGATGCTTCTTCTACGACTAGGTTTAGCTCATCGTTATTTATCGTTGCGTTGTTATCGCTCTGCGGCATTTTTACTACTTAATTTTTGGATTAGTTTATTGGATATTAGCTTTTCTTTGTCTTGACTGCTTATATTGGCGTCGATATAGATTACCTTTGCGGGGTTGTTTTTGTGCGCTTCTAAAAACTGCCGTACATATTCCCATCTTTTTTCTTCATTTGCCCATTTTACAAAAGATTCGGTATCTTTAAACGTAGAATTTTCATCTGAACAATGTTGCTTATAGTAGTCTATCTCTTTGTCAAATTCTTCTATCTTTTTCGGGTCTATCGGCTTTGGTTTGTATTGTAAGAGGCCGTCTTGATATATGTGCCAGTAAGGAGCATATTTGTATTTATCATACTTTTTCTTTATCTTTTCTTCGGCCTCTTCGTCTCTGCCTTGATTCATTTTATAGATGTATTTTTCTTTGTCTTCAACTGCCCACTTGTGTCTTATATAGCATTTTTTATACGCCTCTTTCAGCTCCTTGCTAGTAAGTAGGTTGCCCCGAAATGTTGTTGTCTAGTAGCAAATTTAGCATAGGTTCGTAGTTTGGCATATATTCCATATCTTTAAAATAGTTGCCATTCTCGTCAAAATACCCCATACTAAATAGTATTTGTAGCATCTCGGTAAAGTTGCCAAAGGTAATATAATCAAAAGGCAATATCCAGCCTTTTGAGCCTTCGTTTTTCTGACCGTATTTTACTTCATACTCTACAAATATATTATCTCCGTTGATAGTCAAGCTTTTTATCCTATCGTTTTGGGGCGCTTTTAAATATCTTTGAATTTTTTCTTTATTGCTAAATTTAACTCCGCTATCAAGCAGTAGCTTAACGGTCTTTGTAGAGTTATTTTCTATGCCAGGGGCGAGAGTTTGTAGTTATCTTTCGCATGAGCGTTTGCGCCCATCTCCATGAGTCTTTTTGCCGTGGTTTCGTCGTCATAAAAGCTAGCATACATCAGCGGAGTAGTGCCTGCCTTCATCTTTACGTCGGCGCTAAGCCCGTTTCTTGTCATAAAATTTAAAATCTTATCCGTATCTTTTAGTCTCAGCAAATTTCTTAAAGCGTTAAGGGTGGCGTTGTTTTCCTCGTATTCGTCTATATCCCAGTATCTAAAAGCAAAATCGTCCACTTCCTCTTGCGTTACGTATTTGGCTAGCTCGGAGTTCGGGTCTATCTTGGTGTCCGGCGTGACGGTAAAATGCGTCGGCACTGGGCTTGAGCCAAATTTATCAAATTTAACTCCCAAATACGAAAGATAAAAGAGGACGGCGGTAAAAGCGGCGAGTATAAAGACAGATTGCAAAAAGTTTTTCAATCCAAATTCCTTTAAGTTAAGATTACATTTTATATTCTACTACTAGCGTCTTTAAACAATTCTTTTAAAATACCTTTATAATATTTTACTAAAATTTAAAAAATATACGGCAAAAATATCAAATTTGAAATTAAATTTAGCTTGATTTTATAATCAAAGTTGTAAAATTAACTTAAAAAATATTTAAAAAGAATAGATATGAGTAAAATTAGTGATTGCCTAAATACAGAGCGTTATATAAACAAAAAATCCTATAAATTTAAAAAAGCGTTTACGATGCTAGAACTCGTCATTGTTATAGTCGCAGTAGGCATTTTAGCTTTAGCTGCTTTACCTAGACTAGACCGGGATCAGTTAGGCTCTGCCGTAGACGACATCATGGCTGCCGTTAGAAAAACTCAGCTTTTAGCGATGCAAGATAATACATTCGATCCAACTGATCCAAATTGGTATACGAAGCGTTGGAGAATTAGGGTAAGCAGTAATAGTTATGTAATAAGTAAAAGTGAAATAGGAAGAGATATAGAAGGAGTTTTAGATAAGAAATACGGCGTAACATATGCCGATATCGACTGCCCTGTCGTTTATCAGCCGGATCCAATGCATCAGATAGGTTTTGACGAATACGGTCGTATATTAGACCCTAGAAATTTAGCAAGAGGATATGGTAATGATGCAATAAACAGTGCGTTTTATCAATCTCCTTGTGTAATAAAAGTTGAAACAAAGCACAAAAAAGCCACTATAACCGTTGCCCCAATTACCGGTGCAATGACAGTAAGTTACGAAGATATCTGATTTAATAGTAGATTATAAAAATCTTGACTCAAGACCAAATACTCCTTGGTTTGAGCTTAGGTTAAAGAGAGCCTTATGTATTGTATATAAAAAACTGCACAAGAAACTTAGTATTAAAAACCGTTGAGATAAGTTATTTTGGACTCTTTTTATTACACGGATATCTTTATGCATTTAAAAAAGATTAAAGGCGGGCTAAATTTACGACAAAGCCCGCCAGAGCCAAATTCGGCTTGATTAAAATTTATTTTTCCTTACGTCTGCGACTATCGTTTTAGCCATGTCGTCGATTTGAGACGTGATTTCGTTCGTGGTGCTTACGATACCGATATTTTGCTTGGTTATATCATCTATCTGGCTCACGCTTTGATTTATCATATTTATGCCCTCGCTTTGCTCTCTGATACTCTCGCTCATCTCGTTGATGCTTTGAGCTAGTACGTTTGCGTTAGCTTCGATTT